>NZ_JBHYJB010000010.1:0-91224 GCF_042740175.1 Streptomyces sp. NPDC059009 | reverse complement strand
TTTTTTTTTGTTTTCTTCTCCCCCGCCCCCGCCCTTCTGTTTATTTGGCGGGCTGGGCGCGCCCGCGCCTCTGCGGCGGGGTGGGGGGGGGCGCCCCCCCCCCCCCGCCCCCCCCACGACCGAAACACCGCTGGTCGCACAGCATCCATCACGCCGGTGACACCGGCGCCAACTGGTTGCTGGCCGGCAGGGGAGACAGTCTCCGGGCCTACGCCGTGCTTGACGGCCGCATCGCGCAGTGGCACCGTCCGGCCGGCAGCCACGGGCCGGAGAGGAACGTGCGATGGAGGGGACCCGCGTTCCTCACCGAGACCGGCATCGACGCAGGCATCCAGGCCGTGAGGCTCCCCCACGGACAGATCGCCGTCTTCGGCACCCGCACCCTCTTCGGTACCTGCCCCGCTGACTATCGCAGGGAGGTGGGTTTCACCGTCCAGCGGGAGCAGGACGGCTCCTTCGCGCCCTGGCGATCCCTGGGCTCCCCGGAGTTCTCCGACGACGTCGGCACGTCCGACATCAGTTCCCCTGCGGTGTCGGTGAGCGACGACGGCACGGTGACGGTGTTCCTGCGCGACAGCCGCCACCAGCTGACCTCGTGCACCCGACTGCCGGACGGGACCTGGACTGCCTGGCGCGAGCTGGGCGGCCGTGCGGTTCACGGTGATCCGGTCACCGGCACGGACGGCGCGGGCTGCACCTATGTGCTGGCCGCCACGCCGCACACGGTGCTGGCCTGGGTCCAGGACCGCACCGGCGCATCCGTCCGCGGCCCGCTGGCCACCGGACTGCCGCCCACCACCTTGCCGTTGACCGTCCGGCAGGATCGCGACGGCGTCCGGATCTTCTTCCGCGAACCCGGTTCCGGGAACGTAAGGACCGCTCGCCTCCAGGCAGACCGCCTCGTGCCCGCGTCACGATGCGGGTACCGGAGTCCGCGGACCCGCAGCCCGTCCGCCGAAGTGAACGAGCTGGGAGGGACAGGGGGGTACGGCCCGGTGAGCGTCGTCTCCGACGGAGGGGGCCGCCTGCTGCTCGCAGCCCGGTCCGCAGCGGGAGACCTCGCCACGGCGTGGAGCACATCCGACTCCGCGAAAGACCGGCCGAGATGGAGCCGTACCGGCATCCCTCTTGCCGGGTCGCCCTCGAGCGCCCCCTTGGCGTCCGGCGGTGTCGCACTCACGATGCTCGGTCTCGACGGCCGTCTGTACTGGACCCGGGCCACGCGTGAGGGAAGTCGTCTCGCCCCCTGGCAGGCAGCGGAGTCCACTGCGCCTTCGGCCGAGTTGAGGGCGTGACACGGTTGACCCACTCCGATGCGCGCGACCCGTTCTTCGACAACGCGAAGTTCCTCCTCATCGTCCTGGTTGCCCTCGGGCACTTCTGGGAGCAGATCATCGGCGGAGCCCCTGCGCTTCGAGCCGTCCACACCGTGGTGTACGCGTTCCACATGCCGGCGTTCGCCCTGCTCTGCGGCTACTTCTCGCAACGCTTCTCGACCGGCCCCGCCCAGATGCGTCGCATGACCGAGACGGTGGTGATCCCCTATCTCATCTTCGAAACGCTGTACTCCGCCACATACAGCGCTGAACGGGGCTACCCCTTCGCCATCACCCCCACCGAGCCCACCTACCTCTGCTGGTTCCTCATCGCGCTCTTCCTCTGGCGTCTGAGCACGCCCCTGTGGCAGGCGATCCGCCACCCCGTCGCCGTCGCCGTGCTGATCTCACTCACCGCCGGAATCACCACGATGAGTTACGACCTGGCGCTTCCCCGCGTGCTCATGTTCCTGCCCTGGTTCGTTCTCGGGCTGCGCCTGCACGCCCGGCACTTCACCTTGCTGCGCACCGCGGCAGCCCGCCCCGTGGCCGTCGCGGTGCTGTTCCTGGCCGGGGCCGGGGCGTACCTGCTGGCTCCCGGTCCTGATGACCACTGGCTGTCCATGGACGTCTCCTACCACGAACTCGGCGTGGGCTGGCAGGAGTACCTGCTCCTGCGAGTCGGCATCTTCGCGCTGAGTGCGGTGCTGGTCGCCGCGTTCTTCGCCTGCGTGCCTCGGCGTCGCACGTCGTTCACCGCACTGGGCGCCGCCACCATGTACCCCTATCTCCTGCACGGCTTGCTGGTTCGTGCGGCCGAGGCTGCCGGGCTGTACCCGAGCCTGCAGGCACTCGGGCTGACGGGGCAGGTCCTCCTGTCCGTGGTCGTCGTCGTGCTGGTGGTCGTGTTGTCGTCCGCGCCCGTACGACGCCTGTTCAGACCCCTCGTCGAACCGCGCCTGCCCTTCCTGTTCACCCCCAGATCGTCTACTCAGGTCACGGACGCGGTGCGCCAGAAGTGAGGGTGCCTGCAGGGCCGGCTGTTGATCAGCCGTCAGGCCCCCGGCCCGGGGGCAGCCGTCAGGCCCCCCGGCCCGGGGCGATCAGGCCCGACTCGTAGGCGAGGACGACCGCTTGGACCCGGTCGCGCAGGTCCAGCTTCGACAGGATGCGGCCGACGTGGCTCTTGACCGTGGTCGGGCTCAGGGACAGGTGCGAGGCGAGTTCGGCGTTGCTGAGGCCCGTTGCGAGCAGGCGGAGGACTTCGAGTTCGCGTGGGGTCAGGCCGGAGAGGTCGCGGTGCGGAGCGATGGTCCGCGGTTCTTCGTGGGGGGCGAAGCGCTCGATCAGCCGGCGGGTGATCGTGGGCGCGAGGAGCGCGTCGCCGGACCGCACCAGGCGCAAGGCGGAGACCAGGTGTTCGGGGGTGACGTCCTTGAGCAGAAAGCCGCTGGCGCCGGCCGTGAGCGCGGCGTACACGTAGTGGTCGAGGTCGTAGGTGGTGAGCATGATGACCCGGGTCTCCTGCGGGCCGTCGCTCCCGAGGATGCGCCGGGTGGCCTCGATGCCGTCCATCTCCGGCATCCGGATGTCCATGAGGACGACGTCGGGCCGCGTGCGGCGGACCGCTGCGACGGCCTCGGCACCGTCGGCCGCCTCGGCCGTCACCTCGATGCCGTCCGCGGCCAGGATCATCTTGAAGCCGGTGCGCACGAGAGCCTGGTCGTCGGCGATGACGGCGCGCAGCGGTTGCCGGGTTGCTGTCGTTCGGTGCTCCGCTGTCATGCCGTGCTCCCCGGTCATGCCGTGCTCCCCGGTCATTCCGCGCTCCCCGGTCATTCCGCGCTCCGCGGGATGCGTGCCGAGACCCGGTAGCCGCCGGTTCGCGTCGGCCCGGCCGTCAACTCGCCGTTGTAGACAGCCAGTCGCTCGCGCAGCCCCAGGTGGCCGCGGCCGTTGCTCTCCACCGGTGGGGAGCCCTGCGCGCCACCGCTGTCCGTGACCTCGATCTCCAGGAAGTCGTCGGTGTGACCGATGGAGACGGACGCCTCCGCGCCCTGTGCGTGTTTCATCGTGTTGGTCAGCGCCTCCTGCACGACGCGGTACGCCGCGAGGTCCACCCCCGGGGGCAGCGGCTCCGGCGGCAGTGACATCCGGGCGCTCACGGGCGTCCCGGCGGCGCGTACCCGTGCGACCAGCGCATCGAGCCGGGCGAGCCCGGGCTGGGGCTCCAGGCCGTCGGGCTTCTCATGGTCCGGGACCGTCAACAGGCCCATCACATGGCGGAGTTCGGCCATGGCGGCCCGGCCGCCCGCCTCGACAGCCAGCAGCGCCTCTTTGGACTGCTCGGGCACCACGTCCATCACCTTGCGGGCCGCGCCGGCCTGGATCACCATCACGCTCACATTGTGGGTCACGACGTCGTGCAGTTCGGCGGCGATACGGGCACGCTCCTCCTCGACGGCCCGGCGCATGGCCTCCTCCTGAGCCTCCTGCAGCTCGGCGACCCGCTCCCGGCTGGACGCGAGCCGCAGCTGCAGGAAGCGGACGAGGCTGGCCAGCATCCCGGCCACCAGCAGCACGAACCCCGGGCTCGACCACCCCGGGACCAGGGGGTCCGCGTTGCGGAAGGCGAGACCGGACAGCGCGGCGGCGATCACCAGGACGGCGATCGCCATGATCCGGAACCGGCTGTGCACGATGGCGCTGTAGGCGCCGACGACACAGGCCAGGACGGTGATCCAGGAGACGGAACCGCCGATGGCCAGGGCCGCGGCGAGGACCGTCACGAACACGGCCAGCGGATACCGGCGCCGAAGGGCCAGCGGCAGCGTCGACAGGACGACCAGGGCCCAGGGCACGGGGGGAAGGTCTTCCTCCACGGGTGCCTGGGCCGGGCCGGGCGGCGGCGGAGCCGGGACCCCGGTCCCGACGTCGACCGCGGGGGGACTGATGTCCACCGGCCCGTCGCCGGGGTAGCGCACCGCGACGAACAGGGCGACGGCGGTCAGTACGACCGCCAGCACCACGTCGACGCGCACCGCTCGCCCGGAAAGCGGCGCGCCCTTCGCCTCGGGGCGCAACGCGTCCATGAGCTGCTGACGCCGGCCGCGCCCGGCTTCCGTCTCCATCCGGACATTGTGTGTGCTCCGTGCCCGGCCCGCGTCCGCCTTTCTGACCAGGGCGTCGTCCCGGAGGACTCCTCCTCGGGTAGGGCCCTGCGGACGGCTCGTCCGCGGGGAGGGCGAGATGTCGGTTCCGCGGCCGACGCGCGCCACGGGCGGCCGCTTCTAGGTTCACGGGGTCGGCAACGGCAGGTGCCTCTCGCGACCGTAAGGACGGACGACCCGCATGAATCACGTGATCGAACTGGAGCGTGTGGCGAAGCGCTACGACAGCTCCGGCGCACCGGCGCTCGGACCGCTCACCCTCAGGGTCGCCAGGGGCGAGGCCCTCGCCGTGACGGGCCCTTCCGGCAGCGGGAAGTCCACGCTGCTGAACCTCGTCGCGGGCCTGGACAAGCCGACCGACGGCGCCGTGGTCGTGGCCGGGCGGCGGATCGACCGGCTGAGCGAGCACGCCCTCGCCACCTTCCGTCGCGAACACATCGGCATGGCCTTCCAGTTCTTCAATCTCCTCGACGACCTCACCGTCACCGACAACATCCAGCTCCCGGCGCAGCTGACCGGGAGCAGCCGGCGCGCTGCCGCGGCCCGCGCGGGTGAGCTCATGGAGATGCTGGGCATCCAGCAGCACGCCCGCGCCTACCCGGGCCGGCTCTCCGGAGGCGAACGCCAACGAGTCGGTGTCGCCCGGGCGTTGGTCAACCGTCCCGCGCTGCTGCTCGCCGACGAGCCCACCGGTGCGCTGGACACCGCCTCGGGCCAGGGCGTCCGCGAACTGCTGCTGGATCTGCACCGCGGCGGCCAGACCATCGTGCTGGTGACGCACGACCTGGCGCTGGCACAGGCGTGCGCGAGCCGCACCCTGCACCTGGTCGACGGTCGTCCCGCCCGCGACACGTACGCGCAGGCCGGCCGGTGACCCTGTTCGGTGGCGGTGCGCTGGGGCGGGTCGTGCGCTCCGGGGTGGGCCGGCGGCGGGTGCAGACCGTGGTGATCGCCGTGGCCACGATGATGGCCGTGGCCTCGGCCGTGGTCGCCGGGGCGCTGATGGTCGCCGCGGCCGCGCCCTTCGACCACGCCTTCGAGAAGCAGCAAGGTCCGCACATCACCGCACAGTTCGACCCGGCCAAGGCGAGTGCGGCGCGGCTGGCGCGGACCGGGAAGCTGGACGGCGTCACCGAGAGCGCGGGACCGTACCCCGCCACGGCGTTCCGCCCGGTGGACCGGTCGGGCTTCCGGCTGCCGGCGCTGACCGTGGTCGGGCGGTCCGGTCCGGACGGTGACGTGGACCGCGTGGAACTGAAGTCCGGCCGGTGGGTGCGGAAGCCGGGCGAGATCGTGCTCAGCCCGTCGTTCGAGGGGCCGGGCGTCGAGGTCGGCTCCACCCTCAGGACGTCGGGCTCCGCGAATGCCCCGGCCCTCACGGTCGTCGGCTTCGCCGTGTCGGCCGGCCGGAGCGCCGACTCCTGGGCGACCCCGGCGCAGGTCGACGCGCTGGTGTCGCGGGGCAACCCCGGCACGCGCCAGATGCTCTACCGCTTCGACTCCGCCGGCACGAAGGAGCAGATCCTCGCCGGCCGCGCGAAGCTCACCGCCGCTGTGGGGCCCGGGGCGCTCCTCGGCACACAGTCCTGGCTGGACACCAAGCGCGCCGCGGATCAGGGTGCGGCGGCCACCGTCCCGTTCGTGACGGCTTTCGGCGTGCTCGGCATCGTGATGTCGGTGGTCATCGTCGGCAGCGTGATCAGCGGTGCGGTCGGCACCAGCCTGCGCAGGATCGGCATCCTCAAGGCCATCGGCTTCACCCCGCGCGAGGTCGTCCGCGCCTACATGGCCCAGGCGCTGATCCCGGCCTCCGTCGGCACGGTCGTGGGGGTCCCGCTGGGCAACCTCCTGGCGATGCCGATGCTGGCTGACTCCGAGTCGGTGTACGGCTCCGTCTCGCTCACGGTGGCCTGGTGGGTGGACGTCGCGGTGCCGGCCGCCACCCTGCTCGTCGTGGGGCTCGCGGCGCTGATTCCCGCACGGCGGGCCGGAAAGCTGCACACCGTCGAGGCCATCGCGGTCGGCCGGGCACCGCGCACGGGGCGCGGGCAGTGGGCGCACCGGGCGCTGGGGCGGCTGCCGCTGCCGCGGCCGGTGACCTATGGCCTCGCCACCCCCTTCACGCATCCGGTCCGTGCCCTCGCGATGCTGCTCGCGGTGGCGTTCGGCACGGTCGCGGTGACCTTCGCGGTGGGACTGACCTCGTCCCTGGGCGCGGTCGGTTCTTCACAGGATCCCGAGAGCCGTGCCGCCGTCACGGTCACGACGGTCGGACTGAACGACGTCGCGCCCCCGCCCGCGCCGCCTCCTGCCGGGAGCGGCGAAGTAAGCCCGACTCCCGTGCACGGCAGCGGGACCGGCACGTCCGGGCCGAAGGCCGCCGACCCGGCGAAGGTGCGGTCCGCCATCACGTCCCGGACCGGCTCGGCGTCGTACTACGGCAAGCTCCGGACCGAGGTCGCCGTGGCCGGGGTCTCCGGCTCGGTCCGGGCCAGCCTCTACGAAGGCGATGCGCGCGACGGCAGTTACGCGATGCTGTCCGGGCACTGGATCACCGGCAAGGGACAAGTCGTGGTGCCCACGCGCTTCCTGGAGCGGACCAGCACCGAGGTCGGTGACACCGTGCGGCTGACCTACGAGAAGCAGAGCGCCGACCTGCGGATCGTGGGTGAGTCCTTCGACACCTCGGGCAACGAGCCGGAGATCCACGCGGACCTGGCCAACTTTCCCTCGGCCGAGCCCAGTTCTTTCTTCGTCGAGCTGAAGCCCGGCGTCCCGGCTGACGAGTACGCCCACCAACTCGCGGCGGCGGTACGGCCGCTGGGCGGCGACGCGACGGCCGTCCCCCCGGCGGAGCGCAAGGGGGTCATCCTCATCATGGACGCGATGGCGGTGCTGCTCACCCTCCTGCTGGTCTGCGTGGCCGGACTCGGCATACTCAACTCCGTCGTCCTCGACACCCGGGAGCGCGTCCACGACCTGGGTGTCTGCAAGGCGATCGGCATGACACCCCGGCAGACCGTGAGCCTCGTGCTCGCCTCGGTGGCCGCGCTCGGTGTGCTCGGCGGGCTGCTGGGCGTGCCGGTGGGGTACGTGCTGCACGGCCTCGTCCTGCCGGAGATGGGGCGCGCCGTGGGCACCCGCATGCCGTCGGCGGTCATCGATGTGTACACGCCGACGCAGCTGATCCTGCTGGGTCTTGGCGGCGTCGTGCTCGCGGTGCTGGGCGCGCTGCTTCCGGCCGGGTGGGCGGCCGGGGCCCGTACGGCGACGGCGCTGCGCACCGAGTGACGTCAGGGGGTGGTGAGACGGTGGCGATGCCAGGGGGCGGTGGGACGGTGACGAGGTCGGGCGGGGGTGAGGCGGTGACGATGTCGGGCGGGGGCGAGGCGGTGGAGATCTCAGGGCGGCGTGCGGTCGTGTTGCGGGCATTGAGGCGGTGCCGTGTGGTGAGCGCTGAGACAGCTGCGAACACTGAGAGAGGTGCGGGCGCTGAGACAGCTGCGGGCAACGAGCCAACTGAGTTGCCCGAAGCGCCTGATGGCCGCGACACCGAGCCCATCATGACGCGTGCTCCCGGAGACATGTCCGTCGCGTCGGCGGGCCTGTGGTCCCGTGACTTCTCACTCTTCTTCGCCGCCCGCGGTGTGGCCCGGCTCGGCGACATGATGGCCCCGGTGGCGCTGGCCGCCGGGCTGGTGCTGAGCGGACACGGGGCCGGGGCGGTGGGTGGCGTACTGGCCGCCATGACGGCCTGCTTCGCCGGGTTCGTCGTCTTCGGCGGGGTGATCGCCGACCGGGTGGACAACCGGGTGCTGATGATCTGGGCCGACCTGGTCCGCGTCGCCGTGCAGGCGGTCATGGCCGGGCTGTTCCTCACCGGCCACGTCGTCGTCTGGCAGATCTGTCTGCTGTCCGCCGTCAACGGCATCTGCGCCGCGCTCTTCCAGCCCGGCCTGCCCACCCTCATCCCGCGGATCGCCGCGGATGTGCAGGGCGCGAACGGGGCCATCCGCACCGTCGAGTCCCTGATGACCATGGCGGGGCCCGCGGTGGCCGGTGTGCTGGTGGGGCTCACCGAGCCGGGCGGGGTCTTCGTCGTGTACGCCCTCACGTACCTGATGAGCGCCGTCTGCCTGGCACTGCTGCGCCTGCCGGCACCGGTCCGGTCCGTGGCAGGCAACGGGGAGGGGAAGAAGGGGGCGAGCTCCTTCCGGTCCGATCTGGTGCAGGGATGGCAGGAGTTCCGGTCCCGTACCTGGCTCTGGGGTGTCATCGTGATCTGGATGGTCCTCATGGTCGCGTCGTGGGGGCCGATGATCCCGCTGATCGCGACCGAGGTCGTCTCGGAGCACGGCCCCCGCACGCTGGGCCTGGTCAACTCGGCCTTGGGCGCCGGCATGGCGGCCGGTGCGCTCATCGCCATGCGGGTGCGGCCGGTGCGCCCGCTGCGGGCCGGTTCGGTCGCGCTGCTCCTGTACTGGCTGCAGCCGGCGTCGGTGGCGCTCGGTCTGCCGGTGCCGCTGATCGCCACGGGACTGGCGGCCGCCGGTGCGGCCAACGCCTTTTGGGGAGTGATGTGGACGACCAGCATCCTGACCCAGGTGCCCGCCGAGGTGCGGAGCCGGGTGCATGCCTATGAGGTGGCCGGATCGGTGGCGATGATGCCTGTGGGACAGGCCCTCGCCGGTCCCGCGTCGGAGCTCTTCGGGGTGCGCGAGGTGCTGTGGTTCAACGCGGCGACGGCACTGGTGGTGGCGCTGGCGCTGCTGTGCGTTCCGGCGATCCGCAATCTGCGCAAGGTGGAGGGCCGGGGCGTGTCCGATCGCATTCGGGTACCTCAACTTCGTGGGCGCGCTTGACCGATGAAACGTCACAGAGGCGGGGCAACGCCGCACGGGCGGCTGGTCCAGGGGTCATGATGCGTACCGTGGCAGCCGTGGCAGCGGCGGCCCGGTGGTCGAACACCCCAGGGGGACGGGTATGTTGCGCATCCACTTCACGGAACAGGACCTCGCGAGAGTGCAGTTGGCGAGTGCGCCGGATCCCATGTGGGAGACGGTGCTCGCGCTGTTTCGGCTGGGGCCGGGGTCGCGGGGGCGGGAGGTCTTCCGGCCGTGGCGGGAGGCGGCCCTGCGGCGGCTCGGCGGGAGCGACTGTGCGCTGCGGCGGCAACGGTCCCTGCTGCGCACCATCGTCAGCGACCGGTCCACGTACTTCCCCGACTTCCTGACCCCGGCGATGGAGGTCGTGGACATCTCCCACGGCCTCGCGGCCGTTCAGGACACCTCTCCGCTCCGGCTGAGCCGGGACATGCGGTTCGCGGTCGGCCTCGACCCCGCCCTGCCGCGGTGGTGCCACGAGGCGGCCGACGGTGACCGGGAGCGGCTCGACGACGTCGCGGAGGCGATGCGCGGCATGTACGAGCTCATGGTCGCGCCGGAGTGGGACCGGGTGTCGGCGACCGTGGAGTCCGACCGGTCGCTGCGCAGCCGCGCCCACCTGGAGGCCGGTGTGGACGGACTGCTCAACTCGCTGCGTCCCGCGCTTACTTGGGACTATCCCGAGCTGACCGCGGAGTACCCCGTGCCCTGGGACGTCCACCTCAACGGCCGCGGGCTGCGCCTCATCCCCTCGTACTTCTGCTGGCGGACACCGGTCACGCTGGTGGACCCGATGCTGCCGCCGGTCGTCGTCTATCCCATCGACAGAGGGGTGACGTGGGGGCCCGGCCTCAGCGGCAAGGGCCACCGGGCGGGGCTCTTCGCCCTGTTGACCCGGCGACGGGCGCTGATACTCGAAGCGGCCCGCAGCGGTCCCTCCACCGGGGAGATCGCCCGCCTCCTGCGCATCCCCGCCGCCAGTGCCGAGGCACACCTCAGGGTGCTGCGCGACGCCGGTCTGGTCTGCACGAACCGTCAGGGCCCGCACAGCCACCACACCCTGACGGGCCTCGGCCGCGCCCTGCTCGACAACGAACTGCCCCCGCCGCCGTACCAGCCATGACGGAGGTGACGGAGGTGACGGAGAAGTGCGGCGCCACGGAAGGGGAGTCCCTCGGGAGTCCCTCCGTGGCGCCCCGTGCGCACGCGACGTGTCAGGCGGCCGCCGACAACGCCTCGAACTCGGCGTCCGTGAGCTGGATGTGGGCCGCCGCCGTGTTCTCCTCGAGGTGCGCCACGCTCTTCGTGCCGGGGATCGGGAGCAGGACGGGGGAGCGGCGCAGGAGCCAGGCGAGGGCGAGTTGGGCGGGGCTCGCGCCGTGATCCTTGGCGGCGGCGTCCAACGGGCCGCCGGGGCGGGCGAGTTCGCCGGTCGCCATCGGGAACCACGGGATGAACGCGATGTTCTCGGCCTCCGTGTACGTGAGGAGGTCCTCCGCGGAGCGCTTCGCGAGGTTGTAGTGGTTCTGGACGGACACGATGTCCGCGTACGCGCGGGACTCCTTCAACTGCTCGACCGTGACCTCGGAGAGACCGATGTGGCGGATCTTGCCCTCGTCCTGCAGCAGCTTGAGTTCGCCGAGCTGGTCGGCGAGCGGGACCTGCGGGTCGATGCGGTGCAGCTGGTAGAGGTCGATGCGCTCGACGCCGAGGTGGCGCAGGCTGAGCTCCGTCTGCTGGCGCAAGTACTCGGGGCGGCCCACGGGGCGCCAGTCGTCGGGCCCGGAGCGGGTCAGGCCGCCCTTGGTGGCGATGACGAGGTCGTCCGCGTACGGGTGCAGCGCCTTGCGTATCAACTGCTCGCTGACGATCGGCCCGTACGAGTCGGCGGTGTCGATGAGGTTCACGCCGAGCTCGACGGCGCGGCGCAGCACGCGCACCGCCTCGGCCGGGTCCTCGGGCTCGCCCCAGACGCCGGGCCCGGTCAGCTGCATGGTGCCGTAGCCGAGGCGGCGGACGGGCAGGTCACCGCCGAGATCGAAGGTGCCGGTGGCCTCGGCGGGGCGGGTGGGCGCATCAGTGGTCATCACGGGTGTCCTTCATCGTTCCGCAGGTGGTCGGCTCCGAGGAGCTTACGAAGAGGAGGCTCGTCCGCGCACCGGGTGTTTGACCGCTCGACGCCTACAACGTTTCACCGGGTTTGTCGTTGACCGGGTGTTGAACGGGGCGGACTTCTCCAGAACCATCCCCTCAACGCCCTTCCACCAACGTCGTTCGACCGCTTCGAGAAGGAGCCCTCGTGGAACTCGCCGTCAATGTGCTGGACGCCCAGTCGATGATCACCGCCTTCGGTCTCGCGGGCATCCTGGCGGTCATCTTCGCCGAGACGGGGCTGCTCATCGGCTTCTTCCTGCCCGGTGACTCGCTGCTGTTCCTGGCGGGAGTCGGCGCGTCCGGCGCGGCCGCCGAGGTCTTCGACCGGCCCGGCTTCCATCTCTCGCTGCCCGCGCTGTTGGTGGGGGCGCCGCTGTGCGCGATCGCCGGGGCGCAGGTCGGGCACCTGCTGGGCGCACGGCTCGGCTCGAAGCTGTTCGCCCGCCCGGACTCGCGCCTCTTCAAGGCCGAGTACGTGGCGAAGGCGGAGACCTACTTCACCAAGTACGGCGCCGGGAAGGCCGTCGTCCTCGCCCGGTTCGTGCCCATCGTGCGCACGTTCCTCAACCCGGTCGCCGGGGTGCTCGGCATGCGCGCGGGTGCGTTCCTGCTCTGGAACGTCGTGGGCGGCGTGGTGTGGACGATCGGGATCATCCTGCTCGGCTACCGTCTCGGCGACTCCCTGAAGGGCAGCATCGACACGTATCTGCTGCCCGCCATCGCCCTGATCATCGCGCTGTCGCTGCTGCCGGTGCTGGTGGAGGTCGTCCGGTCGCGGCGTGCGGCCACGCGCTGACGGCCTCAACATGCCTATGAGCAGGGGTGGTTGAGGCCGTGGCGGTGGTAGGCGGGACGGTTCAGTAGCCCACCGTGAACCGCCGCTGCACGAACCGCGGCAGCTCCACCTCGTCGACCAGCGCCACGGCCGCGTCCTCGGCCGAGATGCGGCTGCGCCCCTCCGCGTCGACGACCACCTGATCGCCGCCGATGCGGAAGCGGCCCGTGCGCTCACCGGGCGCGATGTCCTCGGCGGGACTGAAGTACGTCCACAGCCGGTTGGACGTGCGCAGCACATCGAGCGCGTCCCGGTGCCCGCGCACGGCGGCCGCGTACTCCCGCGGCAGGCCCACCGCGTCGAGGGTCTCGTGCAGCAGCGCGTCGTCGTCCGCCCGCGTGACCCCCGGCCTGATCTCCAGGCTGCCCGCGCCGCCGATCACGATCAGCCGCGTCCTGGGGTGGCTCTCCAGCGCCTTCAGCAGGGAGCGCGCGGCGGTGGCGTACAGCGTGGGGTCGGCGATCGAGCGGGCCAGGGTGTCGGCCATGTCCCGGGCGGCGTTGCCGGGCTGGTAGCCGCTGATGAGCACGTCGAGCCCGGGCAGGGCGGCCGCCACAGCGTCCGCGTCGAGCACGTCGACGCTGCGCCAAGTGACGTTCTGCCGAGCCTCGTTGACGCCTTCCGCGGCGCGTGTGAACGCCGTGACGTGATGGCCCCGGCCGAGTGCCTCGGTGACGACGCGGCTGCCGATGGTGCCCGTGGCCCCGATGACTCCTATGTGCATGACTCTCCCCTTGAGTGGATCTGGCCGTGGGCTGATCGGTCCTTGAGCGGTCTGCCCTGGACGCGATCTGCTGCACGGTGTGCCGGGACTATACGGTGTGAAGTTTTCGTACGGCAAGCAGTGAAGTGACGCTGTACAGTGACCGCGTGGTGAGCACCAGGAGTACGCGTACGGGCGGCGGCGGGCGGCGGGAGCGGCTGCGCGCCGAGACGACGGCCGAAATCAAAGAGGTGGCGCTGGAGTTGATGGCCACGGGCGGGCCCGACGCCATCACGCTGCGGGCCATCGCCCGCGAGATGGGCATGACCGCCAACGCCATCTACGGCTACTTCGCCACCCGCGACGACCTGGTCACCACGCTCATCGACGACCTGTACACCGCCCTCGCGGACGCCGTCGACGCCGGCTGGCAGTCCGCGCCCGCCGGGGATCCGGCCGCCCGCATCCAGGCGTGGGCGGACGCCTTCCGCGGCTGGGCGCGCACCCACCCCGAAGGCTTCCGGCTGGTGTACGGCGACCCCGTGCCGGGCTACCGCGCCCCCGAGGGCGGCCCCGCCCCGGACGCCGCCCGCCGGGTCTGCGTCGGTATCACCGCGCTCGCGGCCGCGGCCTGGCCGCATGCCGAACGGCGGTACGCGGACTCCGAGTTCACCTGGTCCGACTTCGACGAGGGCCTGCTCGCCAAGGTCCGCCCCGCCTTCCCGGACCTCCCCCCGGCCGCCGTCGCCCTCGCCCTGCGCATCTGGGGCCGGCTGCACGGACTGGTGTCCCTGGAGGTCTACGGGCACCTCGCCGGCCAGACGCCGAGCCCCGACAAGCTCTTCCGCGAGGAACTCGCCCAACTCATACGGTCTTTGGGCGTCCCCGAGTAGGGTGCCGGGGCGTCCGCGCCGGATCGCCGTGCGGCCGGGCGATGATTTTTGCGCACGACGGGAGTCGACCCCCTCAGCCGCCCACGGACGAAGAAGGTGCCCCGATGCCGCCGAAGACCCCTGTGTCCCCCGTGTCCCCGATGGCTGACGCAGCCGCCGGCCTCGGGGATCTCCTCAAGACCCACGTCGCCGACGGCACCCTGCCCGGCGCGGTCGCCCTCGTGGCGCGCGGCGGCGAGACCGAGGTGGCGGCCGTCGGGTCCGCCGACGTCGCGTCGGGGCGTCCGATGTCCCGGGACTCGCTGTTCCGCATCGCCTCGCTCACCAAGCCCCTGACCGCGGCGGCCGTGATGGCGCTCGTCGACGACGGGCGGATCGCCCTCGGCGACCCGATCGCGCCGTGGCTGCCGGAGCTCGCGGCGCCGATGGTCGTCCGTACGCCGGACGCCCCGGTCGACGACGTGGTCCCCGCCGCCCGGCCCGTCACGGTCGAGGACCTGATGACCTTCCGCGCCGGATGGGGATTCCCGTCCGACTTCTCCTGGCCCGCCGTCGCCCCGGTCCTCGGCATGATCGCGCGGGGCGCCCCGCACGCGCGGGAGTTCGCGTCGGACGAGGAGTGGCTGGCGGAGCTGTCCCGGGTGCCGATGCTGTACCAGCCGGGCGAGGCATGGCTGTACAACACCTGCTCCGACATCCTCGGCACGCTCGTCGCCCGGGTCGGCGGCCGTCCGCTGCCGGAGTTCCTCGCCGAGCGGCTGCTGGTCCCCCTGGGCATGGCCGACACGGGATTCGAGGTGGCGGCGGTGGACCGGGACCGGTTCACCACCGCCTATGAGCGGGACCGGGAGAGCGGTGAACTGGTGGCCTACGACACCCCGGACGGGCTCTGGAGCGGCGCGGTCGGCTTCGCCTCCGGGGCGGGCGGCCTGGTGTCGACCGTCGACGACCTGCACGCCTTCGCCCGGATGATCCTGGCCGGGGGCGAGACCCAGGGCGGGCGGCGGTTGCTGTCGCGGGAGTCGGTGCGGCTCATCACGACGGACCACCTCACGCCGGAGCAGCGCGCGGCGAGCGCGCTCTTCACCGGGAAGCAGGGCTGGGGCTTCGGCGGCACCGTGGACGTCGAGCCGAGCCAGCCGTGGCACGTCGTCGGGCGCTACGGCTGGACCGGCGGCTCCGGCACCACGGCCCACCTCGTCCCGGCCACCGGCGCCGTCACCGTGCTGCTCACGCAGGTGGCGATGACCGGGCCCACGCCGAACCCCTTGATGAGGGAGTTCTGGACGTGCGCGGCCCGCTGATCCCGCCCGCAGCGGCTGAGCTCCAGGATGGCGCTTCGGAAACAGAAGCAGTAGCCTCCCTCCGTATCAGCGCTTCTCAAACAGAAGCGCTCGAAGGGAGGCCGCATGCCCGCCCGGATCCCACCCGTCGCCGCCCCGTACCCTCCTGACGTCGCGTCAGTGCTGCGGCGCATGATGCCGCCCGGCGAGGAGCCCATCGCGCTCTTCCGGACCTATGCGCAGAACCCCGGCCTGACGGAGGCGCTGCACGCCTGGGGCTCGTACCAGCTCACCCGCAGTCTCAGCCTGGGCCTGCGCGACCGGGAGATCGTCATCGACCGCACCTGCGCGCTGTGCGGCTGCGCGTATGAATGGGGTGTGCACGTCCAACGGTTCGCCGGGCGTGCGGAGTTGACCGCCGCGCAGATCGGCTCGCTCACCCACGGCGGTGCCACGGACCCCTGCTGGACGAGCGAGCGTGACCGGCTGCTCATCGAGGCGGCCGACGCGCTGCACGCCGACCACGACATCGACGACGCGCTCTGGGCCCGGCTCGCCGCGGAGTTCACGCCCGAGCAGCTCCTGGATCTGCTGATGCTGTGCGGCTGGTACCACGCGATCAGCTTCACGGCCCGCGCGGCCAGGCTGCCGTCGGAGCCGGGGGCGCCCGGCTTCGCCGACTTCCCCGCTCCCGGCACTGCTCCCGCTGCGGGCTAGGGCCTGTCCGGCGGATCAGGCCGCATGATTCCGAGCTGTGCCGTCCGTCGCTGGTGAGCGGGCTGTGGTGCGTCGAGATGCAAGGCGGAGGAGGGCGACAACGCGGAGCGTTGGCAACCGACGACAACGCCGCAGATCGGCGTGGAACAGCCCGCGACCGCGGCAAGACCCGCCGGACAGGCCCTAGGGCGCCCCCAGCCGTCCGCTGAGCAGGGCCCCCGCTCCCGCGACCACGGCGAGCACCGTGAGCGCAGTCCCCATCGCCGAGGTGAAGGACCCCGAGGACCCAAGAACCGTGCCCGCCACGGCGATTCCCAGTGTGGGCCCGACGTTCATCGCGGTCTGCTGGAGACCGCCCGCCACCCCCGCGTCGGCCACCGGGGCACGGCGTACGACGACCGTGGTCGCCGTGACCATCACGGTGCCGAATCCGGCGCCGAGCAGCAGGAAGCCGCCGCCGATGGCGAGCGGGCCCGAGTCCGGACCGAGCCGCGACAGGGCCAGCACCCCGAGGGTGAGCAGCGCCATCGCGGCGGCCGTGGTGCGCCGGGCGCCGTGGCGGCGCTCCAGCACCGCCGCGAGCAGGGCGGCCGCCACCATCGCCACGGCCAGCGGCAGTGCGCGCAGGCTGCTCTGCAGCGGGTCGAGTCCGAGTACGTCCTGAAGGAAGTACGTCGCCACGTACAGCGCCCCGAACATCGCCGCCGACGCGGTGACCAGGACGGCCAGGGCCGAGGTGAGCGCCGTCGAGCCGGACACGGATGCGGGGACGAGAGGGCTCTCGGTGCGGCGCTCGTGCCGGACGAAGGCGAGGCCCGCGGCGAGGGCAACTCCCGTGCTGAGTACGGGATGTGAGATGAGCGGTGCGTCGGGGAGCCCTACGCAGGCGTGCACGAGACAGCCGAGGGTCAGGGCGAGGAGAGCGGCTCCCGGCAGGTCGAGGCGGTCGCCCCGCGCTTCGCGCACTTCCCGTACTTCCTGTGCTTCGCGCACTTCCCGCGCTTCCCGTACTTCCTGTGCGTCTCGTGCCTCCCTTGCCTCCCGTACGAGGAGGGTCAGCGCGAGCGCGCCGAGGGCGAACGCGGGGACGGCGCTGAGGACGAACGCGGACCGCCAGCCCCAGTGGGTGGTGAGCGCGCCGCCGATGAGCGGACCCGTGGCCGCCGCGAGGCCGATGGCAGCGGTGCGCACGGCGAGCGGCCGGCCGAGCCGGTCGGGCGGGTAGGCGGCGCGGAGCATGCCGAGCGTGGCGGGCTGCAGGAGCGCGCCGAACACGCCCTGGGCGACGCGGAGTCCGATGACCGGGCCGATGCCCGGGGCCACTGCGATCCCGGCCGACGTGACGGCGAAGCCGAGCGTGCCGAGGGCGAAGAGCCGCCGGTGGCCGTAGCGGTCGCCGAGCCGCCCGGCGAAGACGAGGAGGCTCGCCACGGCGATGAGGTAGCCGGTGCTGGTCCACTGGACCTGTGCGAACGAGGCGTCGAGGTCGTGGCGCAGGGCGGGTTGGGCGACGGTGAGGACCGTGCCGTCGAGGGCGACCACCACGGCGCCGGTGACGCTGGCGGTGAGGGTGAGGCGGGGGCTGTGGCCCCGGCCCCGGTCGCTGTGGTGTCGGCCGGTGGTGCGGAGGGTGGCGGTGTGGAGGGGTGGGGTCATCGTGTTTTGGGCTCCGGGGGTGAGGCTGGGCTGGGGTCATGGGCCCCGTTCCGGGTGCCGTGGGTGCCGTGGGTGCCGTGAGCGGTTCGCCGGGTGGCGGTGTGGAGGCGGGACGTCATCGCGCGTGGGGTTCCGGCCCAGGATGTGCGGGGGATTCCGGTCCCAGGTGCGCGTCGAGCGCCGCGCGCAGCAGGGGCTCGACGTCGTCGGCGCCGGTGGCCAGCTGAAGGCTTCCCCAGCCCCACAGTTGAGCGATGCCGTGCAGGTTGGCCCAGAGCGCGCCCGCGATCACGGCTGCCTCGGCGCCGTGCGGGGGCCGGGCCCGGGCGACGAGGTCCACGAAGACGGCGAAGAGCGGCAGGCTGGTGTCCCGCAGCCCCAATTCCTTCGACTCCAGCAGATCGTGACGGAACATCAGCTCGAACATGCCGCGGTTCTCGAGCGCGAAGCGGAGGTAGGTGCGGCTCAGGTCGGCGAGCTGGGCGCGCGGAGCGGGGCTGCTCGTACTGCCGCCTCCCGCGCCCCCGGCCAGCGCCGTCGCCACCTCCTCGGCGAGGTCCGCGAAGCCCTGCCGTGCGATGGCGGACAGCAGGGAGACATGGGTGGGGAAGTGGCGGCGGGGCGCGCCGTGCGAGACGCCCGCCCTGCGGGCGATCTCCCGCAGCGAGAGCGCGGCCACGCCTTCGCGGGCCACGAGGTCGACGCCCGTCTCGACGAGGCGGGCGCGCAGGCCCTGGTCCTGTGCTCCCTGTGCGTCCTGCGTTCCCTGCGCTCCGTGCTCGTTCCGCTGGCTCATAGACACTGTCTACCACTCGCGCGTAGACAGTGTCTACGTCGATGTGTGGTGGGGTCTTCCCCCGTACGGACCGACGGGTCAGCGGGATGTCGCGGCATCGGTCACCGTGACGATCATTGAGACGACGCATCAAGTGGCCGGATGAACCAAGTGGCCGACGGAAAGGGCGAGATCGTGCACCCCGAGAACTCACCGACGCGACGGGCGCGGACGTCCAAGGTGCTCGCCGCCACCGTCCTGCTGACCATGGTGGGCGGCACGGCGACGGCCGCCGCACCCGCTCACGCCGCACGGCCCGGCGCATCGCCCGATGTCCGAGGCGTCTGGCGCGTCCAGGGCGACAGTACGGTCCTGTCCATCGGGCACGGCACCCTGCGCACGTACCAGACCACCGCCGTCAGCTGCCTGCCCGGCGACACCGCGCGCCGCACCGGAGGCGGGGCGGCGGGCACCGTCACGTACGAGGGGGATGAAAACACCTATCAGGTGCGTCCCGGCAAGGGCGGTGCGCGGGCCACGCTGCACTACGAGGGCTCGACCGGCGACCGGACCCTGCGGCGGGTGACGGAACTGCCGCAGCGCTGCGGCGAGTCGGCGCCTCATGGCAAGCGCGCGACCTTCGACGTCTTCTGGCAGACCTTCGCGGAGAACTATCCGTTCTTCCAGGCGAAGAACATCGACTGGCGCGCAGTCCGGGACCGGTACCGGCCCCGGATCCACGAGGGGATGAGCGACGCCCAACTCTTCGCCGTACTGCGGGAGATGATCAGTCCGTTGTACGACGCCCATGTGTCGCTGCGCGCCGGGGACACCGGGAACTTCGGGCAGGGCCGGCCCGGCACGGAGATCCCGTCCGCCGCCCTCGACCAGCGCGCGCGGAGTCACATCGAGCGGATCGACCTCGGCGGCGAGCGGCTGCGCCCCTTCGCGGGCGGCCGCATCGGATACGCCCAACTCCCCGCCGGGCAGGGCTATCTGCGCATCTCCGGCTTCGGTGGCTACACCGACAAGGGGGACGACTACACGGCCGACAGCGCCGCCCTCGACGAGGCGCTGACCGAGGCCGTGCGGTCGGGCCCGCGCGGTCTCGTCCTGGACCTGCGCATCAACGGCGGTGGTTCCGACGCCCTGGCCCTCCAGGTGGCCGGGCGCCTCGCCGACCGGCCGTACTTCGCGTACGCCAAGCGCGTCCGCGACGACCCGGCCGACCCCGCCCACTTCACCCGCCCGCAGCCCGTGCACGTCCACCCCGCTCTCGGCAGGCAGCGGTACCCGGGCCCGCTCGCGGTCCTCACCGGCGGCGAGACGTACAGCGCGGGCGAGACCCTCACACAGGCGCTGATGGACCGCCCGGCCCCGACCGTGCGGATCGGCCGGAACACCCAGGGCGTCTTCTCCGACGTACTGGAGCGCAGGCTCCCCAACGGGTGGACGTTCGGCCTGCCCAACGAGGAGTTCCGCACCGCGACCGGCGAGACCTTCGACGGCGCGGGCATTCCGCCGCACCACCAAACGGGGCTGTTCACGGAGGAGTTGGCGCAGGGGACGCATGACTCGGCCTTCGCGCGCGCCCTCGTGGAGCTCGCCCGGCACCCCGGCCGGTCACAGCCGTCGTAGCGGCGGGAGCGGTCGCAGGCGATCCGTGGTTCACGCCCGCGGGTCACAGGCGATCCGCGGTTCAAGCCCGCTGCCGCGCCTCCGCCCGGAGGTCGAGGACCGCCGCCACCAGCGCCACGACCACGAAGCCCAGCGCCGTGAGCAGGCCCAGCTGCAAGGCGTCCGCCCAGTGGTCGTGGTTGCCGACGTGGGCGAAGAAGACGGCGCCCACCGCCGCGATGCCCGCGGCGGAGCCGATGCGCTGGGAGGTCTGGAGGACGCCGCCCGCCGCGCCCGCGAGGCGCACCGGGACCTCGGAGAGGGTGAGCGTGGTGTTGGGGGAGACCGTGAGGCCCGAGCCGAGTCCCGCCACCAGCAGGGGAAGAGCCGTCGCCCACGCGGCGTGCGGGCCGGGGACGAGACGGACGGCCACGATGGTGCCCGTGAGGCCGAGGGCCACGCCGAGCAGGCCGAAGGTGACCAGCTTGCGGCCGTGCCGGACCACGAGGCGGCCGCCCGCCGCCGCGGCGACCGCGGAGCCGACCGCGAACGGCACGGACGCGCAGCCCGCTTCGAGCGCGCTGTAGCCGAGCCCGTTCTGCAGGAACAGGGTGTAGACGAAGAAGACCGTGGTGAAGCCGGCGAAGTACACCAGGGCGAGGAGCGCACCCAGCGAGAAGGAACGGAGCCGGAAGAGGCGGACGTTGACCAGCGGCGCGTGCTGCCGGTCCGTCTGGCGGCGCTCCCACAGCCAGAAGGCGAGCAGGAGCAGCACGCCCAGCGGGACGAGCGCCCACTTGCCGCGGCCCGGCCACTCCTGCTCCTGCACCAGCGGCAGCATCACCGCGACGACGCCGAGGCCGAGCAGGAGCACGCCGACCGGGTCGAAGCCCTCACCGCCACGGCGCTCGGCGGCCGAGCGGCGGGGGAGCAGGCGCAGGGCTGCGGCGAACGCGGCGGCGCCGATGGGCAGGTTGACGAAGAACACCCAGCGCCAGCCCGAGTCCGTGCCGAACGCCTGGATGAGCAGACCGCCGACCAAGGGGCCCACGGCCGTGGAGATGCCGATGGTGCTGCCGAGCATCCCGAAGGCCCGGGCCCGCTCCGCGCCCTGGAACAGCTGCTGGATCAGGCCGGAGACCTGCGGCGAGACGAACCCGGCCGCCGCGCCCTGGAGGAGGCGGAAGGCCACGAGCCAGCCCGATGAGGGCGCGAGTCCGCAGGCCGCCGAGGCGAGGGTGAACAGGGCGAGGCCGGTGAGGAACGCCGTCCGGCGCCCGCGCAGGTCGCCGAGCCGCCCGGCCGGTACGAGCGCGAGCCCGTACGTGAGCGCGTACCCGGACACCACCCAGGACAGGTCGGCCTGCGAGGCGTGCAGTCCCCGCTCCATCGACGGCAGCGCGACGTTGACGATCGAGGTGTCCAGGAGCGTCATGAACCCGGCGGTCAGACAGACCGCGAGGGCCTTCCAGCGGCGGGCGTCGGCGGTCGCCTCGGGGTCGGGGCCGTGCTCCGTGACGGCGGCTGTCCGAGCCTTGGGGGCGGTCATGGCTCCCAGCCTGGCCGGTGCCCGGGCCCCCGGGGAGATCGCGCGGGCCGTTCGAGTGGCGGGCCGTTCGAGTGGGGGTGCGCTTCAGGTCGTGGCGGGCGGGGCGCTTCACGTCGTGGGGAGCGAGACGCTTCACGTCGCAGACTCACACTGTTAGAGTGGTCTAACAGTGTTAGAGAACGATCTGCGAGACCAACCCGACAGGACGGTGTGCGATGGCGGTGGACACCCCCGCCCGATCCGGCCGGAGCCCGTACCGGACGCTCCCGGCGCTCTGCGTGCCGCTGGCCCTCACGATGCTGCAGAGCACGGTGCTCAGCACCGCGCTGCCCGACATCCAGGACGACCTCAACGGCGGCATCCAGGACATCCAGTGGGTCATCAGCGGCTACTCCCTGGCGTTCGCCGCGCTCATGCTGACCGGCGGCGCCTGCGGTGACCGGTTCGGCCGCAAGCGGACCTTCCTGGCCGGCCTCACGGTCTTCCTCGCGGGCTCGGTCTTCTCCGCGCTCGCCGGATCCGTGTGGGTCCTGGTGGCCGGGCAGGCCGTGCTCGGCGTCGGCGCCGCGCTGCTCATGCCCAACACGCTCTCGATCATCCGGCACGTCTTCACCGACAGCGGCGAGCGCGGCACGGCCATCGGCATCTGGGCCGCCGTCGCGGGCGCGGCCGTCGCCTTCGGCCCGGTGGTCGGCGGGCCGCTGGTGGAGAACTTCGGGTGGGAGGGCATCTTCTGGATGTACGTGCCCATCGCCGTGCTCGGCCTGGTCATGGGCCTGCGGGACGTACCGGAGTCGTCCAACCCCGAACGGCGCCTGGACCTCGCCGGGTTGGTGCTCTCCATCGCCGCCATGTCCGCGATCGTGTACGCCACCATCGAGGGCGGCTCGCGCGGCTGGAGCGACTCGCTCGTCGTCGGCGCGTATGTGGCGGGCGGGGTGCTCCTGGTGGCCTTCCTCCTCACCGAGACGCTGGTGAAGGAGCCGATGCTGGACCTGTCGTTCTTCCGCGACCGGGTCTTCACCGGCTCCGTGCTCGCCGGATTCGTCCTGTACTTCGGTCTGTTCGCGATCACGTACTTCCTGATGCTGTGGCTGCAGACCGTCCTCGGCTGGTCGGCGGTCGGCGCCGGACTCGCGATCCTCCCCGGCATGCTCCTCGCGATGGTCTCGGCGCCGATCGCCGGCTGGATGACCACCCGGGTCGGCGGCGCCGTGCCGCTCGGGCTCGGCATCTTCTTCGCCTCGATGACGATGTTCGGGGCATCCCTGTACGGGACCGGGGCGCGCTACTCCGAGTACTGGTGGGTGGTCCTCCTGGTCGGGCTCGGCATCGGTCTGACCCTCACCCCGATCTCCACCCTCGTGATGATGCGGGTGCCCGCCGCCCGCTCGGGCATGGCGTCCGGCGCGAGCAACGCCACCCGGCAGCTCGGCAGCGTCTTCGGAGTGGCCGTGCTCGGCACGCTGCTCACCACGAAGATGACCGACAGCGTGCGCGACCGGCTCACGGAGGCGCGGGTTCCGGCCCAGGCGCGCGACAGCGTCGTGAAGGCCGTCGAGGCGGGCGGCGCGCAGAGCACGGGCCAGGGCGGCGACCCCCGGATCACCGACATGGTCAACGAGGCGTTCGTGGACGGCCTGCACCTGGCCGAACGGGTCGGCGGCGCCCTGCTGTTGGTCACCGCGGTGATCGCCTACTTCCTCGTCCGCGGCCGGGACCGCACCGACATCGAGGACGAGAAGACGGCGGCGGACGCGACGGCCGCCGCCGAGGTCGCCGCGGGCGACCGCACCTGAGACAGCCGGGCGGGCTCGGATCGGATCCCCCGTCGGCCGAGCCCGTCCGGCGTTCGACGCGTCACTCCCGTCACGGGAGTGACGCGTCTCCCCGCACCGTCACTCCCGCACCGTCACTCCCGCACCGTCACTCCCGCACCGTCACTCCCGTACGAGCACCGGCAGTTCGCACACGCCCCGCATCATCAGGTTGTCCCGCCACCGCAGTTCCTCCGGAGCCCAGGCGAGGCGCAGCTCCGGGTGGCGCGCGAACAGCCGGGCCACTCCGACCCGCCCCTCCATGCGGCCGACCGCGGCCCCCATGCAGTGGTGGATCCCATGGCTGAACGCCAGGTGCTGCTGCGCGGCCGCGCGGGTGCTCTCGAAGCGGTCCGGGGCGAAGCGGTCCGGGTCGGGGAAGCGGCGCGGATCACGGCCGGTCGCCCCGAGCAGCACGAGCACCGGCTCCCCGGCACGCAGTTTCCGTCCGCACAGCTCGACATCGCGCACCGGGAAGCGCCACGTGGGCACCTTCACCGGGCCGTCGACACGCAGCACCTCCTCGATCAGGGGCTCGATCTGTGCGGGATCCCGCTCCAGGGCGGCGCGTTCGTCCGGGTGGGACAGCAGGCGCAGGGTCGCGTTGGTGATGAGGTACGCGCTGGACTCATGGCCCGCGAAGAACAACTGGTAGACGAGTGAGATCAGTTCGTAGTCGTCGAGGTGCTCCTCGTCGTGGGCCGAGACCAGGGCGCTGACCAGGTCGTCGGCGGGCTCCTTGCGGCGGGCGGCGAGCAGCGGGACGAAGTAGCCGGCCATCTCGTCGGCGGCCCGGTCGAAGGACGCGTCGTCCTGGAGCTCGGCGCGCACGAGCAGCGCGCCCCAGTCCTTGAACATCTGCCGGTCGGCCGCGGGGATGCCGATCAGCTCGCAGATCACCTCGACGGCGAGCGGCAGCGCGTACTCCCCGAGGACGTCGAAGTCGGCGCGGCCCGCGAGGGTGTCCAGCTGTGCTTCCGCGAACGCCTCGACGGGGCCCTGGAGTTGGAGCATCCGCCGGGCGGTGAGCGCCCGGGACATCAGCCGGCGCATCCGGGTGTGGTCGGGCGGGTCGACGCTGAGCAGATGACGGCCGAGCAGGGCCGTCTTCTCCTCGGCGCGGCCGACCGCGATGGCCGCGCGCACCGGCTCCTCCGTGCTGGCCGGATCGACGCTGAACAGCGGGTCGGAGAGTACCCATTTCGCCACGTCGTAGCCCGTGATCAGCCAGGGGTTCAGGCCCGGGCGCAGCTGCACGCGGGTCACCGGCTCCGTGCGGTGGAGGTCGGCGTAGCCCGGCCCCGGGTCGGCCATGAATGCGGAATCGAGCAGATCAACCGGAGGTGCGTCTTCGAAGGCCATGGCGTCGTTGGTAACGCATGCCGGGGGCGCCACGCAATAACGGTCCGGTATGACCCGTCAAAAGGCTTCGTCAAGTGGAATATAGCGTGCCGCTTGTTGTCCGTTCGGGCATTTTAAGCTCGTTCGGGGCGGCCTTGCATTGGCTGACAAACACTGTTAGGTTGCGACGCTGTGAGGCTGGAAGTTTCTGCTCAACAGACTCACCGACCTCACCGGGGGTTTCCGGTGAAAGTGGCCGGATGCCCTTCGTGCACATGGAATCCACCCTCCGTATCCCAACACGAGGAGATGGTCATGAAGCTGCAGTCCGAGAAGACGGCGGAGCACCGCAACAGCACCCCGCAGGCCGCTCTTGAGCCGTTCGGCGCAGGTCGTGAAGGTGCCGTTCTGGTTCCTGGCGCCTGTTCCTGCTGCTGCGGAGCCGTTGTCCGCAAGTAACTGATGACGGCCGGCACGCCGCGGGTCACGGGCCCGCGGCGCGCCGGCCCCCTCGTCACTTCTGACAACAATGGTTAAGTCCGCAGCGGCGGGTAAATGCGAGGAGCAATTACATGAGCGATGCGCAGACCCCCGCAGATTCAGGACTTGTGCGGTCCTCGGTTGCCGCGAGTGCCTATCGCACGATGAGTCCACATGTGAACGCTGTAGGTTTGCAAACCCACTCGATGCGTTTTGAAAACCAGTCAGCAGACGGTGCCAAACGCATCGCGGAGGAGTTTCTGCTGGCAACTCGAATGCGGCGCTGGGACCGCGAGGCCCTGCTGTCCATCGGCTATTACTTCTCCGATGTCATGGCGGTCGTCCAGTCCCGCCAGGACCGGCTGCCACGCCAGGGCGCGCCCCGCGTCCCGCTGCCCGAGGGCGCCGACGCCCCGGCCGGGCTCGCCGAGACCGTGCTGCGCCGCCGCAGCGGCCGTGACTTCACCGGCGCCCCGGTCTCCCTCGACGACATCGCCACCGTGCTGCGCTTCGCGGGCGGCGTCACGGCCGAGGCCGACATCGAACTCGCCGACGGCGCCCCGCTGACCATGGGCTTCCGCACGGTGCCCAGCGCGGGCGGCCTCTACCCCGTCGAGCTCTGGCTCGCCGCCCTGAACGTGACCGGCCTCGAGCGGGGGCTGCACCGCTATCTGCCCGTCGAGGACGCCCTCACCGCGCAGGCGGGCCCCGAGACGCTGCCCGAGCTCCTCGCCTCCTTCGACCCGCAGGACGGCTCGATCGACTTCGAGCGGGCGGGCGCCGTGCTCCTGCTGATCGGCAATCCCTGGCGCTCGATGCGCAAGTACGGCCCACGGGGCATGCGTTCGATGTTCCACGAGTCGGGCGGCATCGCCCAGAACACCCATCTGGCCGCCACCGGGCTCGGGCTGCAGAGCGTGGACTTCTCCGGCTTCTACGACGACGAGGCCCACGCCGCCCTCCACCTCGACGGCGTGCACCGCACGCTGCTCCACACCGTGCTGCTGGGCGCGGGCTGACCCCCCGCGCGCCCACTCGACACCACCAGGGACCAGGCAGAAGAGAGGCCCCACGCATGACAGACAACCGGCAGCCGCGCGTGCGCCGTTCGTTCTCCGTCGTCGGCCACAGCCCCGACGTCGTCGAACTGCGCACCGGGGTGTGGAACGCCAAGTCCTACACGCTCACCGACGACTCCCGCTCCGGCAAGCTCTTCAACCTCGTCAGCGGACTCGACGGCACGCTCTCGCGCCGCGACCTCGCCAAGCGCGAAGGCGTGTCGCGCGTCGAGGTCGAGGCCCTCGTCGACCACCTCTACGGCCTCGATGCCATCGAGGAGGGCCCCGGCAACGCCCTGGACGCCTACCTCGACGGCATGGCCGCCCTCGGCACCCGCCCCGAACAGCCCGTCGCCCAGGGCGTGATCCTGCTCGGCGACGGCGAACTCACCGAACGCACCGCCGCGTTACTCCCTCCGGACGTCACCGGCGACACCCTCATACCCGGCCCCGACCACCCCGTACGAGCCCGCCTCGACGCCCTCGCACCGGCCGTCCTGCACGACGGGCTCGCCTTCGGTGAAGCCGTGGAACTCCTCGCCCCCTGGCGCGGCCACTATCTCCTGCTCGCCGAGAAGACCATCGACCCGGTGCGCGCCCAGCTCCTCAACCGGCTCACCCGCGCCGCCGGGATCGACTGGACGTACGCGGCGATCGACGGGCCCTTCCTCTTCGTCGGGCCCACCATGGTCGCCGGGCGCTCCGCCTGCTTCGAGTGCTTCGAGACCCGCGTCACCATGAACCTCCGCGAGAGCGCCGGATACCAGCGCTACAAGGCCGCGCTCGCCCGCTCCGCCGTGCATGCCGGGGAGCCGCCCGTCTACGGCCCCGTGCAGCAGCTGCTCTGCTCGCACCTCGCCCTCGAAGCCACCAACTACCTCAGCTGCGGCTCGACGTTCACCATCCAGAAGGTCCTCGGCTGCTATCTGCCGAGCATGGAGATCTCCTACCAGGAGGTCCTGCCGCTGCCCGGCTGCCCCGGCTGCGGCTCCGTGCCCGAACGGGACGACGAGACCCTCCACTTCGACCCGCGCTCGTGGCTGGAGGACTGATGCGCCTGACCCTCCACCAGGACGAGGACACCCGCGTCCACCGGCTGCGCCGCCGCATGCACAACCCGCTGTGCGGCATCACCACGTCGATGGGCTTCCTCACCCGCTACCCCGGCGGCCCCCGGCTCCTCGTCGGCACGGCCGACATGACCGGCGTCCACGTCCGCCAGGACCAGCCGCCGCCCAAGGCGGGCAGCTACCACATCGGCGGCTACGGCATCTTCCCGTTCGAGAGCCACATCCGCTCGCTGGCCGAGACCCTGGAGCGCTACTCCGGCTACGCCGCCGCGCTCGACGGCCACTTCGAGGAGCGGCACGCTTCGTACGCGCAACTGGCCGCCGAGAACGAGCCGTTGCTGCCCCTGTCGGCCTTCCGGCTCTTCACCGGCGAGCAGTACGAGCGCGACGGCTTCCCCTTCGACCGCTTCGACCCCGAGGCCCCCTCGGGCTGGATCCGCGTGCCGTCCCTCACCGATGGCGGCACCTGCTGGGTGCCCACGCAGCGCTTCCTCCTCGGGTACGTGCGCCGGCGCGAGGAGCCCTGGACGCTGCCCGCCGTCACCACGGGCACCGCGACCCACACCACCCCACCGGCCGCCCTGCGCGCGGCACTCGAAGAAGTCGTCCAGGTCGACGCGGCCATGGGCCACTGGTACGGCCGCACACAGTCCGCGCTGATCCGGCCCGACGCGCGCACCCGGCACGTCGACCGCATCGTCGACACCTACTTCCCGGCGTCCGCGCCCCGCCCCGAGTTCCACGCCCTGCCCAGCCCCGACCTGCCCGGCTTCACCATCGCCTGCCTGCTGCGCCAGCCCGCCGGGCTCGTCCCCGAGGTCGCCATCGGCCTCGGCAGCGGTGCCTCGCTGGCCCGCGCCATGTACCGGGCGCTCCTCGAGGCGGCGGGCGTGCAGTGGCTCGCCGCCTGGGTCGCGGTCGAACAGTCCCAGGAGGGCACGCCCGACACCGGGGACATCTACGACCTGGAGGGCAACGTCGGCCTGTACGCGACGTCCAACGGTGCCCGCACGGTGGAGCGGCGCTTCGCCCACCACACCGAGACACCCGCCTCCGAGCTCCCGCCCGACGACGAACGCCCGGTCAAGGAGGCCGTACGCGGCCTCGTCGACGCCTTCCAACACACCGGGAAAAAGCTCTACTTCGCCGATCTGACCACCCGTGACCTGCGCGCCCTCGGCTTCCACGCGATGCGCGTCTGGTCGCCGGACACGGTCAGCCTGCCGCTGCCCAGCGCCGTGCCCGCCGCCCACCCGCGCTTCGCCGACTACGGGGGCTTCACCGATGACGTCCCTCATCCCTACCCCTGAGCTGCGCGCCACGGCGCTGGCCGCGCTGACGCTGTGCGCGTTCTCCGCCCTCGCGCTCGCCTCCCACCTGCACGTGCGCTTCTTCGACCACCGGGGGGTCCACACCCTCCAGGTGTACGCGGGCGTGCTCGCCGCCGTGACCGGGTTCGGCCTGGTCGTGCTCGGCCCCGCCGCGCTCGGGCGGGAGGCGGCGGTCTGGGGACTGGTGGCGGGCCCGGTCCTCGGCGCGGCGGCGGCTCCGCTGATCGCCACCGCCGACACGGCGATCACACGGCGGTTCGCCCGGCGCGCGTCCACCCGGCCGACTCCCGTACGCACGACGGCAACCGCTCCTCGTACGCGGGCCACGCGGGCGGTGGGCGCGGCCGCGAAACTCACCGCGGGAGCCGGGGGAGAGGGCCCGGCTCCCGCGGTGGAGCGGCGCTGGACGGCCAGCCGCCGCGACAGCGACGTGGCGCTGCCGCTGGTGTGGCTGGTGGCGGTCGGGGTCCTGGAGGAGTGCGTGTTCCGGGGCGCGCTGACGGGCGTGGCGCTCCATCAACACGCCTGGTCCTTACGGGTGTTGATACTGCTCCTCGCCACCGCGGCCTTCGCCCTCTCGCACATCTTCTTCGGCTGGGCCCAGGTCGTGGCGAAGCTCCCGCTGTCGTGCGTGGCGCTCGCGCTGACCCTGGCGACGGGCACCGTCCTGGGAGCGGTGGTGGCGCACGCCCTGTTCAACGCGCGGATCTGGCGCTACCAGAACACGGTGCGGGCGACGGCGCCGCGACCGGGCGCTCCCGCGAGCGCTCCCGGCGCCAAGCCCCGCGTACAGAGGGCGGGTTCATGAGCGGGGCGGTGGCCGCGGCGGCGGTCCTGCTGGTGGCGGCCGGGGCGTACGGGGTCCTGGTGCCCTGGCTCGCCCGCCATGCGCCAGGCCGGTTCACGGCGGTGCCGCCCGCCCGGGCCCGGTCGCTCGCCGGGGCCGCCGCCGGGGGCCTGGTGACGCTGACCGCCGCCCTGTGCGGCACCCTGCCGTGGCACCCGCCCGCCCCGGACGGCACCACGGCGGCCCTCGTGCTCCTCGGACTCGCCCTGGGCTGCGGCGAGTTCGCGGCGGCGGCGTTCCTGGCGAGCGTGGTGGCGGACACGGGCGCGGCGCTGCGGGGAACGCGGGCCGTGCGGGTGGGGGAGCGGGGGAGGGCGGCCCCGCGCCGGGCGCCCCGCCCGGCCTCCGCCGCCGGGCAGACCCACTGGCTGGGCCTCGCCCGAGGGCAGGCCGCCGAGGAGGCGCGGGCCCGGGTGGCGGGGCCCGGTGCCGCGTGGGGCGTGGTGGCCCTCGCGGTCGCCGTGGTCGCCGAAGAGGGCGCGTTCCGGGCGGGGTTGGTGAGCGCCCTCGCGGGGGCGGGCGCCGTGGCCGCCGTCGGCCTCGCGGTCCTCGCCCACGCCGCCGTGCAGGTGCGCGCCGTCCCGGCCGGGCGGCGCACCGCCCCCGACGTCTGGCTGCCCGCCCTCCTCGTCCCCGCCGTGCACGCCGTCCTGTACTGGCGCACCGGAACCCTCACGCCGCTGCTCGCCGCCGACGCCGCCTATCTCGCGCTGCTCATCCCGACCGAGAGGAAACGATCGTGAAACACGGCATCTCGCTGCTCCCCGACTGCCGCCCCGCCACCCGCGGCGCGCGCGAGTACTACGAGGACGTGCTGCGGATCTCCCGGCTCGCGGACGAAGCGGGCCTCGACTACGTCAAGATGACCGAGCACTACCTGAAGGAGTACGGCGGCTACTGTCCCAGCCCGCTGACCTTCCTCGCCGCCGTCGCCGCGCAGACCAGCCGGATCCGCCTCATGACCGGCTGCGTCCTGCCCGCCTTCCACCACCCCATCCAGCTCGCCGCGCACACCGCGATGGTCGACGCGCTCAGCGGCGGCCGCCTCGACGTGGGCTTCGCGCGGGCCTGGATGCCGTACGAGTTCGCGGCGTTCGGGGTGTCGATGGACGAGAGCCGCGACCGGTTCAACGACACCATCGCCGCGGTCCTGCGCCTGTGGACCGAGGAGAAGGTCTCCGAGGACAGCCCCTTCTTCTCGTTCCGGGACGCCACCTCGCTGCCCGCTCCCGTGCAGCGCCCGCACCCTCCCGTGTGGGGCGCCGCCGTCCGCTCCCGGCAGAGCTTCGCCTGGCTCGCCGAACAGGGCTTCGGGCTCCTGGTCACGCCCCCGCCCCGGCAGCAGGACCTCGCGGGCGTACGGGACTTGGTGGAGGTCTACCTCGACACCTTCGAGGACGTCCACGGCGACGCCCCCGACGCGCCCCGCCCCCGCGTCGCCGTCTCCATCCCGCTGTACGTCGCGGAGACCGACGACGAGGCGTACGAGACCGCCGACCCGCTGCTGCGCGAGTACCTGACCGTATGGGCGGAGGCCGCCGAGGCGTGGATGCACACGTCGTCGAAGGACTACCCCACGTACTCCCAGATGGCCCTGACGCTGCGCAACCTCGACATCGCCGACTTCCGCAGCCTCGGCACAGCCGTCGTCGGCTCGCCGGCGACCGTGCTCGAACGGGCCCGCCGGCTCCAGGAGTTCCTGTCCGTGGACACCTTCCTGTGGCAGGTGGACTTCGGCGGCCAGGACGGCCCGACGATGGAGCGCAGCTTCCGGCTCTTCGCGGACGAGGTACTGCCCCACCTGCGGTAGGTGACGGGACGGCAACAGGGGTGGCGGAGAGTTACTTTCCGCCACCCCGTTCCCCTAACATTATTAGGGAACCCGTACAGCACCCGCAGGAGGGAGTCGGCCGCATGCCCGCTCAGCGCGCCGCCAACTCGGCAAGCCGCCAGCCACGGCCGTCCATCACGCTCGAAGCCGTCACGGCGGCAGCGCTGCGCACGCTCCAGCGGGACGGGCTCGACTCCCTGTCCATGAGACGCCTGGCCGACGAACTCTCCATCCAAGCACCCTCCTTGTACTGGTATGTCCGGAACAAGGATGAGCTTCTGGACCTCCTGGCCGATGCCCTTCTGGCCGATCTGCGGCTTGACACACTGGTGCGGGACGACGGCGACTGGCGGCGGGAGCTGCGCGAGATGATGCAGGAGTACCGCAAGTACCTGCTGTCCAAGCGCGACTCGGGGCGCGTCCTCGCGGGGCGGCTCCAGCTCGGCCCGCACTTCCTGCACCACGCGGAGGTCATCCTCGGCGCGGTCCGCCGCGCGGGCTTCGGCGACCAGGACACGGCCGACTCGCTGTACTCCCTGACCCAGTACGTCCAGGGCTTCGTCCTCCACGAGACGTCGCCGCTCTCCGCCGACGTGGCGCGGGGCACGGACCCCATGGAGTTCCTGGAGGCCGCCCGCGACCGGCTCGCGCACCTCTCCGAAGAGGAGTACCCGAACGTGGTCGCGGTCGGCTCGCGCCTCGCCCGCCCCGACATCGAGGCCCGTTTCAACTACGGGCTCGACCGCTTGCTGGACGGGCTGCGGGTGCGTCTGGAGGAGGCCAACGCCCTGTCATAGACGGGGAGTTGGAGGTGGGCGGGGGTTGAATGTGCGCGGCGCTCAGTCGTCCTGCTGCCGCTCCTGGCGCGCGTCGCGCTCCGCCTGCTCGCGCTCCTGGCGCTCGCGGTTGCGGGCCTGCTCGTCGTCCTGCTTCTTCTGCAGCACCCGCTGCCGGGCCCGGTTGCGGGCCCGCTCGACGGGGTCGCCCTTCCACGGTGCACGCATGGTGAGACCTCCTGGTCGTCTGGTCAGTTGGGGGTGGAATCCGGGGTCGGGGTCGCGTACGGGGCCGGAGCCGGGTGCGCGACGAGGACCGACTGCGGCGGGGTGGCGGGCAGCACGCGCTCAAGGGTGAATCCGGCCCGCTCGAGGAGGTCCCGCCACTCCTCCTCGCGGCGCTCGCGCCCGTCGTTGTCGGCGAGCATCTCGATGTCGATGAGCTTCGCCCAGTGGAAGCCGTTGCCCGGCGGGACGACGGCCTCGATGACGAAGAGGCGCGCGTCGTCGTGGCAGGCCGCGCGCACCTTGCGCAGCACGGCAAGCGCGGTGTCGTCGTCGAAGCAGTGCAGCATGTTCTTGATCAGATACGCGTCGCCGCCGCCCGGCACCTCGTCCGTGGCGTCCCCCGCCACGCACCGCACCCGCTCGGCGACCCCGAGCCGGGCCAGCCGTTCGCGGGCGAGCTCGATGACGTGGGGCCGCTCGACCAGCACACCTTGGCTGTCCGGGGCGTGCGCGAGCAGCGTGCCGAGCAGCTCGCCGTCCCCGCCGCCGAGGTCGACGAGCGTGCCGTAGCCGCTGAAGTCGAGGGCGGTGACGAGCTCGGCCGCGAGCTCCGAGGTGAGCTCGCCCATCGCCGACTCGTACACGGAGCGGAATGCGGCGTCCTTGTCGAGATGCTCGAACAGGGGCCTGTCATGGGCGACTTCGAAGGCCGCCTTGCCGCTGCGCACCGTCTCGGTGAGCTTCCCGAAGGAGTCCCACATCGGGCCTTCGTTGAGCATCAGCACCCAGTTGCGGATCGGCGTCTCGGCGTCGCGCCGCAGACAGTCGGCCATGGGCGTGAGCCCGTACCGCCCGTCCTCCTGCTCCTCGAAGACGCCGACGCAGGCGGCGGCGCGCAGGCAGCGGTGCAATGAGGGGGCGTGCGCGCCCACGGCGGCGGCTATGTCCGCCACCCGGCGCGGCCCGTCGGCGAGGACGTCGGCCACCCCGAGCGAGGCGAGCGCGGAGATGGGCTGGGCCGCCCATTTCGCCGCGGCGAGGGCCAGCACCCGCGCGTGCGGCGGATCGTAGGGCCCACCGGGAAGGCCGATCGGAGCGGATGCCTCAGCGGTCACGTGACCCTCCTTCTAACAGTGTTAGATAGAAGTCAGGCTAACACCGCGCCCGGCCCGCCGGGAGGTTCGGCGACAATGACCCGCATGCCACACCCCCTGCCCGCCCGCCCCGCCCGCTGCTGTGCGGCGCCCGCCCTCACGCTGCTGCTGACCCTGGCCCGCCGGGGCGCCCCGCACGCGGGCGCCGGGCACGGCTCGGTCTTCGACTACACGATCCTGCAGGCGTGTTCGGCCTGCGGCGGGGGCGTGGTCGAGCACCACTCCCACGACTGCTGGGACGTGGCGGACCACGCGTCGTGGGACATGTACTGGTGGTGGCGCATCACCGCGGACGACATGACCCTCGTCCATGAACTGGCCGCGGCCTGCCCGGTGTTGCCCGCCGGGACCGGCTGCACGTGCGCCGTCCACCAGGGCCTGGGCGAGGGCACCCCGCCCGGCATCGCGGCGCCGGTGGAGACGCAGTCCGAACCGGCGCCGGTGCCCCGGGCCCGGGTGCGGTTGACGGACGGAGTGGCGCGCTGGGCCGAGGAGGCCCCGGGCCGTGACCGTTGAGGGGGGCCTCGGAGGCTCCTTGACCGTTGAGGAGCGCCTCGGGGGCTGACGCGTCGCGAGGAGCTCTCAGGCCGTGACCTTCGCGACGAACGCCGCGACGTTCGCCACCGTCCGCTCGATCTTCTCCTCCAGGCTCAGCGTCTCGTGCAGCCGGGCCCCCGCGCCCGCGTCCCGCAGACCCCGCACATAGAGGGAGCAGGCGAGGTCGCTGCAGATGTACGCGCCCACCGAGTTGCCCTGCTTGCCGGCCTTCCCGGCCTTCGGGGCGACCAGCAGCGAGACGCCGCCGGACTGGGTGGTCAGACACATCGAGCACATGCTGCGGCGCGCCTGCATCCAGTTGGCAGAGGCGGAGCCGCGCATCGTGAGGCCCTGCAGACGGCCGTCCAGCTCGATGACGAGGTAGGCGCGGTCCGGCGCCTGGGGATCTCGCCAGCCCAGATAGTCCAGGTCGTCCCATGGCCGCTCGGCCAGGTCGCGGGGCACATTGAGGCGCTTGGCCTCGCCCTTGCTGCAGTTCACGAACGCGGCACGGATCTCTTGTTCGGTCAGTGGCTTCATAAACCCGAGGCTAAGTTGCCTAAATCTTTTAGGCAAATGCATAATGGGCGTAGCTGAAGGTGAGGATGCTTATGGTGCGCGTAGGGCTGAGTGCGGAACGCCTGACCCGGGCGGGCGCGGAGCTGGCCGACGAGGTCGGCTTCGACCGGGTGACCGTCTCGGAGCTGGCGAGGCGGTTCGATGTGAAGGTCGCGAGTCTCTACTCGCACGTCAAGAACTCCCAGGACCTCAAGACGAGGATCGCCCTGCTCGCCCTGGAGGAGCTCGCCGAGCTGGGCTCCGCGGCGCTTGCCGGACGGGCCGCGAAGGACGCCCTGGCCGCTCTCGGGAACGTCTACCGCGACTACGCGAAGGAGCACCCCGGCCGGTACGCGGCCACGCAGCTGCGGCTCGACACGGAGACGGCGCTCGGCAGCGCGGGCCCGCGGCACTCGCAGATGACGCGGGCGATCCTGCGCGGCTACGACCTGGACGAGCCGGACCAGACCCACGCCGTTCGCCTCCTCGGCAGTGTCTTCCACGGCTACATCAGCCAGGAGTTGGGCGGCAGCTTCGACCACAGCGCCCCGGGCACGCAGGAGACCTGGGAGCGCCTCGTGGACGTCCTCGACGCGATGTTGCGGAACTGGCCCGCGCCGGCTCCCCGGTCCACCCGGGCCGATCAGTCCAGTCGGGCCGATCAGTCCAGTCGGTCCGGTCAGTCCACCCGGTCCGGTCAGTCCAGTCGGTCCACCCGGACCGTCAAGTAGCGCCGTACCCGTCCACATTGATCAAGAAGTTGAGGCAGTCCATGAGCGCCCGTCACGACTGGACCACCACTCCCGTCACCGCCGCCCTCCTCCGCGGCGCCCTCGACGTCGAGCCCACCGAGCTCGGCGTGCTCCCGCACCGGCTCCCCGCCCGGGCCCGCGCCCAGAACACCGACCCCCAGCTGGCCATGGTCGAGACCCATCCCTCGGGCGTACGGCTCGCGTTCCGCACCCGGGCCACCGCCGTCGAGCTGGACGTGCTGCGCACCAGGCTCGTCTACGTGGGTGTCCCGCCGCGCCCCGACGGTGTGTACGACCTGCTGGTCGACGGCCGGCTCATGGCGCAGGCCAGTGCGGACGGCGGCCACACCATCACCGTCGACATGGCCGCGGGCGGCGCCGAGCGCACGCCGGGCCCGCCCGGCACCGTCCGGTTCACCGGCCTCCCGGAGGCGGCGGCCGGCGACGGCCTCAGGACCGTCGAGATCTGGCTGCCGTACAACGAGACCACCGAACTCATCGAGCTGCGCACCGACGCCCCGGTGGAGCCCGCCCCGGACCCGGGCCGACCGGTGTGGCTGCACCACGGCAGCTCGATCAGCCACGGCTCCGACGCCGCGAGCCCCACTGCCACCTGGCCCGCGCACGCCGCCGCCCTCGGCGGCGTGGAGCTGGTCAACCTGGGCCTCGGCGGCAGCGCCGCGCTCGACCCGTTCACCGCGCGCGCCCTGCGGGACACCCCCGCCGACGTGATCAGCGTCAAGCTCGGCATCAATGTGGTCAACCTCGACGCGATGCGGCTGCGCGCCTTCGGCCCGGCCGTGCACGGCTTCCTCGACACGATCCGCGAGGGCCACCCCACCGCACCCCTCCTGGTCGTCTCGCCCATCCTGTGCCCCATCCACGAGGACACCCCCGGCCCCACCGCCCTGGACCTCGGCACGCTCGGCACCGAGCAGGTGAAGTTCCGGGCGACGGGCGACCCGGCCGAAGCCGCCTACGGGAAGCTGACGTTGAGCGTCATCCGGGACGAGCTCGCCCGGATCGTGGCCCAGCGCGCCGAGGCCGACCCGCACCTGCACTACCTGGACGGCCGCGACCTCTACGGCCCGGACGACGTCGCCGAACTCCCGCTGCCGGACGCGCTCCACCCGGATGCCGCGACGCACCGCCGCATCGGCGAGCGATTCGCCAAGGCCGCCTTCGACAACGGCCTTATCCTGCCGGTGACTTGAGGAGAGGCGGCCACTTGAGGAGAGGCGGCCGCTCGAGGAGAGGCGGCCGCTCGAGGAGCAGTGGCTGCTTGAGGAGGAGTGGTTGAACGTGCACGAGTCCCCCCGGGTGCTGCTGCTGGCCGCACGGGCCGCGGAGCTCGCGGACCCCGCCGAGCAGGCGCGGGGCGGTGCGCTGTGGCGGCTGCCCGACCGGGGCAGACAGCTCGACGCCAACGTCCTGCGGCTGCCGCCGGACGCCTCGGTGGCCGAGCACGTCGAGTCCGACGTGGACGTGATCCTGGTCGTGGCCGAGGGCGGCGGGCACCTCGACGACGGCACGCGGCGCCGGGAGTTGACGCCCGGCACCGTGGTGTGGCTGCCGAGGACGGCGCGCCGCGCCCTGTCCGCCGGGCCGCACGGCCTGACGTACGTCTCCGTTCATCAGCGCCGCGCGGGCATGGCCATCGGCGGCCCGCTCACCGCCACCGGGACCACCGTCGCCCCCGGAGCCGTCGCTGAAGGCGGCGAGCCGGCCTGTGCCCTGAACCGGGTCTGCCCGGCCTGCGGCCGCCTGGGCACCGAGGCGGGCGTCCGCTACTGCGGCTGGTGCGGCGAGGAACTGCCGGGTTCCGTCGCACCGTAGTCTCCCGCGCCTCCCACCCGCGGTGCCGCGTGACCCGCTCCCGACGGGGTACTCACGACGGGACGTCGACCCGCTGGCGAAGGGAGGGGCCGGTGAAGGCGGTGAAGGTCGCGTACAAGCCGGTCGGCATGGCGTTCGGGGCGCTGAGCGGCGTCCTCGCGGGCGCCGTGTTCAAGCAGATGTGGAAGACCCTCGGGCACGAGGACGACGCGCCCGACGCCACCGACGAGGGCCGCACCTGGCGTGAGGTGCTGCTCGCCGCCGCGTTGCAAGGTGCGATCTTCGCGGGGGTCAAGGCAGCCGTCGACCGTGCGGGCGCCGTCACGACGCGCCGTCTCACCGGGACGTGGCCGGGCTGACGGTGAAGAGGGCCGCCGCCCGTGCGAGGGGGTCGAGGCGGCGGCCCGCCGAGGGCTGTGGCTGCGCAAGGACTTGACGACTCGTCAGTTCAGTGGGTTCCTCTCTTATATCGGCTCACCGATATAAGTGCACACCGCAGCCGCCCAGGGAGACCCGTGCCCCGACCCACCCAGGCCCAGCGCAAGTCCGAGACCCGCACCCGGCTCATCGACGCCGCCGCCGAGCTCTTCGCCCAGAAGGGGTTCCACGCGGTCTCCGCCGAGGCCCTCGCCGACGCAGCCGGGCGCACCACGGGCGCGCTCTACAGCCACTTCGGCGGCAAGGAAGGGCTGTTGCTCGCCCTGCTCGACGTATGGAAGGAGCGCACCGCCGAGCGGCTGGCGGGCGAGCTGCACCAAGTGGCCGACCCCGGGGCGCACTTCGAGGTGATGTGGCGCAGCGTGACCCGGCCCGCCGACGACGACCGCGGCGACTCCTGGCTGCTCCTGGAGACCGAGCTGTGGCTGTACGGGGCCCGGGACCCGCTCGTCGGCGCGCCGCTCGCCCGGCGCTACACGGAGATACGGGCGCAGCTCGGCGAGGGCCTCGCCGACTGGGCCGAGGCCACCGGCAGCACGCTCCCGTACCCGCCCGAGGAGACCGGCGCCCTCGTGCTCGGCGTCCTCCTCGGCTGCGCGCTCCAGCACCGGCTCGAACCCGCCGCCGTACCCGAGGAGTTGGTCGTGAACGGGCTCAGCGGCCTCCTCGGACTCACGCCCGGCCGCAAGACCGACCGCCCCCGAAAGGCCGACCGCCCCCGAAAGGCCGACCCTCGTCGAAAGGCCGACCCCTCATGAGCACCGTCCCCACCCTCGACTCCATCGACCTCCTCGAAGACACCTGGGCGCACGCGGTGCCGCACGAGCAGTTCGCGCTGCTGCGCCGCGAGGACCCGGTGCACTGGCACGAACTCCCGGACGGCGAGGGCTTCTTCGCCGTCACCCGGCACGCGGACATCGTCGCGCTGAGCCGGGACCCGGAGCTGTGGTCCGTGCAGCGCGGCTCGTTCTTCATCCGCGACCAGACGCCCGAGGCCCTGGAGAGCCTCGGCCTGACCCTGGTCGGCATGGACCCGCCCAGGCACACCCGCTACCGGCGCCTGGTCAGCACCGCGTTCGCGCCGCGCATGGTCGCCAAGCTGCTCGACGACATCGAGCGGCGGGCCGCGCTGCTCGCCGACTCCGTGGAGCCGGGCGCCGACGTCGACTTCGTGGAGCGGCTCGCGGCCCGGCTGCCGCTGCAGGTCATCTGCGAGATGATCGGCGTGCCCGCCGCCGACGAGGACCGCATCTTCGACTGGAGCAACCGGATGGTGGGCTTCCAGGACCCCGACTTCCGCACCAGCGAGGAGGACGGCCAGACCGCGGCCGCCGAGATCTACCTCTACTGCGACGAACTCGCCGCCGCCCGCGTCAAGGACCCCCGCCACGACGTGATGAGCGCCCTGGTGCACGGCGAGGTGGACGGCGAGCGGCTGTCCACGCACGAGATCAACATGTTCTTCGTGACGCTGTGCGTCGCGGGCAACGAGACCACCCGCAACCTGCTCGCAGGCACCCTCCGCACACTCATCGAGCACCCGGACGCCCTCGCCGAGCTCCGCGCCGGCATCGACGACGACGCGCTGTGGACCTCCGCCACCGAGGAGTTCCTGCGCTGGAACGGCTCCATCCACAACTTCCGCCGCACCGCGACCCGCGACACGGAGATACGCGGCGTGCCGATCCGCGCGGGCCAGAAGGCCGTCCTCTTCTACACCTCCGCCAACCGCGACGAGGACGTCTTCACCGACCCCGGCACCCTCGACCTGCGTCGCACACCGAACGATCACCTCACGTTCGGCGGCGGCGGTCCGCACTTCTGTCTGGGCGCCAACCTCGCCCGCAGCCAGATCAAGGCGCTGATCCGCGCCCTCGTCCGGCGCTACCCGAGGATCGAACCGGCGGGCGAGGCGCGGCGCATGCGGTCGGACTTCATCAACGGGGTCAAGTACCTTCCCGTGCGCTTCAGTTGAAGCTCGCGGGCCTCGGCTGAGGCTCGCGTGCCTCAGCCGAGGTCGGTGAAGAGCCGGTAGCTGGTGGGGTCGCCCGGCAGCTGCCAGTGGAAGCCCTGCAGGGCGAAGCAGGCCACCAGGTTGCTGACGGCGAAGAAGGCGAGGACGGCCAGGCTGACGGTGGCGGTGCGGCGCAGCGCGGGGGAGTCCACCGCGGCGTCCAGGGGTTCGGCCTGCGGGGTCAGGACGAGGACGACGGCCGCGGCGAGCACCGCCACGACGAAGGTGATCGCGGCCCAGGTGTACAGGTGCAGGCCGAACAGCGCGCCCGCGTAGCCGGGGTCCGGCGGCATGATGTGCATGAGGACCTGGGTGGCGGAGACGGTGGAGCCGACGAGGGCGGCGACGGCGGCGACGCCCCACCCGGTCGCGAACTCACGGGTGCTGACCGGTCCCTTGCGCGACCGGGCCACGATCATGGCCGGGCCGACCGCGCTGAGCAGCATGAACATCCGCTGCAGCAGACACATCGGGCAGGGGTACTCGCCCAGGCCGAACTGGAAGACATAGGCGCCGCCGATGGTGCCGCACATCCCGAGGACGTACAGGTTGGCGAACCACAGGCCGAGCCGGTTCGAGAGCCGGGCGCGGGCGCGGCCGGCGGGAGCCGCGGGGGTGAGGGGGGCGGGGGTGACGGGGGTGGCGGTGGTGGTCATCGTGGGCTCCTCCTCAGAAGGCCAGGTGGAAGGTGTGGTCGAGGACGTGCGGCAGGAACGCCAGCGTCGTCAGGGCGAGCGTGCCCGACCACAGCAGCAGCCGTGACCTGGGCGGCCACGGGCAGAGCACCGCGAGCACGCACAGGGAGATCAGGAGGAAGAGGAGGGTGTACATCGTGTCCCGCTTCATCGGAGGAGTGGTGGCTTCACCCTCCGTCCGCCGGACACCCGCCGGTAGCGGTAACAAGTCGATGTATCCATAGAACGACTCTATGAGCACACCGGCTGCTGGCTGCCGAGTGCCGAGTGCCGAGTGCCGGGTGCCGGACGTCGGTCCTAGGACCGGGCGATCGCGTACAGATCCCGTGCCGGTCCCGCGAGCTGCTGCCCCGTGGGCCAGGCCGCGCGCAGGGTGCGTGTGAGGTCGAGGTCCGTCACGGCGGGCGACCGCAGGGTGCCGGCCGCCAGTTCCTCGGCGACGGCGAGCGAGCTGAGGACCGCGACGCCCGCCCCGCCTGCCACCGCGGTCTTGATGGCGGTGGTCGAGGACAGCTCGAGGGCCGCGGACGGCTGCCATCCCGGGAGGCGGGCGGTGACCGCCTGTTCGAAGGCGGTACGGGTACCGGATCCCGCCTCCCGCTGGATGAGGGGCGCCGTGGCGAGCTCCGCCAGGGCGACGGAGGAGCGCCGGGCCCAGCGGTGCCCGGGGGCCACCACCACGAGGAGCCGGTCCCTGGCGACGACGTGGCTCTGCAGTCCGTGGGGCGCCCGGGGGCTCTCGATGAAGCCGATTCCGGCCCGGCCGTCGAGGAGGGCCGCGGCGACCTCGGCCGAGTTGCCCGACTCCAGCGCGACGGCGGTGTCGGGGTGGCGGGTGCGCAGCGCCATCAGCCACTTGGGGAAGAGGTACTCGGCGACGGTCTGGCTGGCGGCGACGCACAGCCGGGCCGAGCGCTGCTCGCGCAGGGCGTCGATCCCCGCACCCAGCTCGTGCGCCGTGTCGACCACCGCGCGCGCCCACTCGGCGATCAGCACCCCGGCCGGGGTGGGCCGGGACCCGCGAGGCGTGCGCTCCAGGACGGGCACGCCGACCAGCTTCTCCAGGTAGCGGATGCGGGAGCTGGCCGAGGGCTGGCTGATGCCGTGCACCGCGGCCGCACTGCCCAGGCTCCCCGACTCGATGACGCTGAGCAGCAGATCAAGGGCGGACAGATCGGGTACACGCGGAGAAAGTGGAGATACGGGCATAGAGGGATTCTATGGGCGCCGCGCTCACTCCACCGTCAGGACCGCGTTCCCGCGCACCCTGCGCCCGCGCAGCTCGCCGATGACCTCCGCGGTGCGGCTCCAGTCCCGGACCGTGCCGATCTCGGGGTGGAGGCGGCCGGTGGCGACGAGCCGCACCAGGGCGGCGAGGTCGTCGCCGTACGTCGACTCGGACCGGGTGTAGTCGAAGTGCGTGATCCGCGCCTGGGCCGGCCCCTTGAAGAAGTCGAAGAAGTCCAGCGTCACCGGGGTGCGGCTCGCCTGCCCGAACCAGACGAGCAGCCCGCCCGCCGCGAGCCGTGCGAGCGCCGCCGGGAGCGAGTCGCCGCCGACCGACTCCAGCACCACGTCGTACGGGCCTTCGGCCTCCTCGACCGCCGTCACCAGGTCGACCGCCCCCAACTCCACCAGACGCGCCCCCCGTCGGGGACCGGCGCTCACCGCCGTCACGGCCGCTCCGGACGCCGCGGCCAGCTCGGTGACGTAGTGGCCGACGCCGCCGCTCGCCCCCGTGATCAGGACGCGCCGCCCCGCCATGGGCCCCGCCGCGCGCAGCAGCCGCAGCGCCGTGATCCCGGCGAGGGGGAGCGCGGCGGCCGTGACCGCGTCGACGCTGTCCGGGAGTTCGGCCACGGCGCCGGTCGGCACGGCGACGCGCTCGGCCCAGCCGTACGCGGGCGGGTGGGCGACGACGCGGGTGCCCTCGGCGGGTCCGGTGCCGTCGGCGGCAGCCCGTACGACCGTGCCCGCGACGTCCTTGCCGGGGCGCCAGCCGGGCCAGGTCCGGTCGAGCTGCCCGTCGAGCTGGAAGGTCTCGCCCCGGTTGACGGAGTACGCCTCGACGGTGAGCACCAACTCGTCCTGTGCGGGCTCGGGTTCGGGGACCTCGCCGAGGATGACGGGCTTGTCGGGGTCGGCGCCGGGGAGGAGGGCGTGCATGGCGGGCGGTCCTTTCGGGGGAGCGGGGGAGGGGCGTTCGTGTGTGTGGGGCGGGGGCTCAGGCGAAGACGATCTGCTGGGCGTGGAGGGTGTCGAAGTGCTCCCGTACGTCCGCGATCCGGCCGTCGCGGACCGTGAAGACCGCCAGGCAGTGCTGGTCGTAGCGGCCGCCGGAGCGGGCCAGGGCGCGGGTGCTCCACTCCGCGAGCACCCGCTCGCCCTCCCCGATGAGACCGTGGAACTCGAACTCCACGGTCTCCGGGACCAGTCGGGACACCATCGCGGGCACGAACTCGCCGAGGATCTCGTCGGGTCCGGTCCAGGTCCCCGACACGGGCAGGTCGCCGGCGAGCGTCCAGGTCGTCTCCGGGGTGAAGAACTCCCGCAGCGCGTCGAGGTCGCCCGCCATCAGGGTGTCCATGTAGCGCTGCACGACGGCCTTGCTCGACTGGGTCACGGTGGTCAGCTCGGTGAGGGGGTGCGTGGTCATGGCGCGGCCTGCTCTCGTCTCTCGAAGGTCTGTCGTGGGTCTCGTGTGGGCCCGCCGCCGGGACTGGTCCTGCGTGTGTTCCGGCGGCATCTGAACCGTAGGGACGGGAGTTGGGGCGAGGGAAAGACCTGTTGTGGATCGGCCCATATCGGGGCGGCATCAACGCAGGTCAGCGTGGGTCGTATGCTCCGCGGCATGTCTGAACTGCGTCGCCTCCGGTACTTCCTCGCGGTCGCCGCGGAGCGGAACTTCACCCGCGCCGCCGAGCGGCTGCACATCGCGCAGCCCGCGCTCAGCCGCCAGATACGCCAGCTTGAACAGGAGTTGGGGGTCAGGCTCCTGGACCGCACCACCCAGTCCGTCGAGCCCACCGAGGCCGGGCGGGTCCTGATGGAGCGCGGCGCGGCGCTGTGCGAGGAGGCGGACCGGCTGTGGCGGGACATCCGCGGCTTCGCCGAGGGCGAGCACGGCACCCTGTCCTTCGGCTACAGCGCGAGCACCGGATACGAGACGGCCCCCGCGCTCCTGGCCGCGCTGGCCGAGCGCCACCCGGGCCTCACCACGACGACGCGGCTGCTGCCCACGGCCGAGATCGTCGCGGCGGTGGCCGACGGGACGCTCGACGCGGGCCTGGTGCGCTGCCCGCCGCCCACCCCTCAACTCGTGCGCACGCTGGTCAGGTTGGAGCCGCAGGGTGTGTTGCTCCGGGCCGACCACCCGCTCGCGGAGAGCGGGTCGGCCGTCGACGTGGCCGCGCTCGCCGGGGAGACGCTCCTCGTCCACCCGCGCGCGGAGAACCCCGGCCACTACGACGCGATCATGGGCATCTTCGAACAGGCGGGCATCGCCCCGAGCCTGCGGCTGCGCCAGCTCTCCTTCGACGCCGCGCACACGCCCGTGGCGAGCGGCCGGGCGGTGACGGTCGTCGGCCAGTCCGCCGTCCCGAGCCTCCCGGCGGGCCTGGCCTGGCGCCCCTTGACCCCGGCGGCCACGATCGAACTCCACCTGCTCACCCGGGGCGCCACCGGCCGGGCCGCGGTCACCCGCCTGCTGCGGGTGGCGGGGGAGACGGCGCGGGCCGGGGGGTGGCTGCGGTCACCAGGCGCGCACACCCCCTGAACCACCGTGCGCAATGCCTGGGTCAAGGTGTTGCATTGCTTGGCCAAAGCGTTGAACTCCTGGGCTAATGTGCGCTCTGACCTGGGGTGATGGCATTTCAACGGGGGAACGATCTGCGTGGGCGCGATTCTGTTCAACGTCACGACGGCGGCGCTGCTGGTGCTGATGTTCAAGGGCGGCCTGGCGCTGGTCGGCGAGGACACCGTGCGGCAGCGGCCCGTCCCCTGGGTGGCCGTGGGCCTCGCGGCCGTCGCGATCGGCGGAGTGGTGCTCCAGCACACCTGGTCCGGGGCGATGGACACGCTCGACGCCGACCCGGGGAAGTCCGGGTGGTGGCGTGTGGTCACCTCGGTCTTCCTGCAGAACGGGGGCTTCCTCGGCGCCGTCTGGAACCTGGCGACGCTCGCCGTGATCGCCGCCCTCGCGCAGTGGTTCTGGCGCGGTCCGCTGACGCTGGTGCTGTTCGCCGCCGGGATCCTGCTGCCCGAGCGGATCGACGCGTTGTTCGGCGAGACCTCCCACAGCACCGACCCGCGCAATTTCGCGGGCAGTTCGGGTGCGACGTACTTCCTGGCCGCGACGCTCGCCGGGGCTCTCCTGCTGACCACCCGGGACACCAGGGAACGGCTGCTTGCGGCGGCCGTGCCCGCGCTCGGCCTCGTCATGTGGCTGGCACAGGACAACGGCCATGGCCTGGTGGCCTGTTACGGCTTCCTGCTCGGCGCGGCCGTTCTGCCTCTGGCCCGCAGGGTGTCCCACTCGTTCCGGGAGCCGGAGCGAGTGGGACAGTCAGCGCGGTAGGCGCTCGGCTACCAGATCGACTCGACCCACTCCGGGTGGTCGATGAACGGGTTGCGGTTGTGCTGGAACGTGTCGTAGATGACCTGGTTCCGGTTCTTCTCGAAGGCGTCCGGCGGGTCCTCGTCGCTCCACTGCTTCAGGACGGAGAGGCGGCCGATGGCGGGGGCGCTGCCGTTGTCGACCTTGTCGTTGGGCTCCAGGTCGGCGAAGCCGTCCTCGCCGTCGTAGCGGACCGCCATGTAGAGGATCATGCGGGCGACATCGCCCTTGACGGCGTCGCGGGGCTCGAAGGAGTCGGAGTCCGTGAGGCTGCCGGGGGCCTCGTCGACGGGGCTGCCGCCGTTGTCGAAGTCCTTGTTGCCGCGTGTGCTGTTGACCGTGACGTCCTCGGGGCGCAGGTGGTGGACGTCCGTGCCGGGGCCGGTCGCGGTGCCGAAGTCGCCGTGGGACTTGGCCCAGACGTGCTCGCGGTTCCAGTCGTTCGCGTCGCCGCCGTTGCTGTCCTTGCTCTGCGAGCGCCCGCTGTAGAGCAGGATCACGTTCGCGCTGTTGCCGGGGTCCTGGTCGGTGACCTTCAGGGCGTCCCAGACCTGGTCGTACGAGAGCTTCGTCTGCTTGCTGATGATGGTGTGCAGGGCGCTCTTGAGGGCCGGTCCGGTCTTGCCCTCGGCGTCCTTGTAGTAGTCGTCGACCGCGCTCGCGGAGCCGGAGGCCGCGGTGGTGGTCGTGGCGTCGGCGGCGGCCGGGACGGTGAGGCCGACGAGGACCGCGGCGGCCGTCAGGGCCAGGGGCTTCCAGTGCCGGGTGCGGGGGCGTCGTATGTGGGAGTCGGGCATGTGGGGGGAGTCCTTTCCCGGGCGGTACTCGCGCACAGCGACCGGTGGGGCCCAAGGAGCGGGCGGTCTACGCGAGTTGACTGCTTCGACACCGGGAGGGTGCCACGGGTGGCGGCGTCACGGTATGAACGTCGTGGGTCGAACCTGTGATGATGTCGTGGACATGAGGAAGTCGCGGCCGACCGGGCGAAGGCGGCTGCACGCCTATTGACGCGTATTCAAACCTGTCAGTAACTTCAACGCTGCACCACTTAACTCCCTGGTAACAAATGGGGAGTTGAGCTCGCGATGCCGCACCCGGCACTTCCCCCACCCTTCCCTGACGAGTCACCCATGCCGCCGCCGTACGGCGCTGCGCCATGCCCCCGTGCCCCTGCACGTCGGATTCAAAGGAGAATCGGATGCCGATCCGCGTACGTGCCAGAAGCCTCGCGGCCCTCGTCGCCGCGGCGGGAACCGCGGCCTTCGGCCTCACCGCGCCGACCCCCGCCACGGCCGCCCCCGGGCCCGCCGCCGACGGGCTCTCCTACGTCGCCATGGGCGACAGCTACAGCGCGGGCTCCGGCGTCCTGCCGCTGGACCCCGCCGCACCCCTCCTGTGCGCCCGCGCCGCCGTCAACTACCCCCATGTCATCGCCCGGCGCACCGGCGCCGAGCTCAGCGACGTGACCTGCGGCGGCGCCCAGACCAAGGACTTCGCCGGGTCCCAGTACCCCGGCGTCGCCCCGCAGCTCGACGCGCTCGGCAAGGACACCGATCTGGTCACGATGACGATCGGCGGCAACGACAACAACACCTTCATCAGCGCGATCCTCGCCTGCGGCTCGGCGGGCATCCTCACGGGCGGCCAGGGCAGCCCGTGCAAGGACCTCTACAAGGACTCCTTCACCGAGAAGGTCGACAACGTCACGTACCCGGCGGTGAAGCAGGCGCTCGCCGCGGTGAAGGCCAAGTCGCCCGGCGCGAAGGTGGCGATCCTCGGCTATCCGTGGATCCTGCCCGCGCAGGCCGCCCCGGGCTGCTTCGCGAAGATGCCGGTGGCCACGGGCGACGTGCCCTATCTCCGGGATCTGCAGACCCACTTGAACAAGGCGGTGCAGCGCGCGGCGTCCGAGACCGGCGCCACCTACGTCGACCTGTCCGGCGTCTCCGAGGGACACGACGCCTGTCAGCCCTCGGGCACCCGCTGGATCGAGCCGGTCCTCTTCGGCACGAACATCGTCCCCGTGCACCCCAACGCCCTGGGGGAGTCCAAGATGGCCGAACAGGCGATCGAGGCACTGGATCTGTGATGATCGCTGTCACGGACGGCGGCTGAGACCGGGCGCCGCGAGAGACGGAGACAAGAACGGGGGCGGTCGGGCATGGCGATCGTGGTGCTCATCGGTGTACTGGTGCTCGTGGTGGCGGGCCTGGCCGTGGGGATGTGGGGAGAGCGCGGCGGGCCCCGGTGGGCGCGCGGCGTCGGGGCGGTGGCGGCAGCGATCGGAGAGGCCGCCGCCAAGTCGGCGAAGAGGAACCGGAGGATCGGTGGCGGCAGCGGCAGCAGCGGCGACGGCTGAGCTGACCTTCCCTGCCGCCGAGCTGACCTTCCCGGTCGCTGAACTGCCCTCCCCGGGCGTCGAGCTGCCCTTCCAGAGTGCCGAACCGCCCTCACCGGGTGCCGAACTCCCGTTCCCGACGCCCGTTCCCGGGTACTGATCCCCTCGCCAACTCCCCTTCCCGGCCGCCCGTTCCGCCGCCGTGGCGAAGGGGAGGGCTGAGAGGGGTGTCCAGCGGGTGAAGGGTGCGCAAGGATGGGGTTATGACCGCGGTCCATCGCGCCATGGCCCAGCTGGAGTCCTGGCCGAACTTGGTAAGTGGTCCGCCTAGGTGTGCGATCGGGCACGGCATCGCCACGGCGGACCACGACATCGTTCACTTCCACTCCGAGGACGCCGCCGATGTGTGCCTCACACGGGGTGGCGTGGAGCGGATCCTGCCCCAGCTGCGGCACAGCAGCGCGATCCGGGTGATGCCCGGCGCTGCCTGGGTGACGGTGCTGCTCGACTGCGACACCGACATCGACCTGCTCCTGTGCCTGGTCAGCCTCGCCCTGAAGGAGAACGCCCGGGAGTGCGGAGCCAGACCGGACCCGCCCTGCGCCTGGGAGCGGCCGGGACGGGCGGTGCCGTGCGCGGCGGGCGAGCCGACGGGCACCGGGGACGCGGCGGACGGAGCGGGTCAGGCCCCGCCGCACGGGATGCACGGCATGCTCCCGAGCGCACGGCGCGCGGTCGGCCGGCTCATGCACCACGGGCGCCGGGCGAGCTGACACACGGCAGCCGCCCGGCGCCCGCAACTCCCGTCGCCGTGCGCGCGCTTGCTTGTTCCTGCTACTCCTGGATCAGCGCCCGGATCCGCGGTGTGCCCGCCGCCATCGCGGCCGCCGCGACCACCGCGAGCGAGCCCAGCGTGAGGTAGAGCGTCGCGCCGGTCAGGTGCGCGGCGACCTGGCTGCCGATCGCGTCGCCCGTGGAGGCGGACAGGAAGAACAGGCCGGCGAGCTGCGAACCCATGCCCGCGGGCGCCAGCTTGTGGCTGATCGACAGGCCGGTCGGGCTGAGGAACAGCTCGCCCAGGGTCTGCAGGAAGTACAGGCCCACGAGCCAGAGGATGGACACCCGTACTGTTCCCGTGGCCTGCGTGGCCGCGATGGCGAGGAACAGGAACGAAGCGCCGCACAGGGCGAGGCCCGTGGAGAACTTCGCGGGGGCCGAGACGCTGAACCGCCGCCACACCGCCGCGAGCACGCCCGCGAACAGCACGATCATCAGCGGGTTGAGCGCGGCCTGCCAGGTGTCGGGGAGCCCCATCATGTCGACGTGGTCCGCGGCGAAGAGCTGCACGTTCGAGGCCGCCAGGTCGAAGATGGCCCAGAAGAGGACCGCCGAGGCGAACAGCCAGACGTACGCGCGGACTCCGGAGCGGCCGCGCTCGTCGAGGCCCTTGGTGCGGAAGAGCTTCGTGAAGTAGAAGACGGGCGCGGCGACCGCAAGGACCGAGAAGGCGGTCAGCGAGTGCGGCAGCGTCAGCCAGCCGGCCAGCGCCACCAGGACGATGACGGCCGCGACGGCCACCGAGCCGATGCCCAGGGCGCGCAGCACCCGGCTCCGCTCGTGCGCGGAGAGCGGACGCGACGGGCCGTCCTCGACGGTGCGCAGGCCGCCGCTGGCGAGGAACACGACCAGGCTGAAGGCCATGCCGACCGCGGCCGCGCCGAACGCCACCGGCCAGCCGAAGTGCACACCGAGCCAGCCCACGAGGAGCGTCGCGAGCAGGCCGCCGATGTTGATGCTGGCGTAGAACTTGCTGTACGCGGCGTCCCGCTCCTGATCGCTGCGGTGCCCGAAGAGCTTGCCGACGAGGGCCGTCATGTTGGGCTTCTGCAGCCCGGTGCCGAGGGCGATCAGGACGAGGCCCGTGTAGACGGTGGCCGCGCCGTGCTCGAAGGCGAGCGCGATGTGGCCGAGGAGGATGACGACGCCGCCGAGCACGGCCGCGCGGCGTGCGCCGAGGACGCGGTCGGCGACCCAGCCGCCGGGCAGGGCGGTGAAGTAGCAGGCCGACAGGTACGCGCCGACGAGCGCGGTCGCGGTGGCCGGGCTCATGCCGAGGCCGTTCGCGGTGTCGACGAGGAAGAGGGCGAGGACCGCCCTCATGCCGTAGAAGGACCGCTAAGGAGAACCGCTCGGCTGCTTCGCTCAGGCACAGCGGCAGCAGACCCCGGATGGGGGCGCGGTTCTCTGCGATCACCTCCGATCGCGGACTGGCAGGTGGAGCGGTGGAGGGCATAAGAAGGGGCTGCCTATTCGAGTGCAGGTTACATCTACTGTCCTCCACGGTACGGCGCGCGCATGCGGCGCTCACAGGGGCATTGGGCCCGCGGATGCGGGGCGAAGATCCTGGCTTGCCGGCCGGTGCGGTGTCCGGCGCGGTGCCACCGGTGCGGTGGCTGATGTCGTGGTCAGCGGGGTGCGCGGGCCCGCTTCCAGGCCGGGCTCTCCAGGAAGAAGTTGTCGAAGCGCTCCTGCGAGTCCAGGACCTCCTGGATGTCGGCCGTGCCCTTGCGGACCCGGTCGAGGAGCCGGAAGTACTCGAAGCGCTCCACACCGGGCGTGATGACGATCAGTACGTCGGCGTCGGCCCCCGGCTCGGCGGCGAAGGCGTGCGGCATCCCCGCCGGGACGACGAGGAAGTCCCCCTTGTCCGCGGTGACCACGTCGTCGCCCGCGAGCGCCTGCAGCCGACCGTCCAGGACGAAGAAGAGCTCGGACGCGGTCGTGTGGTGGTGCGGCGCCGCCCCGTCGGCGCCCCCGGTGAGGGTCACGCGCTGGGCGCTCAGGGCACCGCCGGTGGTGCTGGAGTCGGCGAAGAGCCGCACGGTGCTGTGCGCCCCGCCCAGTGTCTCGGCCTCGGCCTCGCGCACGAAGATTCCCTGCCGGTCCCCAGGCGTGATCAAGGACATGACTCTCCCCTTTGTTTCTTCGTCTCTGTTTCTTCGTCGTCTTCCGGACGCTTCCCCGGTTAGTTCTGCTCCGGATAGTACGACACCTAATTATCTGGCGTCGAATAAGCTGGGCGACGTGACAGAGGAGCGGAAGCGGGCGACGGAGCGGCGGAACGACGTGGCGGAAGGCCGGGACGCGGTCGACACGATCATCGACCAGTGGCGGGCCGAGCGGCCGGACCTCGACCTCGCGGCGATGGGAACCTTCGGGCGGCTGGGCCGGCTGGCGCTGCTGCTCTCCCCCGCCATGGAGGAGGTGTTCGTCCAACACGGCCTGCGCCGGGGCGAGTTCGACGTGCTGGCGGCGCTGCGCCGCTCCGGCCCCCCGTACACCCTGATCCCCTCCGCACTGTCGAAGACCCTGATGCTGTCCCGGGCCGGCATGACCAACCGGCTCGACCGGCTCGAGGCGGCCGGGCTCGTCGAGCGCCGCCTCGACCCCGCCGACCGCCGCAGCTTCCAGGTGGCGCTCACGGAGCACGGCCACGAGGTCGTCGACGCTGCCGTCACCGACCACGCCGCCAACGAGACCCGGCTCCTCGCACCCCTCACGCCCGCCGAGCGCGAGACCCTCGACCACGCCCTGCGCATGCTGCTCCGCACCGTCAGCGACTGAGCAACTCCCTTACGGCGCGGCTCACTTCGCCCGGCGCCTCCTCGGCCATGAAGTGACCGCAGGAGACGGTGGTGTGCCGCAGGTCCGGCGCCCAGGCGCGCCACAGCTCCGCCGCGTCGAAGCCGAGGGCGGCGCCCCAGTCCTGCTGCAGCACGCTGACCGGCATGCCGAGCCGGCGGCCCGCGGCGCGGTCGGTCCGGTCGTGTTCGACATCGATCCCGGCGGAGGCCCGCACGTCCGCGACGATCGACGGCACCGCCGCGCGCGACGCGGCCAGATAGGCGGCGCGCACGTCGGCGGGGATCGCCGCGGGGTCGCGCGCCCAGACATCGAGGAAGTGGCCGAAGAACACGTCCGGGCACGCACCGATCAACTGCTCGGGCAGGCCCGGCGGTTGGGCCATCAGGAACAGATGGAACGCGACGGCGGCGGTGGTGCCGCGCAGCACGTCCCACGAGTCGAGGGTCGGCAGGACGTCGAGGGACGCGAGGTGCGTGACGGCCTCCGGGTGGTCGAGTCCGGCGCGGATCGCGACGAGGGCGCCCCGGTCGTGCCCGACCAGCGCGAACCGCTCGTGCCCCAGGGCGCGGGCGAGCTCGACGACGTCGGCGGCCATGGTGCGCTTGGAGTAGGTGGCCGCGCCGGTGGCGGCGGGCTTGTCGCTGGCGCCGTAGCCGCGCAGGTCGGGGCAGATCACGGTGTGCTCGGTGGCCAGCTCGACGGCGACGTGCCGCCACATGAGGTGGGTCTGCGGGAAGCCGTGCAGCAGGACGACGGGGGTGCCGGAGCCGCCGACGGCGACGTTGAGGCGGACGCCGTCGGCTCCGGGGGCGCTGCGACAGGTGAAGCCCGGAATGGCGGGAGCGGCGGGAGCGGGAGGAATCGGGGGAGTGGGGGGAGCAGCGGAAAGGGTGGGTTCAGTCATGGCGGGCCTTCCGGGACCGGGGACCGTGTCTCGGTCCCTGTGCCGTCGAGACTGCCGCCCGCGAATCAGCAGCCGATCAGCACGTACGGTGGCCGGTGAGCGCAGGAGCGACGCGAGAGGCGGCCATGGGCCAGGTCAGGTTCGGTGTGCTGGGGCCGGTGGCTGCGATGGCCGCGGTGGCCCCGGGGGCCGCCCAGGACGGCGCGGGCGGTGCGGACGCCCCGGCCGACGGGGACGGGTGGTCGGACGGGACCCCGATCGCGCTGAAAGGGCCACGGCACCGGGCCGTCCTCGCCCGCCTGATCGTCGCCCGTCGCCGCGTCGTACCGGTGGCCCGCCTGGTCGAGGACCTGTGGGAGGAGCCGCCGCCGCGCGCCGTGGGCGCGGTGCGGACCTTCGTGGCCGACCTGCGCCGGGCCCTGGAGCCCGACCGGCCGCGCCGGGCGCCCGCGCGCCTGCTGGTGACGGAGGGCCCGGGGTACGCGCTGCGCGCCGCGCACCCGGCCGCGGTCGACGCCTGGCACTTCGAGGCCGCGGTCACGCAGGCGCCCCGGCTCGCACCCGCGACGGCGCTCCGGCGCCTCGACGAGGCCCTGGCCCTGTGGCGCGGCCCGGCCTACGCGGAGTTCGCGGAGGAGGACTGGGCGCGCGGGGAGCGGTTCCGCCTCGCCGAGCTGCGGCTGCAGGCGGGGGAGCGGCGGGCCGAGGCCCTGCTCGCCCTCGGCCGCTCCGCCGAGGCGGTTCCCGACCTGGACGTGCACGTCGTCGAACACCCCTGGCGCGAGGACGGCTGGCGCCTCCTCTCGCTCGCGCTGTACCGGGAGGGCCGCCAGGGCGACGCCCTCGCGGTCCTGCGCCGGGCGCGGACGACGCTGATCGAGCAACTGGGGGTGGAGCCGGGCCCCGCGCTGCGCCGCATGGAGGCGTCAATTCTGGCGCAGGACCGGGCACTTGCCCCTGCTCCCGCCCCCGTTCCCGCTTCCACTCCCACCCTCGCCCCCGCTCAGCTCTGGTCCCAGGCAGCCGCCGCCTACGACCGCGCCGTCTCCGTCGGAGCCCGTGCCCGCCTCGAGTCGACGGTCGGGCTGCTGCGTACGCTCGCGGTGACCGGGCCGGACGGCCTCGAGGCCGCTCGGGAGCAGCGGATGGCGGCCATCGCGGCGGCCGAGGAACTGGGTGACCCGGAGCTGACCGCCCGCGTCATCGGCGGCTTCGACGTCCCCGCCAACTGGACCCGCAGCGACGACCCCGAGCTCGCCCGCCGCATCGTCGCCGCCGCCGAACGCACCCTGGCCCGCCTGCCCGACCCCCCATCCCCATCCCACGCCCACACCGCCACCCGCACCGCCACTCCCGTCGACGCCGCGCGCTGCCGTCTGCTCGCCACCGTCGCCCTGGAGACCCGGGGTCTGCGCACCACCCGCGGACCCGAGGCCGCGCGCGAGGCGGAGCTGATCGCCCGCCGCCTCGACGACCCCGCGCTGCTGGCCTTCGCCCTCAACGGCAGCTACATGCAGTCCTGTACGAGGGCGGGCGGTGCACCCCGGCGCGACGCCATCGGCGCCGAACTCGTCGAACTGGCCGCCCGCCACGGCCTGGTGACCTACGAAGTGCTCGGCCACCTCGTCCGACTCCAGGCCCGCGCGGCCCTCGCGGATTTCCCGCGCGCCGACGAACACGCAGCCAGGGCGCAGAAGTTGGCGGACCGTCATGAACTGCCCCTCGTAGGAGTGTTCACGCAGTGGTACGAGGCGTTGAAGCTGGCCGCGTCGGGGGACGCGGAGGAGACGGGAGAGCGGGCCGAGGCCGCGTACCGGGCTGCCGCGGTGCGTCTCGACGGCGCCGGGATGCCCGGCGTACGGACGGGGCTGCTGCCCCTCGCGCTCCTCGGGCTGCGGCTCGCCCACGGCCGTCCGCCCCAGGTCGACCTCGACCAGGACTGGGGGCCGTACCGGCCCTGGGTCGAGGCGCTCGCCCTGGCCGAGGCGGGGCGGCGCGACGCCGCACGCGCGGCCCTGCACCGGCTCCCGGAGCCGCCCCCCGACCTCCTCTACGAAGCCCTGTGCTGTCTCGCCGTCGAAGCCGCTCTGCGCGCCGACGATGCCGTGGCCCTGGAGCGGGCCACCACCCGGCTGCGCCCGGCGGCCGCCGAACTCGCGGGCGCGGGCAGCGGGATGCTCACCTTCGGCCCCGTCGCGCGCTACCTCGCGGAGAGCGGGGACTGACTGACGGCGGGAGCTGACCCGGATCAGCCGGCGCTCACGTCCGGCACGGGGGCGTGCTTGGGCGCACCGGCCGTCACCATCAGCGCGGCCACCACGGCGCCGAGGAACATGAACCCGGCGGCCCACCAGATGGCCACCGTGAAGCCGTGCACCATGCCTTCGTTGGTGACGAGGGCCTTCTGGGCCGGGTCGCGCAGATGAGAGGCGACGTAGGTGGTGGCGGTGGTCGTCGCGATGGTGTTGAGCAGGGCCGTGCCGATCGAACCGCCCACCTGCTGGAAGGTGTTGACCGTCGCGGACGTGACGCCCGAGTCCCGCGGGGCGACCCCGTCCGTGGCGGTCGCGAAGACCGGCATGAAGGTCAGACCCATGCCGAGACCAAGGACCACGATCGCGGGCAGGACGTGGGAGGCGTACTCGGAGTTCACCGTGATGCGGGTCAGCAGGACCATGCCGAGCGTGGCGAGGAGCATGCCGGGGGCCATCAGATAGCGCGGCGGTGTGTGCGGGAGCAGCCGGGCCGATATCTGGGTCGAGCCGATGATGATCGCGGCCGTCATCGGCAGATAGGCGAGCCCGGTCTTCACGGGCGAGTACTCCAGGGTGACCTGCAGGTAGTACGTGAGGAACAGGAACACCCCGAACATGCCGATGGTCGCGAGCCCCATCGTCGTGAACGACCCCAGGCGGTTGCGGTTCTTGATGATGTGCAGGGGCAGCAGCGGGCTCGCCGCGCGCGACTGCCACCACACGAAGGCCACGAGCAGCAGCGCGCCGGCGCACAGCAGCGTGAGGACGAGGCCGTCGCTCCAGCCCCGCGGCTCGGCCTCGCTGAACCCGTACACGATCGCGACGAGCCCACCGCAGCCGAGCAGGACACCGGGGACGTCCAGGGCCGCGTCCCGGTGGCCCGGCAGGTCGTGCAGGAGGGCCATGGCGCCGAAGAACGCGAGGAGGGCGATGGGGATGTTCACGTACAGGCACCAGCGCCAGTCCAGGTACTCGGTGAGCAGCCCGCCCGCGATCAGCCCGATCGCACTGCCGCCGCCCGCGAGGGCGCCGTAGATCCCGAAGGCTTTGCCGCGCTCCTTGGGGTCGGTGAACGTCGTGGTCAGCAGGGACAGGGCGGACGGCGCCAGGATCGCCGCGAACACGCCCTGGAGGGCGCGGGCGCCGAAGAGCATGCCGGAGTTGGCCGCGGCGCCGCCGAGCGCGGAGGCGGCGGCGAAGCCGACGAGGCCGATGAGGAAGGTCCTCTTGCGGCCCATGAGGTCGGCGATGCGCCCGCCGAGCAGCAGCAGCCCGCCGAAGGCGAGCGTGTAGGCGGTGATCACCCACTGCCGGTTGCCGTCGGACATGCCGAGGGCGCGCTGGGCGGAGGGCAGGGCGATGTTCACGATCGTCGCGTCCAGGACGACCATGAGCTGGGCCATGGCGATCACGACCAGCGCCCACCAGCGCCTGGGGTCCTCCTCGGCGCCGCCCTGCAGCTGCGCGGCCGCGGCGCCGACCGTCCGGCCGCCGGATTCCATGCCGTCCGGGGCCGGGTATCCGTCGCTCGCACTCATGGGTACCAGTGTGGGCGGGGGTGGTGAATTCCGCCTTTTGGGCGACTTTGTCGCGGGTCGCGGTTACCCGGTGTTGCCGTCAGCTCCTGCACTCCGTCGTCAGCTCCTGCACTCCGTCGTACGTGAAGGGGCGCGGGCTCTCGGGGAGGGCGTGCCCGTCGCGGACGGCGGTCGCGGTGCTGACGGCGGCGGCCAGGGCGGACCGGTACAGGAGCGAGCCGAGGCTGACCCGGCGGACGCCGAGGGCGGACAGTTCGGCGAGGGTGGGGCCGGTCGGGGTGTAGAGGACGTTGAGCGGGACGAGGACGGTGGCGGCGAGCACGGCGATGCCCTCCCGGTCCGCGAGGCCGGGCACGAACACCCCGTCGGCACCGGCCTGTTCATAGCGGGCGAGGCGCGCGGCCGTCTCGTCCTGCCGCAGGCCCAGCCAATGGGTGTCGGTCCTGGCGTTCACGAACAGCCCGGGCGCGGCGGCCTTGACGGCCTCGATCTTCGCGGCGTGCAGTTCGACGGGTGCGAGGGTGCCGTCGGAACGCCCGTCCTCGAGGTTGATCCCGGCGGCACCCGCTGCGTACAACGCGCCTGCCAGGGCGGCCACTTCGTCTGCATCATCACTGAAGCCGCCTTCGACGTCGACGCTGAAGAGAAACGCGCCGCGGCGCCCGAGCCGCCGGGCCAGGCCCAGCGTCGCGTCCGCCGCCGCGCCCACCCCGTCCGGGACCCCGGCCGCCGCGGCCACACCGAGGCTGGTGGTCCCGACGGCCGCGAACCCCTGGGCCGCGAGCGCGGCGGCGGAGGCGTGGTCCCAGGCGTTGGGCAGAAGGAGCGGCGTGGCCTGCTGGTGCAGCCGGGCGAAGGCGGACAGCGGCCGCTTCCGCAGGCCCTCGGACAGGGCCAGGGCATGGGCGCGACCGGGGCAGACGCGGGGCGGGGCGCCGAAGGTGAGGGACACGGGGTGCGCGCGGTGGGCGGCGGCGACGTGCAGCAGCACGAGGTCGCCCGCGGCGATGCGGCGTCCCGCGACCCGGGTGGGCCGGACGGCCACGCGCCGCATGGTCCGCAGGGGCGGGTGCTGCCGCAGCACCCGCGCGAGGGGCGCGCCGATGTCGTCACCGGGCCTGGCGTCGTCACCGGCCGCGGTGGCGGCGACGAGTGCGGCGGTGGCGTCACATGCCTGGACGAGGAGCCCGATGAGGTGGGCGGGGCTTTCGAGGGCGATCTCGGGTGCGTTCACACGGGGGCCGAGGGGCGGCCCGATCTCGGGGGCGCTTCTGTGCGGCGTACGACGCTCGCGCTCCGGAGCCGCGGCACGTTTGTCGTCCCGCGCCGAGTCAGGTTCGCTGTCTCGCGCCTCGCCACGCTGGTTGTCCCGCGCCGAGTCAGATTCGCCCTCCCACACCTCGCCACGCTCGCTGTCCCGCGTCGCATGGCCGGCGCCCTCAACGTCCGTACCGGCGCGTGCCGTTGGCGTCAGCCTCCCCACCAGCCGCGCCACCGCCTCGTCCGCCCCCGGAACCTCGCCGCCGAAATAGGCCCTGGCGACCGTGGCCACGTCCGCCGCCACCCCCGCCGGATCCGGCAGGCCCAGGGCCTCGGCGAGGGTGCGCACCACACGTATGCGGAGCGAGGGCATGTCCTCGGAGTCCGAAGGCGACCGCGCCCCCGACCCCGACTCCGACTCCGACTCCGCAACGGTCTCCGTCGCCCTCTCCCACAGCACCGCCGGTTCCAGCCGCGCCAACTCCGCCTCGGCCAGGGCCCGGCGCCGCCGGTGCGGCTCTCCGTGGCTGAAGCGGGCCACCGAAGCCCGCAGCCAGGCGACGCTCGCGCCGACGTGGGCCGCCTCGCCCTCCGTGGGCGGGAGTTCGGGCACGAGTGCCGGATCGGCCAGGGCCGCCCGTACGTCCTCGTACGTGTCGAACTCGTGCACCGACCGCATTGCCTCTGCGTCATCCATGCCCCGACGCTAGGCCCGGGACGGTTCGGTGCCGGCCGAACCGTCCCGGGGGCATCATGACCGCATGTCCCCTCTCGCCGAGACCGCCGCCCTGCTCGCCGACCGCACCCGCGCCGCCTTCTGCCAGGCCCTGCTCGACGGCCGCGCCTGGACCGCGGGCGAGCTCGCCCGGTACGCGGGCGTGCGGCCTTCCACCGCGAGCGAGCACCTTTCCCGGCTGATCGCGGGCGGGCTGCTGGCCGAGGAGCGCCAGGGCAGGCACCGGTACGTCCGGCTCGCCGGGCCGGAGGCGGCCGCGCTCATCGAAGCCCTTGCCTCGTACGCGCCGGATACGGAAGGAACGCAAGGCGCGCCGGGCACGCCGGGCACGCTGGATGTATCGGATGTATCGGATGTGTCGGATGCACCCGGCCGTCAACGGCCGCTGAATCTACGGCAGTCGGGGCGGCTCAACGCCGAGGCCAGGGCGCGTACCTGCTACGACCACCTGGCCGGACGGCTCGGCGTGGCCCTGGCCGACGCGATGATCGCGAAGGGGCTCGTCGCCGACGACGCCGGGCTCGCCGTCACCCCGGCGGGGACGGACTGGCTGGCCGAAGCGCTGGGATATCAGCGCCCGGCGCGGAGCAGGCGGCCCCTGGTGCGCAGTTGCCTGGACTGGACGGAGCGGCGACCGCACCTCGCGGGCGTCCTGGGCGCGGCGCTGTGTGCCACGGCGCTGGAGCGCAGCTGGGTGCGGCGCGTGGGCTCGGGGCGGGCGGTGCGGGTGACGCCGGAGGGGGCGGAGGCGTTCCGGGGGCTGCTGGGTGTGGAGGCGGGGGAGAAGAGATGACCGGCGTCGGGGGTGAGGCGTAGGTGGGGGGTGGGGCGGGTAGATCCCGGGTCCGTCACGGCAGTTGAGGCAATGCGGGGCGGCCCCATACCCCATGGGCGTACGGTGGACACGTGAGAGAGGGGGGCTCTAGGCCATGCCGGAAGACCCCAGGATCCTCGTCGTCGACGACCACGAGGACACCTTGTTCGCGCTGGAGAGCGCACTGGCCCCCCTCGGCCATGAGCTCGCGTGCGCGACCAGTGGCGAGGCGGCGCTCAAGGAGCTCCTGCACGGCCACGTCGGACTCATCCTGCTCGACCTGCGCATGCCCGGGATCAACGGCCTGGACGTGGTGCGCTACGCCCGCGGCCTGGAACAGACCCAGCACATCCCGATCATCCTGATCAGCGGCCTCGGGCTGACCCACGAGGAGTCGCTCTCGGCCTTCCGTCTCGGCGTGGCCGACGTCGTCATGAAGCCCGTCGACCCGCTGATCCTGCGCACCAAGGTTCGTTATCTGTACGGGACTTACCACGAGGCCCAGGACCTCCGCACCGAACTGGCGGACCTGCGCACCCAGTTGGCGGCCCACGACATTCCCCCTCCCCTAGGCGGTCCCTACGAGGAGCTGGACCTGCCGCCGACGGGGGCGCGGGACACGACGCCTCCGACGCCGCCACCGACCGCCCCGTAAGGGGGAGCGACCGCCACCGAGGGAAGCCGCAACGTGAACGCCACGCCCTGCCCCTCGGTGCCCCGCCCCTCGACGGGCGGACCCGCCGTGAGCGTGCCGCCGTGCGCCGTGGCGATGTCGCGGGCGATGGCCAGGCCGAGGCCGGAGCCGCCCGCGTCGCGGCTGCGGGACTCGTCGAGCCGGGTGAAGCGGGCGAAGATGCGCTCCCGGTCGGCCTCGGCGACGGGCGTGCCGTCGTTGGTGACGGTCAGGACCGCGGAGCCGTCGTCCGGCTCCGTCGCGGTGGTCACCGTGATGCGGGAGCGGGCGTGCCGCTGCGCATTGTCGAGGAGGTTGTCCAGGACGCGCGAGAGCTGGCTCCGGCTGGCGGCCGCGACGACGCCCGGCTCGGTGTCGAGCGAGACCCGGACCCGGCCGGGCGGGCGCCGGGCGAGGGTCCGCTCGCAGAGCTCGCCGAGGTCGAGCGCGGTGCGGTCGGGGTGCTGGCCGGCGTCCAGGCGGGCGAGCAGGAGCAGATCGTCGGCGAGCTGCTGGACCCGTACGACATCGGAGAGCAGCTCCGGGCCGCGCAGCAGGTCGGGGTGGGCGATGGCCACCTCGACGTGCGCGCGCAGGGCCGCGATCGGATTGCGCAGCTCGTGCGAGGCGTCGGCCACGAAGCCGCGCTGGCGGTCCATCGAGTCCTGGAGGCGGTCCAGGGTGTCGTTCATGGTGCGCGAGAGACGGGCCACCTCGTCGCGCGACGCGGGCACCGGTACCCGGCGGCCCAGGTCGTGCTCGGTGATCTCGGCGACCTCGGACCGGATCGCCTCGACCGGGCGCAGGGCCCGTCCGGTGCTGCGCCAGGTGACGGCGGCGACGAGCGCGAGCAGCAGCGGGATCCCGGGGATCATCGCGGTGAGGACGAGGTTGCGGGTGTACTCGGCGGTCTCCAGGCTCGTGCCCGCGTAGACCGTCGCCGGGCCGTCCGCACTGGTGGTACGCACCGCCACGAGCCGGTACGGGTGGGGCGCGCCGCCCTGTCGCGGGGCGACGCGCACACTGCGCGCGGCGCTCGTCCTGCCGTCCGCGGGGACGAAGGAGGCGACGGCGGCGCGGCCCGCGAGGTTCTCGCTCGCCGCCAGGACACGGCTGTCGTCGGTGACGACCTGAAGCAGACTGTCCTCCCCCTGCGGCACGGAGAGCCGCTCCGCCAGGTGCCCGGTCCTGGTGGCCTCGGCCACCGCCTCCGCCCTGGTCCGCGCGGTGTGCTCGGCGGTGACCTCCAGGCCGTGGTGGATGACCATGAGCAGCGCGGTGGAGGCGGCGACGAGGGCGACGGCCACGATGAGCACGGCGCCGACCGTCGTCTTCACCCGCACCGAGGCGCGCGGGAAGCGGGGGAGACGAGGGAGGCGAGGGAGGCGATTGCGGGGGAGGCGGGCGAAGCGGGCGGGGCGGGAAGGGGCGGTGCCGGTCACGCCGGGACCAGCCGGTAGCCGATGCCGCGCGCGGTGTGCAGCAGCTTCCCGCCCGCCGCCGCGAACGGCTGGTCGACCTTGCGGCGCAACGCGCTGACGTGCACCTCGACCAGGTTGGGGTCGCTGTCTCCCGGCAGGTCCCAGACCTCCTCCAGGAGTGCGGCCTTGGACACCGCGACGCCGGGGCGGCGGGCCAGGACGGCCAGCAGGTCGAACTCCTTGGCGGTGAGGGTGAGTTCGGCCCCGGCGCGGGTGCAGCGGCGGGTCTCCGGCTCCAGGACCAGGTCGCCGACCTCGATCCGCTCGGCCCGGCCCCGGGCGCTGCGCCGCAGCAGGGCGCGCAGCCGGGCCTGCAGGACGAGATACGAGAAGGGCTTGGTCAGGTAGTCGTCGGCGCCGCTGTCCAGGCCCTCGGTCTCGTCGTACTCGCTGTCCCTCGCGGTCAGCATCAGGATCGGGGTCCACAGCCCCGCCGCCCTGATCATCGAGCAGACCCGGTGCCCGTCGAGGCCGGGCAGCATGACGTCGAGGACGATCGCGTCGTACTCGCCCTCCAGCGCGAGCCGCAGTCCCTCGTCACCGTCGTGGGCGACATCCACGCGCAGCCCCTCGGCCTCGAAGCCGCGACGGAGCACGGACGTGAGCGAGACCTCGTCCTCGACGATCAATATGTAGCTCATTGCCCGAATTCTACGTATTGCCGGAAAGGCTCCTGGCGGAGGTCAGCGGGGGAGGTGCTGCGTCCAGTCGTGGTGATCGCGGCCGAAGTCGTCCGAGCGCTCGCGCACCTCTTCGTACGAGGCGGCGGAACGGCCCGACTCCCGCCCAGACTCGTGCCCCGACGCACGGTCGGACTCGCGGCCCGAGTGGTCGCGGTCCGAGGAGCGCCGGGCGTTGGACCCGCTCTCCTGCTCGGACGCGACGACCGCGCGGCTCTTCGCGTCGACCTCGACGCGGTGGCGGGTGTCCCCGTCCATGACCTTCACCCGCCACACCGGGCGGCTCTCGCTGCCCTGGATCGAGACGGCGGAGACGAAGCCGCCGCCCGCCTCGGTCAGCGCGGTCCCGGCCGCGTCCTGGCGCCCGACGCCCGCCGCGGCCAGCTTGGCGAGCGGGATCTTCAGATACGTGCGGGCGCGCTCGGGCATCCGGTCGGCGTGGCTGCCGAGGAGCGCGCCGGTGGTGGCGTCCACCGTGATGTTGTGCACGCGGGGCGCGGAGGTCATCACGTCGATCTTCCACACCTGGGCGCCGTCGTCGGTCTCCAGCTGTACGTCGGTGACCTGGCCGCCGGACACGGACTTCTCGGCCACCGCGGCGGCCGCGCTCCAGGACGTCTTGGGCCCGCCCGTCTCGGCGACCGCCTTGCCCGCCGAGCCGTCCTTGCCGCTGCCTGCGCCACTGCCTGTGCCGCTGCCCTTGTCGTTGTCCTTGCCGTCGGCCTTCGTGTCCTTGTCCGCCGCGTCGGCGGAGGCGGTGTTCGCGGCACGCGCCTTGTCGACCCCGGCGTCCGCATCCGGACCGCACGCCACGGCGGACAGCGCGACGGCACCGATGAGCGCGCCCGTCGCGGCGAGACGGCGGCGGCGACGGCGGGCGGCGGGAACGGGCAGCTGGCGGCTGTTCATCGAGGTGCTCCTTGCGGTTCGGTGCCAGAGGCGCGGCGGTGACCGCCGCGCATGACCTCCACCTTCGGGCCCTCGGCTGAACTGTCCCTGAAGGAAACTGAAGCCCACTTCAGGAACCGGGCGTGCCGGGCGCAGCGATCAGGGCGCCACGGCCCGGACCAGTGCCGTCACGGACGTGGCGAGGCGCTCCGCCGTGAACGTCTCGGGCTGCTCGATCAGCAGCCGGGCGAGATGCTCGGCGTTGTCGCGCACGAGGTGGGCGACGAGCTCGACGTCGACGTGGGGGAGCCGGTCCTCGACGACGGCGAGGATCTGGCGGCGCACCCGTTCGCGGCCCTCGCGGATGGCCTCCCGTACGGCCTCCGGCGCACCTTCGATCGGCAGCAGCACCAGCTTGGAGATGGCGGGTTCACTCGCGACGCTCTCCAGGTAGACCGTCAGACCCGCGCCGAGCCCGGCCGCCACGCTGTCCGCCTCCCGCCCCGCCGCGAGGGCCTTGGCGACGCGGTCCTGGGTGACCTCCTGCGCCCGCAGCAGCACGGCGCGCTGAAGTCCCGCCTGGGACGCGAAGATCGCGTAGCTCACGGACTTGGCCACCCCGGCCTCGGCGGCGACGCGCTCCATCGTCATCCCCCGCCAGCCGTGCTCGGCGATCAGCCGGGCCGCCGCGTCGAGGATCTGCGTGCGGCGGAGCTCGCGGGGCCGGCGCGGGGCGTAGCGGCGTCGCGGGGTGTCGGGTGCGGCCGAAGAACCCGCTGAACCCGCTGAACTCGATGAAGTCACGCGGCAATGATAGGCGGCGAGTGTACCCAGGCGAATATTCCCGGTGGTACATTCCGTGCCGGTGAGCGCACGAGCGTGTGCCGAGGCGACCGGAGGGCGGCCCCATGAGCTGGTTCGAGTTCGACGGCATACGCGTCTGGTACGAGCGCAGGGGCAGCGGAACCCCCCTCGTGTTCCTGCACAACGCCGGTACCTCGCACGAGCTGTGGCACCGTCAGATCGCGCACTTCGGCGAGCGGTACGACGTGATCGCGCCCGACCTCGTCGGCTACGGCCGCTCGGACCGGCGGCCCGACGACCCCCATGACCAGGGCCTGTATCTGCGCATGCTGGAGCACCTGGTGGACGAACTCGACCTGGACCGGTTCGTGTTGGTCGGCAACTGCATCGGCAGCGCCACGTCGGTGCGCTACGCCGAGCGGCACCCCGAGCGGGTGGCGGCTCTCGTGCTCATCAATGTCGTGACCGCCCGGATCGCCACGGCGGGCGGACTCGGCCCGGTGATCCGGCTGCAACGGAACGCACGCCGGCGACCGCTGCTGCGCCGCGCCGCCGGTCTCCGGCTGCCGTGGCGGCTCCAAGCCCCCGTATTCCGAAGGCTGTTGTTCGGCCGCGGCGGCGACCGCGCGTTCATGGGCTGTCTGTCCTCCCTCTACCGCGACCCCGGCCAGACGGTGTCGCTGGTCAAACTCGGCGAGGACATCGGCACGTTCGGGCCGCTGGAGCGCTCGCGCGCCCTCGCCGGGCTGCCGATCTGCGTGCTCCACGGAGAGGACAACCGCGTCCTGCCGCTCGGCCGGGCCGCCGGGACGATCCGCGCGCTGGCGCCCGATGAGCGTCATGTCATCGCGGGCGGCGGTCATGTGACGCCCACTCAGAATGCGCGGGAGGTCAACGAGATCGTGGACGGCTTCCTCGCCGCTCACGTCCGGGAGGAGGACGATCCCGCCGCAGCCCGGTCTGCGGCCTCCACTGTCTCCGCGGCCCCCACCGTCTCCGTGGTCTCCGCGGTCTCCACCGTCTCGGCGGAGACCGCGTCATGACCCGGCGTGGCGGCGGCGTGCGGAGCCTCGCCGGGCGCCGTGTGTTCCTCACCGGCGCGGCCGGCGGCATCGGCCGCGCCCTCGCCGAACGGGCCGCCGCCGAGGGCGCGGTGCTGCTCCTGACGGACCGTGCCGCCGACCGCCTGGAGGACACCGTCCGTTCCGTACGGGAAGCGGGCGGCACGGTCGCGTACGCGAAGGCGGCGGACGTCTCCGCGTACGACGAGGTGCGCGCCCTGGCCGAGGAGATCCACGCCGAGGGCGGCCCGGCCGACGTCGTGATGAACGTCGCCGGGATCTCGACCTGGGGCACCGTCGAGATGCTGGAGCACCGGCACTGGCGGGACGTCGTGGAGGTCGATCTCATGGGGCCGATCCATGTGATCGAGTCGTTCCTGCCCGCGATGATCGCGGCGCGCCGGGGCGGCCACCTGGTGAACGTCTCCTCGGCCGCGGGCCTGATCGGCCTGCCCTGGCACGCCCCCTACAGCGCGGCCAAGTTCGGCCTGCGCGGCGTCAGCGAGGTGCTCCGCTTCGATCTGCGACGGCACCGCATCGGCGTGACCCTGGTGTGCCCGGGCGCGGTGGCCACGCCGCTCGCCGACACCGTGGAGATCGTCGGCGTGGACCGCGACAGCCCGGCGGCCCGGCGGCTGCGGGCCCGCTTCCTGAAACGGGCCGCGTCGCCCGAGGAGGTCGCCACCACGATCCTCGACGGCATGCGCCGCGGCCGCTACCTCATCCACACCTCACGCGCCATCCACGTCCTGCACGCCCTGCAGTGCCTGGCCCCACCGCTGTACGTCCTGGCCATGCGGGCCTGGAACCGGGTCGCGCAGCGGGTGTTGGGGGCGGCGGTGGCCCGGTCCGGGGAGAAGACGACCGGCCCAGGTTCCGGTTCTGGTCCTGGTTCTGGTCCTGGCTCCGGTCCTGCGGCGGTGCGGGTCGGGGGTGTTCGGTGATGGGAGAGGGCAGCGGCGCGGGGCCGACGGGCGAGGGGCCTATGGGCGAAGGGCCGCCCGGCGACACCGCCCCCGGCACCCCGCCGACCAGCCCCGTCCCCCGCATCTCCCCCGGCACCCGGGCCGAAGTCGGCCGTGGCACCTGGCTGTTGAGCCGGGCCGCCGGGTTCGTCGGTGGCACCCGGCCGCCCGCGCTCTTCCTTGTCCTCGGCCGGCATCGCCGCCTCTTCCGTGGCTGGCTGCGCTTCGCCGGGCGGCTCATGCCGCGCGGCACCCTCCCGCGCCGCGAGACCGAACTCGTCATCCTGCGCACCGCCCATCTCCGCGACTGCGCCTACGAGTTCGAGCATCACCGGCGCCTCGGCCGCCGCGCCGGAGTCACGCCCGGCGACGTCGACCGGGTCCGCGTAGGGCCCGACGCCCCGGGCTGGAGCGCGCGCGAGCGGGCCCTGTTGTCCGCGACCGACATGCTGCAGCACAGCCAGGACCTCGACGACGCCACCTGGCAGCGGCTGCGCGAGCACCTGGACGAGGCCGCCACCATCGAGTTCCTGCTCCTCGTCGGGCACTACCAGATGCTCGCCACCGCCATCACCACGCTGCGACTGCCCCCGGATCCCGTACGGGCGACCCCGGGTGTCCGAGGTAAATGGCAGAGTGTTCGACATGAAGCAGCAGGAAGAGCGCGGGTCTGTTCGACTCGTCGTGGTGGACCCGGACCTCAACGCCCAGTGTGAGCGCGTGGCGAAGCACGTGCTGGAGCCCATGGCCGCGGCCATCGGTGAGGGGCCCGACCGCGCCTTGTTCGCGGACGGGATCGCGGCCTTCCGGGCCGTGCGCGACATCCTCGCCGAGGCCGTGGCCACGGGGCGCCGCGTATGGACGCCGAACGGCCGCTGGGAACACGAGGGGCTGCGCGTCGTGTCGTTGCCCGCCGCGCACACGGATCTGCTGTACGCGGTGCTGCGCACGCTCTCCGGCGCGTTGGCGGCGCCGCCGGACCCGGCCGCCGCCGCCACTGCCGCGGCCCTGCGCACCGTCGCCGCTCCGGAGCCGGCGGAATCCGACTCGGCCGGTCCCGGCTCAGGGGATCCCAGCTCAGGGGATCCCGACTCAACTGCCCCCGACTCGGTTGCCCTCGGCTCAGCTGCCCCCGGCTCCGGGGACTCCCGCTCGGAAGAGTCCGCCGTCGCCCTCGTCGGCGCCCTCGCCCGCGTCCTCTCGATGGTCGACCTCACGCCCGACGCCGACACCGCCACCCTGTCCACTGCGCTGCAGGCCGCCGACAGCGAGAACGTACGCCTGACGTATCCGCAGGAAGAGGCGTGGCAGCGCCTCGCCCACCGGGTCACCGTCCTGCTGACCGAGTCGGAGCCCTTGCACCGCTTCCTGTACTGAGGTCATTGAGATCGCTGAGGTCGCTGAGATCACCGAGGTCGCTGAGACGTCGTCGAGCAACTCGCTCACCTGCTCGTTTAGGGTAAAAGCGAGCAAACGAAGGAAAGGCGCCACATGTCCCACGACAACCTCCGGCCCCAGCCCTCTGCCGGTCAACTCACGGGCAGGACCGCCGTCGTCACCGGGGCCAAGCAGGGGCTGGGCCTCGCCATCGCCGAGCGTTTCGCGCGCGAGGGCGCGACGGTCGTCATGTCCGACGTCGTGGACGCCGGTGCCGAGGCCGCGGAGCTGGGCGCGCACTTCGTCGCCGCCGACGTGAGCGACGAGGAGCAGGTCAAGGCGCTGATCGCACACACCGCAGCGACCTTCGGCGGACCGGACGTCCTCGTGAACAACGCCGGGATCGAGTTCGCCAAGACCATCCTGGACACGACCGTCGACGAGTGGGACCGGCTGATGTCCGTGAACCTGCGCGGCGTCTTCCTCTGCTGCAAGCACACGGTGCCCGCGATGACCGCGCGCGGCGGCGGGGTCATCGTGAACATCGCGTCCGAGCTCGGCCTCGTGGGCGACGCGGGCGTGGCCGCGTACTGCGCGTCCAAGGGCGGTGTCATCCAGCTCACCAAGGCGACCGCCATCGACCACGCGAAGGCCGGGATCCGCGTCAACGCCCTCTGCCCCGGGCCGATTTCGACCCAGCTCCTCGAAGAGGTCTTCCAGGCGAGCGACGACCCGGAGGGCATGCGGGCCACGTTCGAGGAGCGGACCCTCCTCGGCCGCCTGGGCCGCCCCGACGAGGTCGCGTCGGCGGCCCTGTTCCTCGCCTCCGACCAGTCGTCCAACATGACGGGCGCCAACCTCGTCCTCGACGGCGGCTGGACTGCGCGATGAACCGGACGACAGGGGCGACCCGGGCACCCCGGCTGCCGCTGCCGTCAGCCCTCTCCGCCCTCCCCGCCCTGGCCCTCTCCGTCTCCCTCGCCCTGCTCGCGACCGGCTGCGGGACGGACCGGCCGGGCGACGCCGCCGCCACCGCCACCGACGCGGCCGCCCCGGCACAGACGGCGCCGTCGACGTCGGGCGCGACGGCGGACGTCCCGTGTCCCGGTGAGAGTCACAGCCCGACGGCGCGGGCCACAGGGACAGCGGACGGTGCCCCGCCCCCGGCCGCCGAGCCGGGTGACCACTACGCCGAGAACCACGGCTTCAGGGAGCCCTTCCCGCTGCACGGCAAGCGCCGCTGCGCCGGCCTCGCGGCCGTCGAGCGCGTCGAGCGCGCGCTCGAACCGCTGGGCGAGCGCGGCGACTTCACCCCGGAGAGCGTCCGCGCCGCGCTGACCGGCCTCGGTTACGCCGAGGGGAAGGTGCAGACGTACGAGGACGGCCCGGAGAGGGTGGGCTTCCTCATCGAGGTCGACGACTCTCCGCTGTGCGTGGAGGGCGCGATGCGCGAAGCGGCCGTCGAGGCGGACGCGTTCGGCGGCTACCCCGACCACGCGGGCTGCGACGTCCCCAGCGGCGGCCACTGACGACGGCCGGTTCGGTGACGAATGCCGGTCCGGCGACGACGCCCACTCCGGCGACGACGCCTGCTCCTGCCGCGACGCCCGCTCCTGCGGCGACCGTCAGTCCTCGCACCCGTCGATGTCGTCGTCACAGCCGTCCACCGCGTCCTTCGCGAGGGTGTGCAGCCGCCACATGATGAGCCCGGTGCCGTCCTTCACCGGGTCCACGCGCGCGGTGAAGGGGCGCCCCGCGGGAACGTTGAACTGATCCGCGTCCGCGTCCCCGCACCCGATCCCGTACGACTGCTCCTCGCCGTCGCGGGAGAGGGTGAGCGTCACCTCCTCGATGCCCGAGGTGTCGCAGGTGATGTCGAAGCGGTAGGGCCGCGCGCCCGTCGCCGTGAACTCCTTGTCCAGGCCGCTCGCCACGTACGCGCTCCCGGAGTCGACGAACTCCGGTTCCCCGCCGTCGTCGGCGGCCGAGTCAAGGGCGCGCTTCGCGCGCTGCAGCGCGTCGTCCGGCTCCCACTCGCGTCCCCCGCCCTCGCTCGGGTCGCTCTCCTCAGGCGATGCCGACGGCCGTGCCGACGCGTCGGCCGACTCCTTGCTCCCACCGCCCCCGTCGCCGGAACAGCCGCTCAGGAAGAGGGCGGTGGCGGCACAGAGGGGAAGGAAAAGACGTGTGCGCATATGTCCAACCGTAGATCCACACGCCGGCGGCGGAAGGCACTCCCGCCCCCCGCCGCCGACTCGACGTACGTGTACGTATGTGCATGTACGTGTACGTACGTCCTGCGTACTGGCCGACCAGCCCTAGGCGGGCGGCGGCACCAACTGGTACTCGCGGCCGAGGGCGTCGGCCTGCGTGTTGCCGTACATCGACACCTCGCCGTCGGACCAGCGCACGAAGACGTCGTCCTCCCAGAGGTTGCCGCCGAACTCGCCGGGCACGACGACCTTGGCGTGCTTCCAGGTGCCGTTCGGGCCCTTCACCTGGTTCTCCTTGCCGAGACCGTGGGCGCCGATGTCCTCGTAGATGGTGAGTTCACCGTCGGACCAGCGCACGAACAGGTCGAAGTCGGAGTTGGTGGAGCCGTCGAAGTCGCCGCCCGCGACGATGTCGGCGTGGTCCTTCCACAGCGCGTTGGGGGCGAGCATCTGCTGCTCGGCGTGGAAGCCGCCGCCGTCGACGTCGGTGTACTTCGTGACCTCGCCGTCGACCCAGCGCACGATCAGGTCGTCGGGCCACTTGTTGCCGCCGTACTTGCCGGTGGCGATGCCCTTGGCGTACTTCCACGTGGACCCGGCGGCGGCGATCTTGATCTCGTTCGCCGGGTGCTGGTCGGTGGAGGTCGGGAGCTTGGTGTGCTCGTCGATGTCCTTGTAGATCGTGACCTCGCCGTCGATCCACTTGACCATCAGGTCGTACGCGTCGGAGCCGGTGTAGTCGCCCGCGGTGATGACCTCCGCGTAGTCCGCCCACATCTTGTTCGGCTTGGCCAGCTGCACCTCGCACGGCTGGTCCTTGGCGCAGCCGGTGTGGAAGCCCTGGGACTGGTCGCCGGGGTAGAGCGTGACCTCGCCGTCGGACCACTTGACGATCAGGTCGCCGTCCTTCGTCTTCTGCGACGAGGTGTGGAACTGCCCGGTGGCGGCGGCCTTCGCGTGGGTCCACAGGCCCGCGTTGCCCATGCCCTCGTTGCCGGATGGCGTGTCCGGCGTGTAGTCGTTCACGGCCTGGTTGTAGAGGCGCACGACATCCGCGTCGAACTGCGAGGAGTACGAGATGTTGTCGAGCTTGCCGCCGGTCTTGTACCCGCCGATGACGCCGATGACATCTCCCCGCTCGCCATCGAAGTTCCGCAGGAACGGACCGCCGGACACGCCGGGCGCGAACCCGTCACAGGCGATCTCCAGGAAGCGCCCCTGGAACGGCTTCGTGGTCGTCGACGGGCACACGCGCGGCGACTTGGCGTCGCCGGGGAAGCCGATCAGCGTCACGTTCTTCTGGTTGAGGTTCCCCTTGGCGGGCAGCGTGGTGAGCTCGTTGCCCATGCCCGTCGCGTTCTCCAGGAACTGTCCCTTGGAGTTGGGGCCGGTCTTGAGGAACGCGAAGTCCAGGTCGTCGGCCTTCGACGGGCCCTGCGACAGATAGCGTCCGTCGATCCAGATCTTCCCCTTCTTGATGGGGAAGATCCCGTACGGGGCGATGCCCTTGCCCTTGTGGTTGGGGTCGGCCTTCCAGCCCGGCGCGAACGCCAGGTTGCGGAACCGGTCGTTGTCGTTGAGACAGTGAGCGGCCGAGATCACCAGGGACTTGGTGGGCGAGGCCACCGAGGAGGCGGAGCAGAACTGGTCCCGGTTGCCCGGGTCCGACTGCGGGTCGTCGTCCTGGTTGATGAGGAAGACGCCCGCCGTGGCGACGCCCTTGCTGTCGATGTGCGACGGCGACCGCAGCATGTCGCCGAGCGAGCGGGGGGCGGGGCCGGCCTGGGCGCCCTTGTCCGGGTTGGCGGGCACGGCGTCGGCGATGCGCTCCGGAGTCCAGTACGCCTCGACGCGCCTGGCCTCCGCGATCTCCTCCGGGGTGGCCTTGAGCCCGTCGTCCGGGGCCGGGTGGGTGGTGGCGCTCGCCTCGGGGGACGGGGTCGTCTCGGGGGACGGGGCCGCGTCGGGGGTCGGGATCGCGTCGGGCGTGGTGCCCGGCTTCGAACTCCCCTTGGGCGGAGCGGGAGTTGGGGTGCCGGTGGCGGTGGGCGCCGCCGTCGCCGTGGTGCCGGGTGAGGCGATGGGGGAGGGCTCGCCCGGCGTGGGCGCGGCGAGCGCCGCACCGGGAGACGCGAGCAGTACGGCTGCCGCCGCCGCGCCGAGCGCGGCCGTACGCACGGCAGTGCGTATTCGGTTGTTCATGAAGAGCTTTCGATGTGGTGCTAATGCAGGCATACGTCGCAGATGTGCAACGCATGAGGCGATGACCCTACTTCATTGGTCTGCACCAAATGACCGGCCCCCGCCGGGAGCTCTCTCCGGCGGGGGCGTGGGTCGTTCGCGGCTGCAACGTGCCGCGCATTCCGGGTGGTTCGCCGCCGTCAGGCCGCCCCGCTCGGCTGGAGGTAGCGCGCCAGCAGGTCGTCCAGGCTGACCAGTCCGGTGAGGCGGCCCGCGTCGTCGCAGACCACGGCGAGGGACGCGCGGCGGTGGCGGAGCTGCTCGACGGCGTCGGCGACGGTGGTGTCGGCGGTGAGCTCCGGCATCGGCCGGGCCAGGTCGGCGGCGGTCGTGGCGCGGCCGCGGGCGCGGGCCACTAGGGCGTCGCGGGCGTGCACCGAACCGAGCACCCGGGCGCCGTCGCGGACCAGCAGACGGGTCCGTGCGCTGGCGTCGGCGACCGCGAGGATCTCGTCGACCGGGGCCGTCCCCGGCACCGACGTGATCTCGGCGGAGGGGATCTGGAGGTCGCCGACCGGTGTCAGCGGCTCGGTGAGCGAGCGCGCGATCAGCTCCGAGTCGTCCTTGCTGATCAGGCCGAGGCGCTCGGACTCCGCGACGAGGTAGGTGAGTTGCTCCCGGTTGTGGACCGCCGTGAGCTCGTCGCGCGGGGTGACCCGGCACAGCCGTACGAGGCCGTTGCTGACCTTGTTGAGCAGCCAGATGAGCGGGCGCACGGCCTTCACCACGGCGCGGAAGGCGGGGGAGAGGAGCATCGCCGAGCGCTCCGGGTGGGCGATGGCCCAGGACTTGGGCGCCATCTCGCCGACCACCATGTGCAGGAAGACGACCACGATCATCGCGAAGGCGAAGGAGACGCCGTAGCTGAGTCCGCTCGGCAGCCCCCAGCCGTGCAGCAGCGGGTCGAGCTCGTGGGAGATCGCGGGTTTGGAGATCGAGCCGAGCCCCAGGGTGCAGACCGTGATGCCGAGCTGCGCGCCCGCGAGCATCAGCGACAGCTCGCGCATGCCCGCGAGCGCCGCCTTCGCGCCGCGCTTCTTCTCGGCGGCCGCCTTCTCCATGCGGTGCCGCTTGGCGGCGACGAGCGCGAACTCTGCGGCGACGAAGAACCCGCTGCCGATCAGCAGCAGCACGGTGATGAAGAGTGCCATGGGCAGACTCATGCCTGCTCCTCCTCGGCCGTGGCCCCGGCCGTGGGTGCCGCCTCGGGCAGCCGCTCCAGGCGGACCCGCTCGGGCACGTGCCGGTCCAGGCCCCGCACGTCGATGACCGCGCTGCCGCCGCCGGGCAGCGCCACGGTGAGCCGGTCGCCGATGGCGGGGAAGCGGCCCAGCCGGTCCACGATGAGCCCGGCCACGGTGTCGAAGTCGTCCTCCTCGGGGAGCACTACGCCGGTGGCCTGGGCGACCTCGTCGAGGCGGCGGCCCGCGTCGACGAGCCAGCCGCGCCCGTCGGCGACCGCGAGCTCGGTGACGGTGTCGCTCTCGTCGGCGATGTCCCCGACGAGTTCCTCGGCGATGTCCTCGTACGTGACGATGCCCGCCACACCGCCGTGCTCGTCCAGGACGACGGCGAACTCGTCGTCCCGCGCGCGCATCTGCGTCACCGCGTGGGGCAGCTCCAGGGTGTCGGGCAGCAGCAGCGGCGGGCGCGCCAGCCCGGCGGCCGTCGTCGTGCGCAGCCGGTCGGCGGGCAGTCCCATCAGCTCGCGCACGCCGAGGACGCCGCCGATGTCGTCCGGGTGGTCGCCGAGCACGGGGTAGTTCGAGTGGCCGTGCCGCGCGATCAGCTCGACGGCCTCGGCGGCGAGCGCCCCGGCCCGCACGAAGACGGCGTCCACGCGCGGCACCATCACCTCGTCCAGGGTCCGCTCGGAGAACTCCAGGGCCTGGTCGAGGAGTTCGGCGGTCTCCTTCGGCAGCTCGCCGCTCTCATGGGACTCGCCGATGAGATGGCCGAGCTCCTCCAGGGTGGCCCCGTGGTGCAGCTCCTCGACCGGCTCGATGCCGACCTTGCGCAGCAGCCGGTTGGCCGCCCCGTCGAAGACCCGCACCAGCGGCCCGACGACCTTCAGATACGCGAGCGTGGACCCCGCGAGCGCCTTGGCGAGCCGCTCCGGCACGGCGAGCGCGAGGTTCTTCGGTGCCAGCTCGCCAAGCACCATCTGCACGATCGTCGCGAGCACGAACGACAGGACGACGGAGACGCCGGAGACGGCCCCGTCCGGGAGGCCCGTCCCGGTCAGCACGGGCCGCAGCAGCGTCGAGACCGAGGGCTCGGCCAGGAAGCCGACGACCAGACCGGTCACGGTGATGCCGAGCTGGGCGCCCGACAGCATGAAGGAGAGCCGCTCCAGGACCTGGAGGGCGCGCGCGGCCTTCCTGTCGCCGCCCTTGGCCTCGCGTGCGAGGGCGAGCCGGTCCGCGGAGACGTAGGCGAATTCCTGGGCGACGAAGTAGCCGGTGCCGGCCGTCAGGACGAATACGGCGACCACGCCGAGTACAGCACTGATCATCGGGCACCACTGGGGCCCGGGGGGTCCGTCGGTCTGGCGGACAAGGTTCGGCTCCTCGAACTCGGGGGTTGCCAGGGGAACGGTCGGCTCCGGATCTGAGTTCCGGCGCCCTGTGACCACTGTCCGACGAGCCCGTACGGGGTGCCACCCGGCGCCGCGGCCCGCGGGAACGGCGGGCGGGAATAGCGGGCGGAGGGAGATCGTTCGGCAGGATATAGTTGAACAGTCAACTAGAGAATCTGGAGGGTGAGCGCCATGCAGTTCGGGATCTTCACTGTCGGTGACGTCACGCCCGATCCGGCCACCGGACGGGCGCCCGGCGAGCGCGAGCGGATCAAGGCCATGCTCGCCCTCGCGCAGAAGGCGGAAGAGGTCGGCCTGGACGTCTTCGCGACCGGTGAGCACCACAACCCGCCGTTCGTGCCCTCGTCCCCGACGACGATGCTCGGCTACATCGCCGCCCGCACCGAGCGCCTCATCCTCTCCACCTCCACGACCCTCATCACCACCAACGACCCGGTGAAGATCGCTGAGGACTACGCGATGCTCCAGCACCTCGCGGACGGCCGCGTCGACCTGATGACGGGCCGCGGCAACACCGGCCCGGTCTACCCCTGGTTCGGCAAGGACATCCGCGACGGCATCGACCTCGCCATCGAGAACTACGCGCTGCTGCGCCGCCTGTGGGAGGAGGACGTGGTCACCTGGGAGGGGAAGTTCCGTACGCCGCTGCAGTCGTTCACCTCGACCCCCCGCCCCCTGGACGGAGTTGCCCCCTTCGTCTGGCACGGCTCCATCCGCTCCCCGGAGATCGCCGAGCAGGCCGCGTACTACGGCGACGGCTTCTTCCACAACAACATCTTCTGGCCCGCCTCCCACACGAAGCAGATGGTGAACCTGTACCGGCAGCGCTACGCCCACTACGGGCACGGCACGCCCGAGCAGGCGATCGTGGGGCTCGGCGGGCAGGTGTTCATGCGGAGGAACTCGCAGGACGCGATACGCGAGTTCCGGCCCCACTTCGACCACTCGCCGCTCATGGGCGGCGGCCCGTCGATGGAGGAGTACATGGCACAGACACCGCTGACCGTCGGCTCCCCGCAGCAGGTCATCGAGAAGACCCTCTCGTTCCGCGACTACGCGGGCGACTACCAGCGCCAGCTGTTCCTCGTCGACGGCGGCGGCGTGCCGCTGAAGTCCGCGCTCGAACAGATCGACTTCCTCGGCGAGGAGGTCGTCCCGGTCCTGCGCGAGGAGTTCGCGAAGCTGCGCCCGGCGGGCGTGCCCGAGGAGCCGCCGACGCACGCGTCCCGCGTCGAGGCCGCCAAGGAGGTGCGTACGGCATGAGGCTCGTCGTCGTGTCGGCGGGGCTCGGCTCCCCGTCGTCCACCCGCCTCCTCGCCGACCGTCTCACGGCGGCCACGCGGGAGCGCGTCACCGCCGACGCGGAGGTCATCGAACTCCGCGACCTGGCAACGGAGATCGCCCAGCACCTGGTCGCCGGCTTCCCGCCGCCCCGCCTGGCCGCCGCGCTCGACACGGTGGCCGCCGCGGACGGACTGATCGCCGTGACGCCGGTCTTCTCCGCCTCGTACAGCGGGCTGTTCAAGTCGTTCTTCGACCTGATCGACAAGGACGCGCTGACCGGCAAGCCGGTGCTCGTCGGCGCCACGGGCGGCACCGCCCGCCACTCCCTGGTCACCGAGCACGCCCTGCGCCCGCTCTTCACCCATCTGCGCGCCCTGGTCCTGCCGACCGCCGTGTACGCGGCGTCCGAGGACTGGGGCGAGCAGGGCCTCGCGGCCAGGATCGACCGCGCGGGCGCCGAGCTGGCCCGGTTCATGGGGCCGGGGGCCGGGCAGGAGGCCGGGCCCGGGGCCGCCGGGCGGGCGGCGTCGAAGGGGGCCGTCACCTCGGTCGGCGCGCGTGACGGCCTCGACGTGGTCCCCTTCGAGGAGCTCCTGTCGGCGGTGCGGTCCCGGCCTCAAGTGGGTTGAGCAGGGCCGGTGTTGACGTCACCGTCGCCGCCCTGTGCCGCGGTGCGCCGTGCTTCGGTGCGGCGTGTCTCGGTACGGCGTGCTTCGGTACGGCGGCGGGCGCGGGCGATCATGCGGTGGCCGCGGGCCCGGCCCAGTGGCCGCACGGCGCGCCGGACCGGTCCCGGCACGGCGTGCCGCACCCCGCCGAGCACCGCGAACCGGGTACCGGACCCCTCCGGCACGGCGGCCATCCCCCCGACCACATGCGCGCTCTGCATGAGGCACCACCCCGGTCGCAGCTGCACGTCGAACCGGGCCCGGTGCCCGAACGGCCCGTACGCGAGGGCGGTGCTGCGCCCGGACGGGAGCGTGGCCGTCGTGCGGAACGCCCGCATGGCCGGGACGAGCTGCGGGAGTTCGGCGTCGAGGTCGCTCGCGACCGCCCACACCTCGTCGACGGGCAGGTCCACGTACTCCTCCGCGTACATGACGGCATTGAGCCCCGCGGCCATGACGCGCAGCCGGCGCACGGGGTCGAGGTCAGTGCCGGTGCCGGTGTCGTTGTCGGGTGGGTCGGCGGTCATCGGGCCCATGCCTTTCGGAAGGTGTGGCGGGCGCGGTGCAGCCGTGACTTCACCGTGCCCCGGGAGACGTTCAGGACCTCGGCCGCCGTCCGCTCGTCGAGCCCCTCCAGCTCGCGCAGGACGAGGATCGCGCGGTGCTCGCCCGGCAGCCGGCGCAGCACGTCGCGGACGTCGGCGTCCCGTTCGGGCCCGGGCAGGGACGCGATGTCGTCGAACTCGCCGACGGGCGTCTCCCGTTGGCCGCGCCGGGCCACCCGCACCGCCTCGCGGACCGTGACGGTGCGCACCCATCCGTACAGCGCGCGCGGGTCCTTGAGGCGGGGCAGCCCCTGGAAGACGGCGATGAGGGACTCCTGCACGGCGTCGGCGCTGTCGGCGAGGGCGATGGGGCGGCAGAGCCGGCCGACGTAGGGCGTCAGCAGGTCGATCAGGTCGTTGAGGGCCAGGGCGTCACCGGACTGGGCCGCCCGCACCAGGAGCGCGGCCGCCGCCCAGGGGTCGTCCTTCCTGGACGGATCGCCTTCCTCTGGTTCGCGCACGGTTCGGTTCCCTCCCTGGGGTGCTGCGTCGCGACGGCTCTGTCGCGTGAGCCGTCGGAAGGTCAGGAGGCGCGGGCCCGCGCAAAGGTTCCCACCGATTCCTGCGGAACTTTTTCCCGGCCGGGTTCCTCCTGACGGAACGACCGCCGAACAGGCAGCTGCTGAACAGGAGTTGACATCGCCATGGAGCCGATGAAAGCGCTGAGCCCGCAGGAGTACGCGTCGGAGTGCGGCGCTCGACCGCTGCCCGCCCTGGACGGCGTCCGCCACCACGACGTCGAGGTGCGAGGAGGGGGGCGAGGAGGGGCGCGAGGAAGAGCGCGCGATGCGGTGCGCCTGCACGTCGCGGAGGCGGGCGACGGTGCGGGCGAGCCGGTCGTGCTGCTGCACGGGTTCCCCCAGCACTGGTACGGCTGGCGCGAGATGATCCCCCGCCTGTCCGGCACGTACCGGCTCATCTGCCCGGACCAGCGGGGCTTCGGCTGGTCCGACGCCCCGGCGACCGGCTACGACACGGACAGCCGGGTGGCGGACGTGCTCGCGCTGCTCGACGCCCTCGGCCTCGACCGGGTCCGGCTCATCGGCCACGACTGGGGCGCCTGGACCGGCTTCCACCTGTGCCTGCGCGCCCCGGAGCGCGTCACGCACCACCTCGCCCTGAACATGGTGCACCCCTGGCCGCGCCACCGCCGTCTCGCGCCGCAGTCCTGGCGCTTCTGGTACACGGCGCTGCTCGAACAGCCCCTGCTGGGACGGTGGTTGCTGCGCCACCGGCCCGGCTTCACCCGCTGTCTGATGCGGAAGGGAGTGGCCGCACAGGAGGTGTGGTCGCCCGATGTCCTGGAGGAGTTCGTCAGCTCCGGCCGGGAGCCGGACCGCGCACGAGCCGGGGAGGCCCTGCACCGCGCCTTCGCCCTCCACGACATCGCGCGTCTGGCCCTCGGCCGCTACCGGAAGCTGCACCTCACCACCCCGACCCTGATCCTGGGCGGCGACCGCGACTTCCTGCTCCCGCCGAGCGTCCTCGCTCCGCCTGCCGAAGGCCGCGCCGACGACCTGAGGACCGAGATCCTGACCGGGTGCGGGCACTACGCGCACGAGGAGCGGCCCGACGCGGTGGCACGGGCGGCGCGCGAACTGTTTCAGACGGGCTGAGCCGCGCCGCGCGAGCCGGGGCGGGGCGAGCCGGGGCGCCTCAGCCGGGTCGCGCCGCGAGGAACGCGGCCGTGGCCGCCACGAAGCGGTCCGCGTCGTCGTGCCACGGGTAGTGCCCCGCTCCCGGCTGCACCACGAGCGTGGCGTCGGGGAAGAGCGCCGCGAGCCCGGCCGTCGACGCGGGCGGGCTGTTGAGGTCGTACTCCCCGGTGAGCAGCAGCACGGGCGCCGTGAGGGAGGCGAGCGCCGCCCGGGTGGCGTCCGGGTCGAAGGCCCCGTCGGAGCCGTAGCCCCGGACCGCCTCCTGGTTGCGCGGCCGGCTCTCGGCGTGCAGCTTCCGTGCCGTCTCGTCCCAGCGGCCCCAGAAGAAGGGCGCGACGGCCTCCCAGTCGCCACCGGTGCCCGCGGCCACCGCCTCGAACGCGGCGAACGCCTCCGGGAACCACGGCTCGTGGGCCCGCGACAGCGCCACCGCGCGCCGGGCCTCGCCCGTGACCTCGACCCCGGCGGCGCGGGTGCCGGGGCCGATCAGGGCGAGCCTGCGCACGCGCTCCGGGTACCGGGCCGCGTACTGGACCGCGAGGTTCGCGCCGCCGGAGTGGGCGAGCAGGTCGATCCCGGAGAGGCCGAGGTGCGTACGGAGCGCTTCGACGTCGTCGACGAGCCGGTCGCAGCGGTAGGAGGCGGGGTCCTCGGGGAGCGCGGACGCGCCCGTGCCGCGCAGGTCGAGGCGGAGCAGCGCGCGGTGCGCGGCGAGGCCGCCGAGGTCGCCGAGATAGGCGGAGTCCGCGGGGCCGCCGGGGAGGCACACGACGGGCTCGCCGTCCCCGTCCGCGTCCCCGTCCCAGGACAGATGAGCGGCGAGCCGGGTTCCGTCCGGTGCGGTGAAGGTGGGCATGGCGCGGATCCTGTCACCCATAACCAGGTTGTACAACCCGGTTATGGACGAGCGTGCGTACGTGTATAACCGAGTGATGGCGATGACGGAGGAGCAGGCCGAGCGGATGCTCGCGGAGATGAACGAGGTCATCCGCGCGGGCGAGGAGATGCGGCGGCTGCGCGCCGAGATGATCGAGATGTTCGCCGCCCTCGGCTGGAGCCAGGAGAAGATCGCCCGGATCGCCGGGATGAGCCAGCCCGCGGTCTCCAAGCAGATGGCCCGGCACAGGACCGCCCGGCACAGGACCGACGATGCCCGTCGGGCGCCGTCCGCGCCGCGGCTCTCCCTCGACCAGTACGACACCCCCTGGCTCGAGGGGCGTCTGTGGGGCCTCGCCGAAGAGATCTCCGAGATCTGCGAGAGCGACTCCGAGAACTCCCGGGCTCGCCACGGCGCCCACGGCACGGCCCGCTGCGCCCGCGCCGTCGCCGCCCTCGCCCGCGGCAAGAAGGGCTTCACGCCCCGCCACGTCGACGAGCTGCGCCGTCTCGTCGAGGCGGACCTGAGGCTCAACAGAGCGGAGCTGCCGGGGAGTTACCAGGCCGCGTACGACCAGATCGCCCGCGGCCTCGACGTCCCGCCGAAGGGTGCCGCCTACCCAGCCGACGACCCAGCCGGTGGCCCGGCCGCCGACCCGGCCCCCGTCCCCGCGTCGCCCTCCGCGCGCCGCGCCCTCGCCTGCCGGATCCAGCGCGACGTGCTGCGCGCCGACGCCTGACCGGCGGGTCCGCGCACCTCCGATCGGCGGAACCCCCGGCGTGCCCGGGCCGTCGTGCGCGGGGAGCGGTACGGGCCGGGGTCCTCTGGTGGGTGACGATCCGTCACCTATCGGTCAGGAGAGGACTGTTGTGGTCAGAGCAGTGGACAGCGTCGTGGGCGGCGTGAACAGACGGCGCAGACAGGCGAGTTGGGCCTCGGCCGTGCTCTGTGCGGTGGTGCTGGGCCAGGCGGCGCCGGTGGCCGCACAGGGGGCGCCGCCGCCCGCCGGGGGAGCGGCCGCGCGGGCCGCCGCCCTGGGACCCGTACCGGGAGAGCCCTGGGTGCTGCGCGAGGGCAGGGTCGGTGTCACGCCCGAGAACGTCAAGAGCCTCTGCGACCAGCAGGCCGACGGGGTGTTCTCGATCGTGCTGCCGCTCTTCCCCGACGTGACCATCAGCGCCGTGGCCGACCAGGTCGGCTATCTGCCGGGCGACAGCATCGTGATCGAGGGGCACGTCGAGGGCGTGCCGGACGCGAAGCTGTACCTGACCGTGACCAAGGGGTGCAGCGGTGGTCCCGTCCGCCTCTCCGGGCAGGTCCAGCAGGGCTACCTCCGGTACGAGCTGACCGGCACCGACGAGGGGTACAGCGCGGTCCAGGAGATCGACCCCCGGGCCAAGCCGGTCCGGCCGACGGACACCTACACCCCGCCCGTCGTCCACCGCGAACCCGCCGGGTCCCGTGCCCGGAGCGCCGCCCGCCCCGAGACGCGCCGCGCGCCGCGCGTCAAGGCGCAGTCCGTCGTGGACGTGGCCGTCGGCTACACCAAGAACGCGGCGAAGAAGCTCGGCGGCGACCAGGGCCTCAAGGACAAGGTCGCCGTCGCGGAGAAGTCGATGAACGCCGCGCTCAAGGCCGCCGGGGTGCAGGGCAAGGTGAAGTTCGGCTCCCTCTTCAAGGCCGACTACACCGGCAACGAGGACTCCGACGCCGTACTGAAGGCCCTCAACACCAAGGACAGCGCCCTCGGCAAGCAGGCCCGGAAGGTGCGCGAGGGCAAGAAGGCCGACCTGGTGTCCGTCATCTCGGACGTGCCCAAGCCGCCCGCCGGGGAGTACACCGCGGGCATCGCCAACACTCCGCAGGAGCCGCTCCTCAAGGAGAAGCGGGAGCGCCAGGGCAACACTATCTGGGTCACCCCGCCGACCTCCGACGAGCAGATCTACTCGGCCGTCGACGCCGCCGACATGGCCGACGGCACGATGGCGCACGAGCTCGGCCACAACATGGCGCTGTGGCACGACGACAAGACCCTGGACACCTACCGCGGCAAGGGCTGGGCGAAGAACCCCGTCTACCCCTACAACCGCGGCTTCGTCGTGCCCAGCCAGAAGTACCACTCGATCATGGCGTACGGCTCGGCGTGCACCCCCGCCTACAGCTGCAGCGTGAGCATGCACTACTCCGCGCCGAAGCAGAAGGCCGCCTCGGGCGAGACCCTCGGCAACGCCGACCACGACAACGCGCGCGTGCTCCGCCAGACCCTCCCCGTCGTCGCCCGGTACCGCACCCCGCCCAAGCCGCCCACCACGTACGCGCTCTCGCTCAGCGCCGCCCCGGCCGCGGGCGGCACCGTGAAGGCCGCGCAGGACGGCCCGTACGACCCGGGCACCAAGGTCACCGTGACCGCCACGCCGAAGGCGGGCTACGCGTTCAGCGGCTGGACGCTCGACGGCAAGCCGCGCGGCTCGGCCAACCCGACGTCGGTCCTGATGAACGCGAAGCACACGCTGGTCGCCCAGTTCAAGAAGAGCACGACACCGCCGAAGCTCCACCCGGTCACGGTAACCGCCGACCCGGCCCAGGGCGGCACCGTCGCCCTCAAGCCGAGCAAGAGCGGCTACCCGCAGGGCACCAAGGTCACCGCCACGGCCCGCCCCAAGGCCGGATACCGCTTCACCGCCTGGGAGTTGAACGGCCGACGCGCGGGCACCGACGCGGCCCTGGACCTCGAAGTGAACGGCGCCACCCGGCTCACCGCGAAGTTCAGCCGCGCCGACCTGACCGTCACCACGAAGACGGCGCCGGACGCGAAGTCCGGCACGCTCCAGCTCTCCGAGCCCGGCCCGTACCCCAAGGGCAGCTCGGTCCTGGTCGGCGCCCGCCCCGCCAAGGGCCGCAAGCTGACCGGCTGGACCGTCGACGGCGCCGAGACGGCCGCCGCCAACCCGCTCCGCCTCACGATGGACACCTCCCACACCGTGACCGCCACCTTCGGCTGCGCGGCCTCGCCCAAGGGCGCCTTCGCGGCCAAGTGGCGTGCCCGGGGCGGTGAGAGCGGCCCCCTCGGCTGCGCCACCACGGGCGAACGCCGCACCCGCGGCGGCTCCTACGAGCGCTTCGCGGGCGGCAACCTCTACCGCGCGGGCTCGGGCCAGTCGTTCGCCGTCCACGGGCCGATCTTCACCAAGTACGGTCAACTCGCCTATGAGCGCGGCGGCTTGGGCTTCCCCGTCGCCGACGCGAAGGACTCGGCGGCCGGCACACGCCAGGACTTCCGGGGCGGCACCCTCGTCTACGACAAGAAGACCCACAAGGTCACCGTCCAGCGCCACTGCAAGCTCCCCGTGACCGGCTCCTTCGCCCGTGAGTGGCAGCAACTCGGCGGCATCCAGGGCGTCTACGGCTGCCCCACGACCAAGGAACGCCCCGCCTCCAAGGGTGGCGTCTTCCAGCGCTTCGACTACGGCAACCTCTACTGGACCAAGGCCACGGGACCGCACGGCGTACAGGGGCCCTTCCTCTGGACGTACGAGGCGCGTGGCTGGGAGCGCGGCAGGCTCGGCTTCCCCGTGGGCGACGAGCGGCGCACGGCGACCGGCGCCACCCAGCGCTTCCAGGGCGGGACGCTGACGTGGAACAGGAGCACGGGCAAGGTCACCGGCTGACGCCCGGCAGGTGCGGACGGCTGCGGCGGGGCCCTGACGGGGGCCTTGCCGCAGCCGTCGTTGTATAACCGGCGCATGATCTACCACGCGGTCCCCCTCGCGGACTGGAGCGCCGACCCCGACGCCCCGTACGCGCCCTCCTCCCTCACGAAGGAGGGCTTCGTCCACTGCTCGCCCGACGAGGCGACCACCCTCTCCGTCGTCAACGCCTTCTACCGCACCGCCCCGAGACCGCTCGTGGTCCTGTGCCTGGACGAGTCCCGCCTCACGTCCCGGGTGGAGTGGGAGGCGCCGACGCCCGTGCCCCCGCCCGGAGCGCCCCGAGGCGCCCGGTTCCCGCACGTGTTCGGCCCGCTCGACCGTGCGGCGGTCGAGCGGGTCCTGGAGGTCGAGTGGGACGGGGCGGGGCGGGCGGTAGGGCTGCGGCCCGCCGTCGGCGGCTGACGATCAGGCACGGCGGCCGCCACCGAGGGCACGGCCGGGAGCGGGCGCGCGCACTCCGCCCCTGCACCGCCATTCACAATTTCTGGAACGAGTTCTACTGTGTCCGCCGTCAGGTCCCGGATGCGCAGAAACCGCCGAGCCAGGAGCCGCCATGCACCTCGAATACACCCCTGAGCAACAGCAGTTGCGCACCGAGCTGCGTGCGTACTTCGCCGACCTCGTGCCGGACAACGCCTACGCCCGCTACGACGACCCCGCCGCGCAGAAGCAGTTCTACCGGGAGACCGTGCGGCGGCTCGGCTCCGACGGGTGGCTCGGGGTGGGCTGGCCCAAGGAGTACGGGGGGCGCGGGCTCACGCCCATGGAGCAGTTCATCTTCTTCGACGAGGCCGCCCAGGCGGGGGTCCCGCTGCCCCTGATGGCGCTCAACACCGTCGGGCCGACCATCATGCAGTTCGGCACCGACGAGCAGAAGGCGTACTTCCTGCCGAAGATCCTCTCCGGGGAGATCGACTTCGCCATCGGCTACAGCGAGCCCGACGCGGGCACCGACCTCGCCGCCCTCAGGACGAAGGCGGTGCGCGACGGTGACGAGTATGTGGTCGACGGGCAGAAGATCTGGACCACCAACGGCGACACCGCCGACTGGGTCTGGCTCGCCGTCCGCACCGACCCGGAGGCCCCGCCGCACAAGGGCATCACGATGCTCCTCGTGCCGACCTCCGACCCCGGCTACTCCTGCACCCTCATCAACACCCTCGCCTCGCACGACACCACCGCGAGCTACTACGAGAACATCCGCGTCCCCGTCACGCGCCGGGTCGGCGACGAGAACAAGGGCTGGCGGCTCATCACCAACCAGCTCAACCACGAGCGCGTCACGCTCGCCGCCCACGGCACCATGGCGATCCGCGCCCTCCACAACGTGCAGCGCTGGGCCGCCGACACCAAGCTCGCCGACGGCCGCCGCGTCATCGACCTGGGCTGGGTGCGCCAGCGCCTGGCGAAGACGCACACGAAGCTCGACGCCATGAAGCTGCTCAACTGGCAGATGGTGAACGCCGTCCAGGAGGGCACGCTCACCCCGCAGGACGCCTCGGCCGTGAAGGTCTACGGCTCCGAGGCCCGCCGCGACGCCTACGCCTGGCTGATGGAGGTCGTGGGCGCGGCCGGCGTCCTCAAGGAGGGCTCCGCGGGCGCGGTCCTCCACGGCGAACTGGAGCGCGGCTACCGCTCCGCGGTCATCTTCACCTTCGGCGGCGGCAACAACGAGATCCAGCGCGAGATCATCTCGTGGATCGGCCTGGGGATGCCGCGCGTACGGCGGTGACCTCCCTGCCCGCGCCGTGGGCCGTCGTCGTCACCACTGCTGCCACGACGCGGACTCCGTCGACCACACCTCGTCGCGCACGCGCGTGTCGTGTTCGAGGTGGCCCGTGTCGTTCCAGCGGCGGATGACGCGGTGGCCGTGGCTCCAGCTGAGACCGGACAACGACCCCGGGGCGAGGTCGAGCCGGGCCGCGAAGGCGACGTCCTGCCCCAGCCAGCGTGCGGCGAGCGCGCGCAGCATGTGGGCGTGGGCGAAGAGAATGACGTTGCGGTTCAACTCGACGGCCCAGTCGACCACTTCGTCGGCGCGGGCGGCGATGTCCGCGAGGGTCTCACCCTCGGGCACGCCGTCCCGCCACAGGTCCCAGCCGGGGCGGTCCTCCTGGATCTGGGGCGTGGTGAGGCCCTCGTAGGCGCCGTAGTCGTACTCCATGAGCGCGTCCCACGGCGTGGCCCGGTCGATGAACCCGGCGAGTTCGCAGGTCTGTCGGGCGCGCAGCAGCGGGCTGGTGCGGACGACCGCGTCGGACAGGCCGTCCCAGGGGCTGCGGTGGAGGCGCTCGCCGAGCCGTCGCGCGCTGCGCCGTCCCGCCCCGATCAGCGGCAGGTCGGTGCGGCCGGTGTGCCGTCCGCTCCGGGACCAGGTGGTCTCGCCGTGCCGGGCGAGCAGGATGCGCGGCGTGGACGGGGGCGTGGGCGCCGTCGGCATGGGGTGCTCCTCTCTTGGTGGTTGGTGGTTGGTGGTCCGGGATCTCCCAGTAGCCGCCAAGAGCGGCTCACCGTCAGGCGGAGCTGGGCCGATCGGGTGCGGACGGTGCCGGTACGGACGAGACCGCGCCGGGCCCCCGGCTGTGCGGGCCCCGGCTGTGCGGGGCGACGGCCGCCGGGGAGCGGCTCGCGGGCCGGCTGTCCTGGCGGGACGTCCGCAACGCCCTCGCGCGACAGCTCCGTTGACGGCGACGGGCCGGACGGCCGCTGTCCAGGGGCCGGACGGCCCGCTCCGGTGCCCGGCCGGCCCTTGGTGGCCGCCGGGTGCGGCCGGACGCTGAGAGGGAGGAGCCGGACCCGCAGCGGCGAAGGGACGGCAGCCATGGCGGACAGGTGCGAGACGATCCGCGCGGCATCAGCCCCACCCCGTACGGAGGGGGTCTGACGGCATGCCGGGCACGCGGCGCGGCTGGCGGTGGCGAGCGAACCCCCTGCGGCGCCGGTCCGACGTCGTCGAGGCATGGCTGGTCCTGGGCATGGGGGCCACCGTGCTCCTCGGGGCGCCCGCGGTGGGCGTCGTCGTGGGCGGGGCCGCGCTCGCCGACGCCCGCGTCGAGGCCCAGCGGCAGCGCGCGGAACGCCTGCCCGCCCGCGCCGAACTCACCCGCGACGCACCGTCACAGACCGCCTGGACCGCCACGGGCGGCAGCCCGCCCTCGACCTACCCGGTGTCCGTGCGCTGGACCACGGAGGCGGGCGAGCGCCGCACCGGCACGGCGCGCGTGACCGTCGGCCTGCGCACGGGGGACCGCGTCGACATCTGGCTCGACCGCCGGGGCGACCTGGTGGGCGCCCCCTGGGACGACTCCGACCTGTGGTTGCGCGCCCTGTCCACCGGCGCGGGGGCGGCGGCCGTGGGGGCGGGCGCGGCGCTGGTGACCGGCTGGGCCGTGCGGCTCGGCCTCGACCACCGGCGCCTGGCCGCCTGGGAGCGGGAGTGGGCGACGACGGCCCCCGACGGCCCCCGCCCGCCGGCCCCGTGACGACCCCCGTGACGGGACCACTCGGACCTTGCCGGTGCGGGGGCGCCTCCCGAAGGCTGGGAGGTGACCCGTTCGATGAGGAGACCCGGCGATGAACGACTCCACGCTCCGCATGGCCATGGCCCTTCCCGCGGCGGACCGCGGACGGCTGCTGAGCATCGCCCGCGAAGTGACCTTCCCGCAGGGCACGCGGCTCTTCGAGGAGGGCGGGAGCGCGGACCGGTTCTGGATCATCCGCTCCGGGACGGTCGCCCTCGACCTGCACGTTCCCGGCCGCCGCGCCGCCGTCATCGAGACCCTCGGCTTCGGTGACCTGGTCGGCTGGTCCTGGCTGTTCCCGCCCCACGCCTGGCAGTTGGGGGCGGAGGCGGCGAGCCCGCTGCGCGCCCATGAGTTCGACGCCGCCGCGGTCCGGGCGATGTGCGCGGCCGACTCCGCGTTCGGCCGGTCCGTCGGACAGTGGGTGGGCCGGGTGCTCGCCCACCGTCTGCAGGCGGCCCGCGTCCGGCTGCTCGACCTGTACGCGCCGTACGGGAGTGGGATGCCGCGCTGAGCGCCGGGGGCCGCAGCCCGTAGCCGGCGGGCCCCCTCAGCCGCACGGACCATACTGAAAGGACACCAACAGCCGTCGTACATCGCACTCCAGGAGGCCGGCCATGCGCCCCGACCCCGGTGACCCCGGCCTCTTCGGGCCCTCGTCCGTCACCTGGAACCTGCACGGCGACCCGATGATGTGGGTCGCCGGGATCCGCGCGCTCTACCTCCAGGCGCTGCACCCGCGCGCGGTCCGCGGCGTCATGCAGAACTCCGACTTCAGGAAGGACGCGTGGGGGCGGCTGCTGCGGACCGCGCGGTTCGTCGGCGTCACGACGTACGGCGCCACGGACGCGGCCGAGGCGGCCGGGGCCCGGGTCCGGAAGATCCACAGCAAGCTCGGGGCGACCGACCCGGACACAGGGGAGCGGTACGGCGTCGACGAGCCGGAGCTGCTCCTCTGGGTGCACTGCGCGGAGATCGACAGCTACCTGCACATCGCGCGGCGCTCGGGGATCGGCATGCCGGACGCGCTCGCCGACCAGTACGTGCGCGAACACCGGGAGAGCGCCCGCCTCGTCGGGCTCGACCCCGCCGCCGTACCGGCGTCGACCGCCGAACTCGCCGCGTACTTCGAGAAGGTGCGGCCCGGGCTCGCCGCGGGGCCCGAGGCCCGGGACGTCGACGACTTCCTGCGCCGGCCGCCCGTGCACCCGGCCCTCGTCCCGGCCCGCGCCCTGCTGTGGCGGCGCGTCGCCGGGCTCGCCTATGCGTCGCTGCCGCCCTACGCGCACGCGTTGTACGGGCGGCCCGCTCCGGCGCCCGCCGTCGTGACGCGCCGCCTGCGCACCACGGGCACCCTCCTGCGCACCATTCCCGCTCGTCTACGCTGGCAACTTCCCCCGAAGCACATCCTGCGGGCCATGGAGCGCGTCGGCCCGGGCAGCCGCCCGGCCCCGTACAAACTCGGCACCCGGGAAGCCATACTGGACGAGCCGGGGAGGGCGCAGCGAGGCAACGGGGGCGACGGCACGACATGGCGGACACCAGGCTGATCCAGGGCCGCTACCGGCTCCTCGATCTGATCGGGCGCGGGGGCATGGGCGAGGTGTGGCGGGCGCGGGACGAGTCGCTCGGCCGCAGAGTCGCCGTGAAGTGCCTCAAGCCCCTGGGACCCCAGCACGACCAGTCGTTCACCCGCGTCCTGCGCGAGCGCTTCCGCAGAGAGGCACGCGTCGCGGCCGCGCTCCAGCACCGGGGCGTGACCGTCGTCCATGACTTCGGCGAGCACGACGGGCTGCTCTACCTGGTCATGGAGCTCCTGGACGGGCGCAACCTCAGCCAGCTCCTCGAGGACAACAAGCAGCACCCGCTGCCCGTCGGCGACGTCGTGGAGATCGCCGACCAGGTCGCGGGCGCCCTCGCGTACACCCACGAACAGGGCATCGTGCACCGCGACTTGAAGCCCGCGAACATCATGCGGCTCACCGACGGCACGGTGAAGATCTGCGACTTCGGCATCGCCCGGCTCGGCGCCGACATCGGGTTCACCTCGCGGCTGACCGGCACCGGCATCGCGATGGGCACCCCGCACTACATGTCGCCCGAGCAGATCAGCGGCGGCCACGTCGACCAGCGCAGCGACCTGTACTCGTTCGGCTGCGTGCTCTACGAGATCGCCACGGGCGCGCCTCCCTTCGACATGGAGGACGCCTGGGCGGTCCTCGTCGGCCACCGCGACACGGCACCCGAACCGCTCCGCACCCACCGCGAGGAACTGCCCGTCTCCTTCGAGGAGATCGTCCTCGACCTGCTCGCCAAGGAGCCCGACGACCGCCCGCACGACGCCCGCGAGCTGAGCCGCCGCATCCACGCGGCCCGCGGCCCGCACGCCCCGCACGCCCCGCACGGCGGATACGTCCCGACGGTCCGGACGCCCTCCGTCGCACCCCGCCCCGGCCGGCCCGCCTCCGCCGACCACCTCCCGTCCCACGAGCCGCGGCTGCCGTCGTGGACGCGCGGCATGACCACCGGCCACAAGGCGGGCGGCGCGGGCTCCCTGCGCATGACACCGCCCGACGCGGCGGCCGGGCTCACCGGCGAGTGGATCCCGCGCGCGGGCGCCCGCGGCCCCGCCGTGCCCCGCGAGCCCGAACGCCCCACGCCGCCCCCGGAGTTGCTCGACAGACTCGCCGACCGGCACAGCGCGGGGCTCAGCCTCGGGCGGCTCGGGCGGTGGGCGGAGGCCGGGGAGGTGCACCGCTCGGTGGCCGCCGAGCGCGAGCACGCCCTGGGGCCCGAGCACCCCGACACCCTCGCCAGCCGCTACGAGGTCGGCTTCACCCTCAGCCGCACCGGGCGCCCCGCCGACGCCCTGCGCGAGTACGGCCGCGTCGCCGAGGGCCGGGAGCGCGCGCTCGGCCCCGACCACCCCGACACCCTCGCCGCCCGCCAGGAAATGGCATACGTCCTCGGCCAGTTGGGGCGGCACTTCGAAGCCCACCAGGTCTATACGGCGGTGCTCGCCGCCCGGGAGCGCACCGTCGGCGCCGACCACCCCGACACGCTGCGCTGCCGCCACAACCTCGCCTACAACCTCAGCCGCCTGGGCCGACTGGAGGACTCGTACCGCCTCGCGAGCCAGGTGGCGCTCGCCCGCGCCCGCGTCCTCGGTCCCACCCACCCCGACACGCTCGTCACACGGTACGAAGTGGCCTACGCGCTCGGCCAGTTGGGACGCTGGCCGGAAGCCCTGCAGACCTACCGGGAAGTCGCCGACGCCCGCTCCCGCGCCCTCGGCGCCGACCACCCCGACACCCTCGCCGCCCGCTACGAGGTGGGCATCAGCCTCGGCCGTCTCGGCCGCAGTGGCGAGGCCCTCGAGCTCTACCGCGACCTCATCGACGACCGCACCCGCGTGAACGGCCCCGCCCACCCCGAGACGCTGCGCGCCCGGCACGGACTCGGCGTCAACCTCGGCCGCCAGAGCCGCTGGGAAGAGGCCCTGGCCGAGGCCCGCGACGTGTGCGCGATCCGCGAGCGGGTGCTCGGCGCCGACCACCCGGACACCCTGGTCAGCCGCCGCGAGGTGGCCGTCGGGCTCGGCTGGCTGGGCCGCTGGGCCGACGCGCTCACCGAGTACCGGCGGGTCGCGGCGGCCCGCGAACAGGTCCTCGGCGCCGACCACCCCGACGCCCTGGCCAGCCGCAACGACGAGGCGCACTGTCTGGAGCAGCTGGGCCGGGGCACCGAGGCGGTGGAGCTGTACCGGAGGGTGGCGGCGCTCAGACAACAGCGCGCCACCTGACCCGTCGGTCGGACAGGGCTCAGAACGTCAGCTTCCAGCTGTTGATGTAGCCGGTGTCCTGGGCGGCGACGTCCTGGACCCGCAGCTTCCACGCGCCGTTCGCCGCCTTCGCGGACGCGTTGACGGTGTACGACGCGATGACGTCGTCCGCCGAGTCGTTGCTGCTGGAGTTCTTCAGCCGGAACGCCGTGCCGTCCGGGGCGAGCAGGTCGACCACCAGGTCACCGCGCCAGGTGTGCCGGATGTCGACGTCCACCTTGAGGTTCGACGGGGCGTTGCCGGTGCGGCCGGTGACGTTGACCGTGGACGTGACGGCGGCACCGTTGTCCGGGACGGCCACGTCGTCGGTGTTCTCGAAGACGCCGCCGGGCGGGGTCGTGGACCCGGCGGCCAGGTTCCAGATGGCGTACGCGATGGCGTCGCTGTTGCGGTCCAGGGCGGTGTCGTTGATGTTCGCCGTGGTGTCGCAGGACGAGTGGTAGCAGCGGTCGAAGGGCTGGCCCGCCGTGCCGCCCCACTTCTGGGCCTGGGCGCTGGTCTTGGTGTAGTCGGCGCCGCTGAACAGCCCGCCGACGGCGATGCCGACGTTCTTGAAGGGGGCGTGGTCGGACCGGCCGTCGCCCTCGGTCTCGATCTCGGTGGGGATGTTGAGGCCGGCGTAGTAGTCCTTGAAGACCTTCTCCAGGGCGGTGTTGTCGTCGTAGACGAAGTAGCCGGGGTTGGGCGAGCCGATCATGTCGAAGTTCAGATACCCGCTGATCTTCGAACGCTCGCTGGAGGGAAGGTTGTTGACGTAGTACTTCGACCCGACCAGACCGAGCTCCTCCGCGCCCCACCAGGCGAACCGCAGATGCTTCGCGGGCTTGAACTGCTCGCGCGAGACGGCGAGGGCGGTCTCCAGGACGGCGGCCGAACCCGAGCCGTTGTCGTTGATGCCGGGCCCTGAGGTGACGCTGTCGAGATGGGAGCCGGCCATCACGGTCTGGCCGGTGTCGCCACCGGGCCAGTCGGCGATGAGGTTGTAGCCGGTGGCGCCGCTGGAGGTGAACTGCTGGACGGTGGTGGTGAACCCGGCCGCGTCCAGCTTGCCCTTCACATAGTCCAGCGACGCCTTGTACCCGGCGCGGCCGTGGGCGCGGTTGCCGCCGTTGGAGCTCGCGATGGACTGGAGCTGGGACAGGTGCGCCTTCACGTTGGCCACGGGGATGTCGGGCGCGGCGAGGGCGGGAGCGGGGGCGAGGACGGGGGTGGGCGCCACGGGGTGCGGCGCCGCGAGGGCCGCGGGCGCGGCCGGGACGAGCAGCCCGCCGATGGTCAGGGCGGCGGCGACGGCGGCGGTGCGTCTTACGCGTCTCATGAGAGGGCTCCGGATTCCGAACAGGGACAGGGACGGAATGTGCGAGACGCCCCGTGCCGTGGGGACAGGGGGCGCTGGAGCTGTGGGGGAGGGAGAGGTACGTGAAGCGTGAACGGTGACGCGAGCCTGATGGTCGGGGAGGGGTGAGGCACCGTCAAGGTCGGAAACCGGTCAGAATGCGGGCGCCAGTGTCCGCATATCGGGCGGGTGGCTGGTGGGTGCTGCGGGTGAGCTGGCAGCCGGTGGTGGGGGCGGGGTGGGGACGCGGCGGTATGTCCGTCCTCGAAAAGCCGGGGGCGCCGGACGAGTTCACGAGTACTGGGGTGGGTGGGGTGCTGTAC
>NZ_JBHYJB010000009.1:137858-236083 GCF_042740175.1 Streptomyces sp. NPDC059009 | reverse complement strand
GGCGTTGATTTTTGGCACGCTGTTGAGTTCTCAAGGAACGGACGCTTCCTTTGTACTCACCCTCTCGGGCTTTCCTCCGGGCGCTTCCCTTCGGTATTTCTCTTGTTCTTGCGTTTCCGACTCTATCAGATCTTTCCGGGCTTCCGGTCCGTTCCGATTTCCTCGGTGCCTTTCAGGTTTTCGATCCGGCCTTTCGGCTTTCTCGTTTCCCTTTCCGGCGGATCCGACTTTATCAGAGATTCTGAGTCGGAATTCCCGCCCCGTCCGGGGTGCTCCAGGCACGTGAAGGTGCCGGGTTCCCGTTCAGGCGGAGCCGTAAACGTACTGGAGCGGGGCGCCCCGATGCAAATCGAGGAGCCCCGCTCCGGTTCCGCGTCTCCGCGTGGGTCGACCGGCAGGTCGAACCCGCAGGTCAGACCTCCACGACGACCGGGAGGATCATCGGGCGGCGGCGGTAGTTGTCCGAGACCCACTTGCCCAGCGTGCGGCGGATGAGCTGCTGCAGCTGGTGGGGTTCGACGACCGCGTCCTGGGCCGACTTCTCCAGGACGTCCTGGATCTTCGGAATGACCGCGCTGAACGCCGAGTCGTCGATGCCCGAGCCTCGGGCCTGGACGTGCGGGCCACCGGTGATCTTGCCCGTGGAGGAGTCCACGACCACGAAGACCGAGATGATGCCCTCGTCCCCGAGGATCTTGCGGTCCTTGAGCGCGGGCTCGCCGACGTCGCCGACGGAGAGCCCGTCCACGTACACGTAACCGGCCTGCACCTTGCCGACGATCTTGGCCTTGCCCTCGACGAGGTCGACGACGACGCCGTCCTCGGCGATCACGATGTGGTCGTGCGGGACGCCGGTGAGGGCGCCGAGCTCGGCGTTGGCGCGCAGGTGGCGCCATTCGCCGTGGACCGGCATCAGGTTCTTGGGCTTGCAGATGTTGTAGAAGTACAGGAGCTCGCCCGCGGACGCGTGGCCCGAGACGTGCACCTTGGCGTTGCCCTTGTGGACGACGTTGGCGCCCCAGCGGGTCAGTCCGTTGATGACCCGGTAGACCGCGTTCTCGTTGCCCGGGATGAGCGACGACGCCAGGATCACCGTGTCGCCCTGGACGATGCGGATCTGGTGGTCGCGGTTGGCCATCCGGGAGAGGGCCGCCATGGGCTCGCCCTGGGAGCCGGTGCAGACCAGGACGATCTCGCTGTCCGGGAGGTCGTCGAGCGTCTTCACGTCGACGATCAGGCCCGCGGGCACCTTCAGATAGCCGAGGTCCCGTGCGATGCCCATGTTGCGGACCATGGAGCGGCCGACGAAGGCGACCCTGCGGCCGTACTCGTGGGCGGCGTCCAGGATCTGCTGGATGCGGTGCACATGGCTGGCGAAGCTCGCGACGATGATGCGCTTCTGGGCGCCGGCGAAGACGCCCCGGATCACGTTCGAGATGTCGCGCTCGGGCGGGACGAAGCCCGGGACCTCGGCGTTCGTCGAGTCCGAGAGGAGGAGGTCGATGCCCTCCTCGCTCAGACGCGCGAAGGCGTGCAGGTCCGTGAGGCGGCCGTCCATCGGCAGCTGGTCCATCTTGAAGTCACCGGTGGCGACGGCCATGCCCGCGGGGGTGCGGATGGCGACGGCCAGGGCGTCCGGGATGGAGTGGTTGACCGCGACGAACTCGCAGTCGAAGGGGCCCAGCTGCTCGCGGTCGCCCTCGGCGACCTCCAGCGTGTACGGGCGGATCCGGTGCTCCTGGAGCTTCGCCTCGATCAGCGCGAGGGTCAGCTTGGAGCCGATGAGCGGGATGTCCGGCTTCTCGCGCAGGAGGTAGGGGACACCGCCGATGTGGTCCTCGTGCCCATGCGTCAGGACGATGCCCTCGACGTCGTCGAGGCGGTCCCTGATGGACGAGAAGTCCGGCAGGATCAGGTCGATTCCGGGCTGCTCCTCCTCGGGGAAGAGCACTCCGCAGTCGACGATCAGCAGACGGCCGTCGTACTCGAAGACGGTCATGTTGCGGCCGATCTCGCCGAGGCCACCCAGCGGGGTGACGCGCAGGCCGCCCTTGGGGAGCTTCGGCGGAGCGCCGAGTTCAGGATGCGGATGACTCAAAAGACTCTCCTCACCACGCGCGCCACGTACCTCCAAGGCACGTGGCGCGTATGACGTTCGTGCAGTAGCAGTTGTCTGGTGTGCAGGAACGCCCCGGTATGGGGTGTCCTGCGATGTGCTGTGTATTCAGTTGTGAAGTCTGTGATTACAGCTGTACCCCGCCCGCGGCGAGATCGATCTTGAGCTGGGCCGTCTCCTCGACGGACAGCTCGACGAGGGGCAGGCGCAGCGGTCCGGCCGAGCGGCCCTGGAGGGCGAGCGCGGCCTTGGTGGTGATCACACCCTGCGTACGGAACATGCCTGTGAAGACCGGGAGCAGCCGCTGGTGGATCTCGGTCGCCTTCTGCACGTCACCGGTGAGGTACGCCTCCAGGAGGGAGCGCAGCTCGGGCGTGACGACATGGCTGACGACGGAGACGAAGCCGACCGCGCCCACGGAGAGCAGCGGCAGGTTGAGCATGTCGTCGCCGGAGTACCAGGCGAGGCCGGAGCGGGAGATGGCCCAGCTGGCGCGGCCGAGGTCGCCCTTGGCGTCCTTGTTGGCGACGATGCGCGGGTGCTCGGCGAGGCGGACGATCGTCTCGGTGTTGATCGGGACGCCGCTGCGGCCGGGGATGTCGTAGAGCATGACCGGGAGTTCGGTCGCGTCGGCGATGGCCGAGAAGTGACGGTACAGGCCCTCCTGCGGGGGCTTGTTGTAGTACGGCGTCACCGTGAGGAGGCCGTGCGCGCCGGCCTGTTCGGCGGCGCGGGCCAGCTCGATGCTGTGGCGGGTGTCGTTCGTGCCGACGCCGGCGACGATGTGGGCGCGGTCGCCGACCGCTTCCAGTACAGCCCGTACGAGCTCCGTTTTCTCCGCGTCGCTGGTGGTCGGGGACTCGCCCGTGGTGCCGTTGAGGATCAGGCCGTCGTTGCCTGCGTCCACCAGGTGGGCGGCGAGCCGCTGCGCGCCGTCGAGGTCAAGTGCGCCGTCCGCCGCGAAGGGCGTGACCATGGCGGTGAGGACCCTCCCGAAGGGGGTCTGCGGAGTGGAGGTCGGAGCCATGGGTAACACGCTACTCGCTGCTCATCGCGTGGTCCCCCCTCGGGTGAGGTGAGGAGACGGGACAAAAGTGGAGCCCGGCACTGCCTGCTCGGGGGTTCAAGCAGTGCCGGGTCCGTTTGATCAGGCTAGATGAACTTCTCGAAATGCCGCAATACGGACACTTCGCTCGACGCATCCGTACATCAGTGCCTCACCGGGCCGCCCGTCGGATCTTGTTGCCGGATCTTGTCGAACGTCGCGTGCGTGAGCGGCGCGGGCTCGGCCCACCCCCGCTCCGCCTCCGTGCGGGCGGCGCCCACATCGGGACTCGGCACCGGCAAACGGTCGTTCAGTGATCCGCTACGACATTCTTCGACGAATTTGGCAAAACTGGGCACCCTTTCGGTCATTCGTGCGTCTGTGTAGTTAGACACGATCCGCCCGAGTCCCGTGAGGAGACACGCACCCCATGTTCCGTCGGCGCGAGCCCGTCCCGTTCGCCTTCATCGCCGAAGCCGACAAGTACCGCAGCAATGTCACTCCCCCGCCCCGCGAACGTGCCACGGCAGGCCAGATCGCGGGCCGCACCTTGATCGGCCTCACCGTCGTGGCCGGTCTCGTGGGCTCCCTGCTCTTCGGGATGCCCGCCATGTCCGCCGACCAGTCGCCGGGCCACACCCAGCAGTCCGAAGCTTCCGACGGACGCTGACGCCCTGACCCCCTTGGGCCCCCTTGGGTGGTAGGCCGGGGCAGGGATCGATAGCCTCACCGGGCATAGCCCATGCGTGGATTGAGTGAGGATCAGTCGTGCCCCTGCCCTTCCTGACGGCGGACCGCGCTTTTGACGAGACGGCAGCCGATGCCGCGCTGCCGTTCGACGACCGCGACCACTGGCGGCGGCCCTACCGCCCAGGCCCCTGGCGGGTGGGCGCCGCCGCGCTGCTTCTGCTGCTCGCCTCGTTCGTCCTGCTCGCCGCCGTGATCATCGCCTTCGCCGGTGCGCCGCCGGCCGCCCTGATCTGCGTCGGGGCGGCCGCGGCCGTCATCGCGAGCGCGCTGCGCATGCTGCGGATGGGCACGTGGGTGAGCGCCCACGGGCTGCGCCGCGTCGGCTTCTTGAGCACGCAGACGGTGCCCTGGGGGCAGGTCGTCGCGGTGCGCACGACGCAACAGCCGGTGCGCTGGCTCGGCCTTCCGCGCACCGTGCAGGGGCAGGCCCTGGTCCTCGTACGACGGGACCGGGCCGGCGATGAGCTGCCGCCGCTGCTCACCGACCGCAACGCCGACTTCCTGGCCCGCTATGAAGCCTTCGACCGGGCGGCCGACTCCATCGAGGTGTGGGCCGACGAGTACCGGCGTACCGCCTGAGCCTCAGGCGTTGACCGGCTTGCCATCGTGCAGGGCGATCGCCCGCTGCATGGCCTTTCGCGCGCGCGGGGTGTCCCGGGCGTCGTGGTAGGCGACGGCGAGGCGGAACCAGGAGCGCCAGTCGTCCGGGGCGTCCTCCGTCTCGGCCTTGCGCTTGGCGAAGACCTCGTCGGCGGAGTCGCGGTCGATGCGGCCGCCGGGGGTGCGCTTCAACTCGTCGACGGGCAGGCCGCCTTCGGCGTCGAGCTCGGCGGCGAGGCGGTTGGCGCTCTTGACGAACTGGGTGTTCTTCCAGAGGAACCAGACGCCGATGACCGGCAGGATCAGCACCGCGACGCCGAAGGTGACGGTGAGCGCGGTGCCGTGCTGTATCAGGAGCACGCCGCGGCTGCCGACCAGGACGAAGTAGACGACCAGGACGGCAGCCGTGACGGCGTAAGTGATCTTCGCGCGCATGCGGGCCGGCCTCAGCCCAGATCCAGGAAGTGTTCCAGGCCGAACGTGAGGCCAGGGGTGGAGACCACACGGCGGGCGCCGAGCAGGATGCCCGGCATGAAGCTGCTGTGGTGCAGCGAGTCGTGCCGGACGGTGAGGGTCTCGCCCTCGCCGCCGAGCAGGACCTCCTGGTGGGCCAGGAGACCGCGCAGGCGCACGGAGTGGACGGGGACGCCGTCGACGTCCGCGCCGCGGGCGCCGTCCAGGGCGGTCGCCGTGGCGTCGGGCTGCGGGGCGCTGCCCGCCTGCGCGCGGGCCGCGGCGATCAGCTGGGCGGTGCGGGTGGCCGTGCCGCTGGGGGCGTCGGCCTTGTTCGGGTGGTGCAGCTCGACGACCTCGACGGACTCGAAGTAGGGCGCCGCGATCTGCGCGAACTTCATGGTCAGGACGGCGCCGATGGAGAAGTTGGGCGCGATGAGCACACCCGTCTCCGGGGACGCCGCCAGCCAGGTGTGCAGCTGCGCGAGGCGGTCCTCGGTCCAGCCGGTGGTGCCGACGACGGCGTGGATGCCGTGGCCCACGCAGTAGTCGAGGTTGGCCATCACCGAGTCCGGAGTGGTCAGTTCGACCGCGACCTGGGCGCCGGTGTCCGCGAGGGTCTCCAGCTTGTCGCCCCGGCCGAGCGCGGCCACCAGCTCCATGTCGTCGGCGGCCTCGACGGCCCGCACCGCCTCGGAGCCGATTCGGCCCTTGGCGCCGATGACCGCCACGCGCAGCTTGCTCATCTACTTGGTTCCTTAAGGGAGTACGGGAGTTACGAGACCGCGTCCTGGAGGCGGGCGGCCTGCTTGTCCTTGATCGGGCCGATCGCCGAGAGCGACGGGCGCTGTCCCAGGATGTCGCGCGCGACCTCGCGCACCTCGTCCGGGGTGACCGCCGCGATCTTCGCCAGCATGTCGTCGACCGACATGTGCTCGCCCCAGCAGAGCTCGCTCTTGCCGATGCGGTTCATCAGGGCGCCGGTGTCCTCCAGGCCGAGGACCGTGGAGCCCGCGAGCTGGCCGATGGCGCGGCCGATCTCGTCGTCCGACAGGCCGTGCTCGGCGACGTGGTCGAGCTCGTCCCGGCAGATCTTCAGGACGTCGTCCACCTGGCTCGGGCGGCAGCCCGCGTACACCCCGAAGAGGCCGCAGTCGGCGAAGCCGGAGGTGTACGAGTACACGCTGTACGCGAGGCCCCGCTTCTCCCGGACCTCCTGGAAGAGCCGGGACGACATGCCGCCGCCCAGGGCGGTGTTGAGGACGCCGAGGGCCCAGCGGCGGTCGTCCGTGCGGGCCAGGCCGGGCATGCCGAGTATCACGTGGGCCTGCTCGGTCTTGCGGTTGACGACCTCGACGCGGCCCGCGGTGCGGATGGCCCGGGAGCCCTGGCGCGGGATGATCGGGGTCGCCGCGCCGCCCCGGAACGCGCCCGCCTTGTCGAAGGCGGCGCGGACCTGGCGTACGACCTTGCTGTGGTCCACGTTGCCCGCGGCCGCGACGACCAGGTGGGTCGGGTCGTAGTGCTTCTTGTAGAAGCGGCGGATCCGGCCGGCGTCCAGGGCGTTGATCGTGTCGACGGTGCCGAGGACCGGGCGGCCGAGCGGGGTGTCGCCGAGCATCGTGTGCGCGAACAGGTCGTGCACGCAGTCGCCCGGGTCGTCCTCCGTCATCGCGATCTCTTCGAGGATGACGCCGCGCTCGGCGTCCACGTCCTCCTGCTCGATGAGCGAGCCGGTCAGCATGTCGCAGACGACGTCGATCGCGAGGGGGAGGTCGGTGTCGAGCACGCGCGCGTAGTAGCACGTGTACTCCTTCGCCGTGAAGGCGTTCATCTCGCCGCCGACCGCGTCGATGGCGGAGGAGATGTCGAGGGCGGTGCGCTTGCGGGTGCCCTTGAAGAGGAGGTGCTCCAGGTAGTGCGTCGCACCGTTCAGGGACGGCGTCTCGTCGCGGGAGCCCACGTGGGCCCAGATGCCGAAGGTCGCCGAGCGGACGGAGGGCAGGGTCTCGGTGACGATGCGCAGACCCCCGGGGAGGGTGGTCCTGCGGACCGTACCGATGCCGTCCTGGCCCTTGATGAGGGTTTGGGTACGGGCGACGGCCCGCGCCTCCGAGGAGGTGCGGGCCGTCGTCGTGGTGCTACGCGACGTCACTTGTCGGTGTCGTCCTTCTTGTCGTCGCCCTCTTCACCCTCGATGACGGGGATGAGGGAGAGCTTGCCGCGGGAGTCGATCTCGGCGATCTCGACCTGGACCTTCTGGCCCACACCGAGGACGTCCTCCACGTTCTCCACGCGCTTGCCGCCGGCGAGCTTGCGGATCTGCGAGATGTGCAGCAGGCCGTCCTTGCCGGGCAGGAGCGAGACGAAGGCACCGAAGGTGGTCGTCTTGACGACCGTGCCCAGGTAGCGCTCGCCGACCTCCGGCATGGTCGGGTTGGCGATGCCGTTGATCGTGGCGCGGGCGGCCTCGGCGGCCGGGCCGTCGGCGGCACCGATGTAGATGGTGCCGTCGTCCTCGATCGTGATGTCGGCGCCGGTGTCCTCCTGGATCTGGTTGATCATCTTGCCCTTGGGGCCGATGACCTCACCGATCTTGTCCACCGGGATCTTGACGGTGATGATCCTCGGGGCGTTCGGGGACATCTCGTCCGGAACGTCGATCGCCTCGTTCATCACGTCGAGGATGTGCAGACGCGCGTCGCGGGCCTGCTTCAGCGCGGCGGCCAGGACCGAGGCGGGGATGCCGTCGAGCTTGGTGTCGAGCTGGAGCGCGGTCACGAACTGCTTCGTACCGGCGACCTTGAAGTCCATGTCACCGAAGGCGTCCTCCGCACCGAGGATGTCGGTGAGGGTGACGTAGTGCGTCTCGCCGTCGATCTCCTGGGAGATCAGACCCATGGCGATACCGGCGACGGCGGCCTTCAGGGGCACACCGGCGTTCAGCAGCGACATGGTGGAGGCGCAGACGGAGCCCATGGACGTCGAGCCGTTCGAGCCGAGGGCCTCGGACACCTGACGGATCGCGTACGGGAACTCCTCACGCGTCGGAAGGACCGGCACGAGCGCGCGCTCGGCGAGGGCGCCGTGGCCGATCTCGCGGCGCTTCGGGGAGCCGACGCGGCCGGTCTCGCCGGTGGAGTACGGCGGGAAGTTGTAGTTGTGCATGTAGCGCTTGCGCGTCACCGGGGAGAGGGTGTCGAGCTGCTGCTCCATGCGCAGCATGTTCAGCGTGGTGACGCCCAGGATCTGGGTCTCGCCACGCTCGAACAGGGCGGAGCCGTGCACGCGCGGGATGGCCTCGACCTCGGCGGCGAGCGTACGGATGTCCGTGACGCCGCGGCCGTCGATGCGCTTCTTCTCCTTGATGACGCGCTCACGGACCAGGGTCTTGGTCAGCGAGCGGTACGCGGCGGAGATCTCCTTCTCGCGGCCCTCGAACTCCGGGAGGAGCTTCTCGCCGGCCAGCGCCTTGACGCGGTCCAGTTCGGTCTCGCGCTCCTGCTTGCCGGCGATGGTGAGCGCCTGGGCGAGCTCGGTCTTGACGGCGGCGGTCAGGGCCGCGAGCACGTCGTCCTCGTAGTCGAGGAAGATCGGGAACTCGCCGGTGGGCTTGGCGGCCTTGGCGGCGAGGTCCGACTGCGCCTTGCACAGGACCTTGATGAAGGGCTTCGCGGCCTCGAGACCGGCGGCCACGACCTCCTCGGTCGGCGCCTCGGCGCCGCCCTTGACGAGCTCGATGGTCTTCTCGGTGGCCTCGGCCTCGACCATCATGATCGCGACATCGCCGTCCTCCAGGACGCGACCGGCGACGACCATGTCGAAGACGGCGTCCTCGAGCTCGGTGTGCGTCGGGAAGGCGACCCACTGGCCCTTGATCAGCGCGACACGGGTGCCGCCGATCGGGCCGGAGAACGGGAGGCCGGCCAGCTGCGTGGAGCAGGAGGCGGCGTTGATCGCGACCACGTCGTACAGGTGGTCGGGGTTGAGAGCCATGATCGTCTCGACGACCTGGATCTCGTTGCGCAGGCCCTTCTTGAAGGAAGGACGCAGCGGGCGGTCGATCAGGCGGCAGGTCAGGATCGCGTCCTCGGAGGGGCGACCCTCACGGCGGAAGAACGAACCGGGGATCTTGCCGGCGGCGTACTGCCGCTCCTCGACGTCCACCGTGAGGGGGAAGAAATCGAGCTGGTCCTTGGGCTTCTTGGACGCGGTGGTGGCCGAGAGGACCATCGTGTCGTCGTCCAGGTAGGCCACGGCGGAGCCGGCGGCCTGACGGGCCAGGCGGCCCGTCTCGAAGCGGATGGTGCGGGTGCCGAAGGTGCCGTTGTCGATGACGGCCTCGGCGTAGTGGGTCTCGTTCTCCACTAGCGTTCTCTCCTCGTCTTCGTCCCGGCGCCCGTGTGGCGCGGGACGGTGGTGGAGGAGCACTGCCTGCTGGTGCGGACCGGTCTTCGATCGAAGCACCCGGGTGCCGGGGCCGCGCTGCGGCTGCCGACTGGCCCGGGGGCCACTACCGAGGACCGGTGGCGTCGAGGCTTGCTCCTCCGCGTTCGGTATGACGTTGTCACGTCGGGGGTGTGGGGGCGATACGGATGTGTCGACGGACGTCGAACCGAGATCGACCCGACATCGACGACATCGACACGTTCCGTACACCCTCACGTGCGTAGCGTCTCCAGACTACAAAGGCCCGGTGACACTGCGCACGTACAGCAAAGGGAGCGGCCCCCTTCGAGTGCTTCGAGTGGGAACCGCTCCCTTCACCGGCGTCTTACTTGGCGCCCGCCGCACCGCGGCGGATGCCCAGGCGGTCGACCAGCGCACGGAAGCGCTGGATGTCCTTCTTCGCCAGGTACTGCAGCAGGCGACGGCGCTGACCGACCAGGATCAGCAGACCACGACGGGAGTGGTGGTCGTGCTTGTGGGTCTTGAGGTGCTCGGTCAGGTCCGAGATGCGGCGGGAAAGCAGCGCGACCTGGACCTCGGGGGAGCCGGTGTCGCCCTCCTTGGTGCCGAACTCGGTCATGATCTGCTTCTTCGTAGCGGCGTCGAGCGACACGCGTACTCCTCGTAGTCTTTGTTCGTAGGCCCTGGGGCTTCTACGTCGCCATCGAGTGCCCCTGGTCTCTGTCTCAGGGGAGCTTCCGTAACTCGGGAGGCGGGGTCCGCTGGGCGCTTCCCTCAGGTCCCTTGCGGGGTGCCGGGGGTGCGTAGACATGCGGCCGTTGTTCAGGGTACCAGCCTGGAAATTTGCGCTGTACCACGTGGTGCGCCCACCACCCTGAAGAGGGTGACCAGATCGTTTCCGGGAGGCCACGCTCCGTCCCGAAGTACTGTGAGCGGACGGTTCGGTTCGTACGTCGGGAAGGGGCGGCCCGCCATGGCCGAGGGACAGGACAAGAGCGTGGGCGAGCGGGACGAGGGCGTCCAGGCGCGCAAGGAGCGGGAGAAGAACGAGCTGTACGCCCTCGACATCTCCGGCGCCGAGTGGCAGAGCGCTCCGGGGACCGAGGAGCACGAAGAGCGGGTCGAGATCGCGTACCTGCCCGCGGGGGCTGTCGCGATGAGGTCGTCCCTCGACCCCGAGACCGTACTGCGGTACACCGAGGCGGAGTGGCGGGCTTTCGTGCTCGGAGCCCGCGACGGTGAGTTCGATCTGGAGCCGACGGTACGCAACGGCGGAGTCGCGGCCGAGTAGCGGCATCGACTCAGGGACGAGTGGGGCGACTGCTGGGGTGCAGCAGCCGCCCCACCGGCATTCTTTCCCTTGGACGGACCGGACGTTTCCGTCGCACCGAAGAAGATCCGCCCGTCCTGGACGACTATGTCGGCCAATCGAGGAGTTGTCAGCGTCCACCCTTCAGGGGGAAGGCCGAAGTAGAGGTATGGGGTCTCCTTGCGGGTCCGCGGGTTCAGGCTCACGACCCCGCTCGGCGTGATGTGGTCGCTGCTCTCACGGAACGCGAGGAGTTGATCTCCGCTCATCCGCAGGGGGTACAGCAGCGAGTTCGGACCCGACTCGAACTTCTTGACGGTCCTGCCCGTCGCCAGGTCGAAGGACACCAGCCAGTTGGAGTTGTTGGTCAGGTCGCCATCGGGATCCTCTCGGCTCATGAGGAAGACCTGGTCATGGCTGACCACGACGGCGGGACAATCATCATGTTCGGCGTCGTCCGACGCTGCGTCGCATTCAGCGACGTACTGGCCACCCTCAAGTCGGATGGTGGCGCGTCGGTCGCCCTTCTCGTCGAAGGAGATCAGGTCGGTCATGCCGATGTCACCGGCCGCGACACCGATGACGGTGGGCTCGGCCGACAGCAGCTTGGCGTCCTTCACGCCGCGAGCCACCTTGTACGTCCATTTCACATGTCCGGTTCGCGGGTCCACCTTCTGCACGCGGTAGACCAACTGATCGAGCCCGGAATCCATACAGTCGGCGCGGAGCAGCAGGCCGCGTCCGCCCACTACCCCCCTGTTCTGGCATTCGGAGGTGCGGACCTTCTTCCAGAGTCGTCTACCGCCGACCATGTCGTATGCCGCCGCATCCCCCGCCGCCGACAGCACCGTGACGGTGCCGCGCGAGATGGCCAGCGGAGGGTAGTCCTCAGGGAAGTCCGTCTTCGACGTCGGGACCGGCTTCTGCCACAACTTCTCACCAGTGTCGAGGTTGATGAGCGCCACCCTGTTGCAGGGTATGTCGGTCTTGTCGGCTCCCTTCTTCGGTTCGGACTCCCGGAAGAGGACCGCCGTACGGCCGTCCACGGTCATCTGGGGCGTCGTTCCGCAGATGGGACCGTCCAGCCTGATCTTCCAACGCTCCTGACCGAGTTTCACGTCCCTGTTCGCCGGAAAGCCCACGAGGGTTCGGTCAATGCCCTTGGCCAGAGTCCTGTCCGTTGCCCACATCCCTGGCAGTTCGTGCTGCTCGCCGGGGGTGAAGTCGTCAGCGGAGAACAGGAAGGTCATCTTTCCCGCGGGGTCGGTGGGACGCCTCTCCACTGTTTCCCTGATGTCGTCCGGGGCTTGCCGAACGGTCGGCGTCCCCCGGGCTGATGAGGACGAGTCGCCGTCGCCCGGCCAGAGAAGCCAGCCTCCGACGCCCAGCGCCCCGATCAGCACAGCCGCCACCGCGCCGATCAGCTTGTTGCGACGCCTGTTACGTGTACTCTCCGCCGCCAGTGTGGACTGGGTGAACGGTGACGGAGGCGGGCCGAAACTATGACTGCCGCCGTCCCCACAGTGGTGCGGCCCTCGCCGCCCGCCTGATCGCACACGAACCCGACCACTATGCATGGGGCGTGATCGCACGTGTACGGCGGGTAGGGCGCTTTGGCTTCAAGTGCCTAGCTCAGCAAAGGAATTCGGCGGACTTCGGATGAATCGCGCGCCGGCCTCCGTCACACCTCACCGCGAGCAGCGGGCTCGGCCCTCTCGCCGACAGGGCCAGTCTTTGGTGCGTCGACAGCGGCCGACGCAGGTGAAGACGCGTGCCCCTGATGCCAGGATCGGATGCGTGAGTCACGCGACTCTGACTCGCTTCCATTTCACGCCAGTTGACACCGCTTGGGCGTTTTGTTCCTTGTGGCTTCGTACGGGTTGATCACTGGCGCATCGCTCGTGTGACGGAGGAGTCGGTGCGCGGGGCAGGCTGCCCTGCCGTGCTGGCGCTTTTGGTGATTAGGCTGGGACGGGGCGCGACGTCAGAAACCCGTGCGCGGGTTGTGTGCGTCCTTCATGGGGAGAGCCGGGCGGATCGGACCGGGAACCGTTGCTCCGACCACGGCACGAGGGTGCTCGACCACACCAGGAGGCATTGTGAACAGCGATCGGGACGAGATCCGCGGGGGCTGGGACTCACCCGTCGATGATCAGTCCGACGCGGAGTCCGCCGCCGAGACGACGGGCGAGTTCACCATCGACTACGCCCCGCCCGCCTGGTACACGCAGAACGCTTCGGGCAGTGCGGGTGAGACGCCTTCGGCCGCGCCCTCGGGGGCGTCGTCGACGTCCGACCCTTCCGACTCGTCGGAGTCCTCGCCGTCCTTCTCTTCGCCTTCTCCGTCCTCACCTTCTTCGTCACCTTCGGCGCCTTCGTCACCTTCGGCGCCTTCGTCGTCCGGTGGTGGGCCTGCCGCTGTGCCGCAGCCTCCGCTGGGACTCGGGGGGCGGCCCGACTGGACCTCGCCCGCCACGGCTGCCGCCGCTGCTGCGGCTGCCGCTGCCTCCGCGCCGCCGGTGCCGTCCGCGCCGCCTGCCGCTCCGCCCGTTCCGCCTGCGCCGTCCACGTCGTCCGCGCCGTCGGCTCCGTCCGCCTCGGGGGGTGCCGCCGACTGGAGTGGTGCCGTTGCGGGGGCTGCTGCTTCGGTGGCGGTCAGTGGGGTTGGCGTGTCGGGTGGGGAGTCTTCGGATGAGGGCTCTGCCGATGAGAGCTCTGCCGATGAGGCTGCTGTGGATGAGGCTGCTGTGGATGAGGCTGCTGTGGATGAGGGCTCTTCGTCTGCCGGCGATGACGAGGTGGTCGAGCCCGTGGCCGAGAGCCTGGGCGGTGGTGATCTGGAGAGCGGCTCCACCATGCGGTTCTCCCCTCGTGCGTTGAGGCGGGAGTTCGAGGAGCGGGCCGCCAAGGAGTCTGCCGCTGAGGAGCAGGGGACCGAGGACGCCGTCGCTGAGAGCTCTTCCTCCGACGACTCCGGTGCTGAGGACGACTCTGTCGGCTCTGTTGGCGAGGGCTCTTCCGTTGACGCTGGCGGCGACGCCTCTGCCTCTACCTCTACCTCTGTCCCTGATGACGAGCGTGTCGACAGCTCCGAGGACGACGAGCCCATCGCCGAGGTCGACGAGGATGACGACGTCGATCACGACGATCAGGACGAAGTGAGCGAAGCGCTCAGCGCGAGCGACGACGCGAACGAGGACGAAGACGAAGACGACCAGGGCCGCCAAGGCACTGACGACGAGCCGTTCGACGCCCTCCCCGCCCCCGTAGCCGACCTCGAGACCGAGGACGACGACGCCGAGGACGAGGACGAGGACGAGGACGAGGACGAGGACGACGCCAAGGGCGATGCCGAGCCGAAGTTCCGCCTCGACACCGAGCGCGACGCCCAGCCCGACTCCGACTCCGACTCCGACTCCGACTCCCAGCTCAACGAGCTCGACGAGCTCGACGAGCTCGACGAGCTCGACGAGCCCAACGAGCCCAACGAGCTCGACGAGCCCGACTCCACCCCCATCAACGACGCCATCCCCCAGGACGCCGTCCCCACCCACGACAGCACCCCCGAAGACGACGTCCAGGACGCCGTCCCGCCCGCCTGGACCCCGCCGCCCGCCCCGCAGGGTGGGCTCCCGCCCCTGCCCCCGGCCTTCCAGCCCGCAGCACCGTCCTCGGCGCCGCAGTGGCCCGCCCCCGTCCCGGCCGAGGCCCCTACCCCGGCCCCCGCCGCCGACCCGGCACCCACCGCCGCAGCACCCGAGCCCCGGCCCGAGCCCGAGCCCACCTCCGAGGCCGAGCCGGAGGCCGAGCGGCCCGCCCCCTTCTCGCAGCCCAACGCCTTGCCGCAACCCAACGCCTCGCCGCAGCCCAACGCCTTCCCGCAGCCCCAGGCACAGGCCCCGGCCCCCGCCCCGGTCCAGCCCCAGGCTCCGGTCCAGCCCCAGGCACCTCAGCCCGCGCCGCCCGCCTGGCCCGCCCCGACGGCCCAGGCCCCGGCACCGCTCCCGGCCCCGGCCCCCGCTCCGGCACCCAACGCGCAGACCCCGCAGGGCAGTTACGGGTTCCCCCAGCCGACGGCCAACGCCCCCCAGGCACAGCCCCCGGCACAGTCCCAGGCGCAGCCCCCGGCACAGCCCCAGGCCCCGGCACCCAACTCACAAGCCCCGCAAGGCGGCTACGGGTTCCCCCAACAGCAGGCCCCCGCCCCCGCCTACGGCTTCCCGCAGCCTCAGGCACCGGCCCAGGCCCAGGCTCCGGCACCCACCACCCCCGCCACCCCCAACCTCCCCGTCCCGCACCAGCAGGCCCAGCCCCCCGCCCCGGCCCAGCAACAGCCGCAGCCGCAGCACCCCCAGCCCGGGCAGCCCGGGCAGCTCGCCCAGCCCTTCCCTCAGCAGCCCCAGCCCCAGCCCCAGGCGCAGACCCCCGCCCAGCAGCAGCCTTACCAGGGACAGCCGCAAGGACAGCCCCAGCAGCAAGGGCAGCCGCAAGGACAGTTGCCGCAGGGACAGTTGCCGCAAGGACAGCCCCAGCAACAAGCGCAGCCGCAGCAGCAACCCCCCGTCGACCCCCGCACCGGCGCCGCCTGGCCGCAGCCCGTGCAGCACGATCAGCGGGAGCGCACCAACCCGGGTGCGCCCCTCGGGTACACCGCCGCCGTCGAGCTCTCCTCCGACCGCCTCCTGCGCAACAACAAGCAGAAGGCGAAGAGCAGTCGCCCGACGTCCGGCGGCTCCCGGTTCAAGTTGGGGGGCAAGAAGGAAGAAGCCGAGCGGCAGCGCAAGCTCGACCTCATCCGCACGCCTGTCCTCTCCTGCTACCGCATCGCCGTGATCAGCCTCAAGGGCGGCGTGGGCAAGACGACCACGACCACCGCGCTCGGCTCGACGCTGGCCTCCGAGCGGCAGGACAAGATCCTCGCGATCGACGCCAACCCGGACGCCGGCACGCTCGGCCGACGCGTGCGGCGCGAGACCGGGGCCACCATCCGCGACCTCGTCCAGGCGATCCCGTACCTCAACTCGTACATGGACATCCGGCGGTTCACCTCGCAGGCGTCCTCCGGGCTCGAGATCATCGCCAACGACGTGGACCCGGCCGTGTCCACCACCTTCAACGACGAGGACTACCGGCGCGCGATCGACGTGCTCGGCAGGCAGTACCCGATCATCCTGACCGACTCGGGTACGGGTCTGCTCTACAGCGCCATGCGTGGAGTGCTGGACCTCGCCGACCAGTTGATCATCATCTCCACGCCGTCCGTGGACGGTGCGAGCAGCGCCTCGACCACGCTCGACTGGCTCTCCGCGCACGGGTACGCGGACCTCGTCTCGCGCTCCATCACCGTCATCTCCGGTGTCCGCGAGACCGGCAAGATGATCAAGGTCGACGACATCGTCAGCCACTTCGAGACGCGCTGCCGCGGCGTCGTCGTCATCCCGTTCGACGAGCACCTCGCGGCGGGCGCCGAGGTCGACCTCGACATGATGCGGCCCAAGGTCCGCGAGGCGTACTTCAACCTCTCCGCGATGGTCGCCGAGGACTTCGTACGGGCGCAGCAGCAGCAAGGACTCTGGACCTCCGACGGGAACCCGCCGCCGCAGCTGGCCCCGCCGCTCCCCGGCCAGGCCCAGGGCCAGCCCCAACCCCAGGGTCAGCCCCAGCCGCCGCAGTACGGAGGCCAGCCCGGCCAGCCCGGCCAGCCCGCCGCACCCGGCCAGCCCTACCCGCAGCCCCAGGGCCAGCCTCAGCCGGGACAGCAGCCGTACCCCCAGCCCGGGGCACCCCAGGGCTGGCAGCAGCCCGCTCCCCCGCAGCCCGGGGCCCAGGGCTGGCAGCACTCCGCGCCCTCCCAGGCGCACTCGGGCCAACCCGGCCCAACTCCCCTGCCGGGACAGCCCGTTCAGCCGGGGCAGCAGGGGCAGCCAGGTCAGCCGATCGCCCCAGGGCAGCCCTTCACACCGGGGCCGGGTCAGCCCGTACCGCCGGGCGGCCTCCAGCCCCCCGTACCCCCGCAGAGGCAGGACCAGGGTCAGGGGCAGGACCACGGCCAGGCTCAGCAGCCACCCCAGCAATAAAGCAGCGCCAACTCCCCGAAGGGCCCGCACCGTTCACCGGTGCGGGCCCTTCGGCCTTCCGCCGGACCCGGCTGAGCCCGCCCGGGCCCACCTGCGCCGATCTCCCGCCCGCTCCCCGCCCCGCGCGCCGCCACGCTACGACCAGCCACCTTTCACAGGTATCTACCAATGCCCGTGAAATCCCGGTCAACTCGTTATTTCCGCAGGCCACATGGGGTTCACGTGCCGTTGACGCGCGCAGACCGCCGCTGGTAGACACACACATCAACCAGCTGGCGTTCCTTGATCAATTGAGCCATGACGCGAGGTCACCGATCCATGGACACACAAGATCAGCACGGCAGAACCCCACCGGCTCCACCGGCCTCACCGGCCTCTCCGGTCCCACCCGTCGGCGGACCCGCTCCTCAGTCGGCGCGTCACCGCAGCCGCCTCCTCATGGCGGGCGGCGCGGCCTTCGCCCTCACCGCCGTCCTCGTGGCCCCGCTCGGCACGGGCTCCGCCGCGGCCAAGGGCAAGGATGACGACGGCGGCAAGAAGACGCTCACCGTCGCCGTCGCGCAGAGCGTCGACTCGCTGAGCCCGTTCATCGCCCAGCGTCTCCTGCCCACCAGCATCCACCGGCTCACGTACGAGTACCTGACGAACTACGACCCCAAGGACAACCACGCAATCCCCGGGTTCGCGACCAAGTGGGAGCCGTCCGCGGACAAGTTGACCTGGACGTACACGATCCGGGACGACTCCAAATGGTCGGACGGGAAGAAGGCGACCGCGGCGGACGCCGCCTGGACCTTCAACAAGATGATGTCGAAGGAGGGGCAGGCCGGGCCGAACGCCAGCTTCGTCACCAACTTCAAGAAGGTGACCGCGCCCAGCCCCACCAAGCTGGTCATCGAGCTGAAGAAGCCGCAGGCCACCATGGCGGCCCTGGACGTGCCGATCGTCCCCGAGCACATCTGGAAGAACGTCGACGACATCCGGAAGTTCAACAACGACAAGGACTTCCCGATCGTCGGCAACGGGCCGTTCGTCCTCACCGACTACAAGGCCGACCAGTACGTGAAGTTGAAGGCCAACAAGAGCTTCTGGCGCAAGCCGCCGAAGTTCGACGAGCTGGTCTTCAAGACGTACAAGGACCAGGACGCCGCCGTCGCCGCCCTCACCAAGGGCGAGGTCTCGTTCGTGGCCGGGCAGCCCTCGCTCACCCCGGCGCAGGCGTCGTACCTGAAGGGTCAGCCGAACATCAAGGTGAACGACGCCCCCGGGCGCCGCTTCTTCGCGCTCGCCACCAACCCGGGCGCGCAGACCAAGGACGGCAAGAAGTTCGGCGACGGCAACAAGGCGCTGCTCGACAAGAAGGTGCGCCAGGCGCTGTTCGTGTCCATCGACCGCAAGGCGCTGGTGGACAAGGTCTTCCAGGGCCACGCCGTGGAGGGCGCGGGCTACATCCCGCCGCGCTTCTCCACGTACGAGTGGAAGCCCTCCCCCGAGCAGGAGTTGAAGTACGACCCGAAGCGGGCCGCCGAGCTGCTCGACGAGGCCGGGTACAAGGAGAAGGGCGGCAAGCGCGTCGGCAAGGACGGCAAGCCGCTGAACCTCCGCATCCTGTGCCACGCCACCGACCCGAACGACAAGGCGGTCGGGAAGTACCTGAAGGAGTGGTGGGGGGACCTGGGCATCGGGCTCAAGGTCGACTGCCTCGACAACGTGTCCGTGCCCTGGTACGCGGGCGAGTACGACCTCGCCTTCGACGGCTGGTCGGTCAACCCCGACCCGGACTTCGTCCTCGGCATCCACACCTGCGCGGCGCTGCCCGAGAAGGCCAAGGAGCTGGCCGCCACCGACAACTTCATCTGCGACAAGAAGTACGACGAGCTCTACGCCAAGCAGCTCGCCGAGTACGACCCGGCCAAGCGGGCCGAGACCGTCAAGCAGATGGAGTCGCGGCTCTACGACTCCGGATACATGAACATCCTCGCGTATCCGAACGCCGTCGAGGCGTATCGCACCGACCAGATCAAGTCCATCCAGACGATGCCGAGCGCCGCGGGCAACATCTACGGGCAGGACGGCTACTGGAGCTGGTGGTCGGCGGTCCCGGCGGATGGGAAGAGTTCCTCCGACGACGGCGGCAGCTCCGCCGGTGTCGTCATCGGCATCGCCGCGGCCGCGGTGGTGCTGGCGGGCGTCGGAGTGTTCTTCGCCCTGCGCCGCCGTTCGACCGCAGAGGACCGCGAGTAGCGCATGACCGCTGACAGCAATCCGGCACTGTTCCGGACAGAGGCCGCCGACGGCGCCTCGCCCGAGGGCCCGGTCGTCAAGACCGGGCTCCCGGGCGAGGTCCACCGGGAACACGGCCCGCGGGCACGGAACACCCGCGCCTATCTCCAGTACGTAGCGGGCAAGATCGGCGGAGCGGTCGTCTCGCTCTTCGCCGTGCTCGTCACCAGCTTCTTCCTCTTCCGGCTCATCCCCGGCGACCCGGTCAAGCAGATGACCGGCGGCCGCCCCGTCTCGGCCGAGCAACTCGCCGCGATGCGGGAGGAGTTCGGCCTCGACGACCCGGTGTGGAAGCAGTTCGTCGATTACGTGGGCAACGTCCTGACCGGGGACTTCGGGACCTCGTACCAGTTCCACGCCCCCGTCATGGACAAGATCACCGACGCCCTGCCCGCGACGCTGCTGCTCACCGGCACGGCGTACATCCTCTACACGATCATCGGCATCTGGCTCGGCACCCGCACGGCCTGGCGCAACGGCGGGCTCGGGGACCGCCTGCACACGGGGCTCGCGCTGACGCTCTACTCGGTGCCGTCGTTCTGGCTCGGGCTGCTGCTCATCATCGGGTTCTCGGTGGGCGTGGGGCCGATTCCGGGGATGTTCCCGACGGGCGGGATGGAGTCCGGCGACAAGGAGGGCTTCGGGTACGTCATCGACGTGGCGCACCACATGATCCTGCCCGTGATCACGCTGGTCGCGGTCGGGTACGCGCAGACGCTGCTCGTGATGCGCTCCTCGCTGCTCGACGAGATGGGCAGCGACTATCTGACGACCGCACGCGCCAAGGGACTCCGGGACGACCTCGTCCGGCGGCGGCACGCCGTGCCGAACGCGATGCTGCCGACGGTCACGCTGATGTTCGTGAACCTCGGGACGGTGGTCGCGGGCGCGATCCTCGTCGAGACCGTGTTCTCCTGGCCGGGTCTCGGCGGCCTCTTCTACCAGGCGCTGAGCGTGCCCGATCTGCCGCTCGTCCAGGGTCTGTTCTTCGTCTTCGCCGCCGCGGTGATCGTGATGAACACCGTGGCCGACGTGATCTATCCGCTGCTCGATCCCAGGGTGGGCCGATGACGACCGAATCCGCACCACCCGAGAAGTCCGCACCACCCGCCACGTCCGGCGCGCCCGCGCAGAGTTCACGGTCGCTGGCCTGGACCCGCCGCAGGCACTCGGCGGCCCGCTTCTGGCGGGAGTACCGCTCGCACCGGGCGGGCGTCGTCGGGCTGGTCGCGCTCGTCCTGATCGGGCTCGCGGCGGTCTTCGCGCCGCAGCTCGCCGGTTCGGACGCGCAGAGCGTGACGAACGCGCCGGGCAAGGCGCTGGAGTCCCCGAGCGGTGAATTCCCGCTCGGCACCGACCAGTTCGGCCGCGACCTGCTGTCGCTCCTGGTGTGGGGCGCCCGGATCTCGCTGACGGTGGGGCTCCTTGCGGCCTTCCTGTCGGTGGCGATCGGGACGGTCGTGGGGATCACGGCCGGGCACTACCGGGGCTGGTACGCCACGGTCATGATGCGCGTCACCGACTGGTTCCTGGTGATGCCCACGCTGGTGCTCGCCGTCGCGCTGGCGGCCGTGATGTCCCGTTCGATCTGGACGATCATCCTGGCGATCGGCGTGACGACGTGGCCGACGACGGCACGCCTGGTGCGCGCCCAGACCCTCGCGGTGGAGTCCCGCCCCTACATCGAGCGGGCCCGAGCGCTGGGCGGCGGGCACACGCACATCATGACCCGCCACGTCCTCCCGAACGTCATGCCGCTGGTGCTGGCTCAGACCACGCTGGTCATCTCCGGCGCCATCCTCACCGAGGCGACGCTCGCCTTCCTCGGCCTCGGCGACCCGACGACCGTCTCCTGGGGCGGGCTGCTCCAGGACGCGCGCGAGGCGGGCGCGGTGAGCGCGGGCGACTGGTGGTACCTGGCCCCGCCCGGACTCGCCATCGCCGTCGTCGCACTGGCCTTCACGCTCTGCGGCCGCGCCGTCGAGTCCGTCCTCAACCCCAGGCTGGGGGTGTCCCGTTGAGCGCGACACATACCGGGAACCTGCTCGACGTCAGAGATCTCGAGGTGACGTACGCGTCCGGGGCCGCCGCCGTGCGCGGCGTGACCCTCTCCGTGGGCGCGGGCCAGAAACTGGGCGTCGCGGGCGAGTCGGGCTGCGGCAAGTCGACGCTCGCGCTCGCGCTGCTCCGCCTGCTGCCCGCGGGCACGAAGGTGTCCGGCGAGATCCTCCTGAACGGCGAGAACGTCCTGACCATGAAGTGGGGCCAGGTCCGCGCGGTGCGCTGGGCCGGCGCCTCCATCGTCTTCCAGGGCGCGATGCACTCGCTCAACGCGGTCCACCGCGTCGGCGACCAGATCGCCGAGCCGATCCTCCTCCACAAGAAGGCGACCCCGGCGGGCGCCCAGAAGAAGGTCGGCGAGCTCCTCGAACACGTGGGGCTCCCCGCTGCCCGCGCCCAGTCCTATCCGCACGAGCTCTCCGGCGGCCAGCGCCAGCGCGTCATGATCGCCATGGCGCTCGCCTGCGACCCGGCCCTGATCATCGCGGACGAGCCGACGACCGCGCTCGACGTGATGATCCAGGCGCAGATCCTCCGACTCATCGAACGGCTCGTCTCCGAACAGGACTTGGGCCTGGTCATGATCAGCCACGACCTCGCCGTCCTCGCCGACACCTGCGACCGGCTCGCGGTGATGTACGCGGGCCGCGTCGTCGAGGAGGGCCCGGCGACCGAGGTCTACGAGAACGCCCGGCACCCCTACGGCAAGGCCCTGTCGGCGGCGTTCCCGCGCATCGGCGACGCGGCGTCCCGCTTCGCGCCCCGCGGCCTGCCCGGCGACCCACCGGACCCGTCGGATCTTCCTTCGGGCTGCACCTTCCACCCCCGCTGCCCCGTCGCCCTCGACTCCTGCACCACCGACGACCAGGACCTGCGGGACGCGGGCCCGGGCCGCAGCGCGGCGTGCGTGCACGCGGGCACGGACCACCCTCTCGACGCCGCAGGCGCCGCCGGGGCCGCCGGGGCCGCCACGGACTCTGAGGCAAGGAGCACCACCGCATGACCGCGACGCCCCCGCAGCCCTCCGCACCGACGGCGGACCACTCGTCGTCGCAGCCGCCCCTGCTCACGGCGGACCAGCTGCACATCACCTTCCCCGGCCGCCGCGGCGCCCCCGAGGCGCGTGCCGTGGACGGCGTCGACCTCGACATCGGGGCGGGCGAGATCGTCGCCCTGGTGGGCGAGTCGGGCTGCGGCAAGACGACGCTGGCCCGCTCCCTGTTGGGCCTGGTCTCCCCCACCGCGGGCAAGGTCACCTTCGCGGGCGCCCCGCTCACGTACACCTCGCGCTCCCTCAAGGCGTACCGCAAGCGCGCCCAGCTCGTCCTCCAGGACCCCAGCGGCTCGCTCAACCCCCGGCACACGGTGTACGACGCCGTCGCCGAGGGCCTGCGCATCCACGGCTACGGCGGCGACGAGCAGGAGGCGGTCGCCCAGGCCCTCTCCCGGGCCGGACTGCGCCCCCCGGAGCGCTTCTTCCTCCGCTACCCGCACGAGCTCTCGGGCGGCCAGCGCCAGCGCGTGGTGATCGCGGGCGCCCTGGTCCTGGAGCCCGAACTCATCGTCGCGGACGAGCCGGTGGCCTCCCTGGACGCCTCCGTACGCGGTGAGATCCTCGCCCTTCTGCTCCGCCTGCGCACCGAACTGGGCCTGTCCGCCCTGGTGGTGACCCACGACCTGGGCCTGGCGTGGAACATCGCGGACCGGGTCGCGGTGATGTACCTGGGCCGGATCGTGGAGACGGGCACGGTCGAGCAGGTCCTCACCTCGCCCCAACACCCGTACACCCAGGCCCTGTTGTCAGTCCTGCCGGAGGCCCCGGGCGACCCGGTGGTCCTCATGGGCGAGCCCCCGGACCCCGCGCGGATCCCCGGGGGCTGCCGCTTCCACGCGCGCTGCCAGGTGCTGGCTTCGGGGGAGGCGGAGCGGGCGGGGGTGGCGGACAGGTGCCGCACGGAGGACCTGCCGGTCCTGTCGGGGGGCGGCGAGACGCAGGTGGCGTGTCACTGGGCGAGCGAGGCAGGGAAAAGCCCGTCCGGCGATTGAGGACGAGGCCGTCCAGGCCGAAGCGGGGGTCCGGGGGCGGCAGCCCCCGCGACGGCGCCCCACCCCTAGCTCGCCGCAGCGATCAACTCCCGCGCCCTCTTCACGTCATCCGCCATCGCGACCAGCAGCGCGTCGATCGAGTCGAACTTCGCCTGCCCCCGCACGAACGCGAGGAAGTCGACGGCGACATGCAGCCCGTACAGCTCGAGGCCGACGCGGTCGATGGCGTATGCCTCCACCGTGCGCTCGGTCCCGTCGAACTGCGGGTTCGTGCCGACGGAGATCGCCGCGGGCATGGCCTCGCCGTCGACGTGCAGCCACCCGGCGTAGACGCCGTCCGCGGGGATCGCGGTGTGCGGCAGGGTCTCCACGTTGGCCGTGGGGTAGCCCAGCTCGCGGCCGCGCTGCGCGCCCCGGACGACGACGCCCTCGACGCGGTGCGGGCGGCCCAGGATCTCCGCGGCGCCCGCCACGTCGCCCTCGGCGACCAGCCGGCGGGTGAGCGTCGACGAGAACGGCTCGCCGCCCCCGGCCGCCCCGCTCACGAACAGGTCGACGACCTCGACGTCGAAGTCGTACGTGGCGCCCTGCTCGGCCAGGAAGTCGACGGTGCCCGCCGCCTTGTAGCCGAAGCGGAAGTTGGGGCCCTCGACGACGGCCTTCGCGTGCAGCTTGTCGACGAGGACCTTGGCGACGAAGTCGGCGGGCGTGAGGCGCGAGAACTCGGTGGTGAAGGGGAGGATGAGCACAGCGTCGACGCCGAGGTCGGCCATCAGCTCGGCGCGCCGGTGGTGCGGGGCGAGCAGCGGCGGGTGGCTGCCGGGGCGGACCACCTCGCTGGGGTGCGGGTCGAAGGTGACGACGACGCAGGGGAGGCCGAGCTCGCGCGCCCGCTCCACGGCACGGCCGACGATGAGCTGGTGCCCGCGGTGCACTCCGTCGTAGGAACCGATGGTGACGACGCTGCGCCCCCAGTCCTGGGGGATGTCCTCCAAGCCACGCCAGCGCTGCACTGTCTTTGCTCCTCGCCGAACCCGTGTACGTCTGTACGTCCCATTGCCGAATGCGCACTGCTAAGACTGCCATGCCACCGCCTCCCCGCTCGCATCGGATGGGGTGGCAGGAGTCACGTGCGCACGGGCTTGCGGGCCCGCCGGAATCCGGGTGGAGCTTACGCCGGGACCCGCTCCCCGGCGAGGCCCTCGATCGTACGGCGGGCGCTGGGCCCGACGAGGGCCGCCCACTCGGCGGGTTCGGCGGCGATCCAGCGGGCCAGCGTGGCGGCGAACTCCGGTGTGCCACGGCCGAGTTCGACCAGGGTCCGGTCGAAGCGGGCGGCCCCTTCGGGGGTGCGCACGAGCAGCAGCCCGGTCCGCCGGACCAGCGCGCACCCGGCGCCCCCTTGCTCCTCTTCGCCGCCGCGGCGCGCGGCGGTCCGCAGCACGCCGGCCAGGACTTCGGGGTCGGACTCCTGGGCCAGAAGGGCGTCGAGCAGCTCGGCGCGCAGCGCGCGCGAGGCGGGGGTGCCGGCCGCCGCGAGGACGGGCGCGAACGCCGCCCGCACCGGCGCCGGCGCGCCCCGCAGCAGCCCCACCACGAGCGGCTGCAGCACGGCCCGGGCGCCGGGCCCCTGCTCCAGGCGCCGGTCGAGATAGGCGGCGGCGTCCCCGGCCCGCTCGGGACAGTGCTCCAGCACGTCCCGTACGAGGGTGGCGACCCGGCGGGCGAGCGCGGGCGTGGTCACCTCGGCGAGACACCGCAACAGGCCCCCGGCGTCGGCGCCGCCCGGGCCCTGCGGCTCGGTGAGCCGGTCGCGGAAGGCGGCGAGGACGGGCTCGGGGTGGGTGGGCAGCGCGGCGGCGAGCGCGGCGGGCAGCTGTGGGTCCCCGGCGGCGAAGCGCCGCAGGGCCCGCGGGAGATAGCCGGACCGGGTCTGCGGGTCGCGCACGAGGAGGGCGAGGGCGGCGCCGTGCAGGGGCTCGGCGGCGGGCCGGGCGAGGAGGGCGAAGGCCGCGTACCGCAGCAGCTCGCGGTCGGCGGTGGTCCGGGTGTGCGGGGCGGCGCGCAGCCCGTAGGAGACGGCGGCCACCTGGCGCGCGGGCCGCTCGTCGTGGGCCCAGCGGTCGACGGCGCGGCAGAGCGCGGAGGTCTCCTCCTCGGCGAGGACGGTGAGGAGCTCGTCGGCGCGAGCCCCGGACGAGGCGTCGCAGTCGACGAGGGCTTCGGTGAGGTCGTCGATGGCGTGGTGGCGGTGGGTGTGGAGCAGGGCCTGCGCGGCGGAGGCGACGGTGGCCTCGGGGGTCGCGGGCAGCGGCCGCTCGTCGCTGAACCAGCGGGCGAGCTGGGGCTGCACGGCGGCCGGGTCGGCGGCGAGCAGCTCGGCGACGGCGTCGAGGCAGCGGTGCGGGGTCCCGGGCGGCCCGTCGCTGAGCACGCCGCGCCGCAGCAGCTCGAACCGCTCGGCCACCGGGAGCCGCACCTCGAGCCAGTACCAGGCCCCGAACGCGGCCCGGTCGGCGAGCCGCCCGAGCACCCCGAGATACGGCCGCGCGTCGGCCACCCGCAGCAGCACCTCCCCCACGAGGTGCACGGCCCACCACCGCGCACCGTCCGCGTCGCCCGCGCCCTCCTCCCCGAACCCCTCCAACGCATCCACCAACTCCTCCAGCCGGAACGCGAGTTGAGCGGCCCCCCGCTGCCGCTCCAGCAACAGCAGCGCCTGGATGACCGGCCCGATGCGGTGCGGCGGAACGGGGAGCGAGAGGTCGTCCCCGTCCCTCCCCGCGTCGCCCTCCCGATAGCGGTGCACCAGCGACCCCAGCGCCGTGTCGAGGTCGAGGTGCATGCCCTGGATCCAGTCGGCCAGCTCCTCGTGCGTGAAGCGGAAGCCGGAGCCCGCCGGGACCAGGAGGCCCTCCGTGAGGACCGCGGAGGCCCAGCCCGTACAGCCGTAGCCGCCGCGCCCCGGCAGCGCGCCCCAGGGGAAGACTTCCTCGAAGGACTCCCGGTCCAGCTCGCCCTGGCCGGGGCCGAGGCAGCGCCGCGCCGCCTCGTGCACCTGCCCCGACACCTTGGCGGCGAGGCGCCGCACGGCTGTCCCCCGCAGCCCGTTCGCCGCCGCGAGCCGCACCGCCACGCGCAGGCAGAGCAGGTCCAGGTAGGCGGCGAAGATCTCCGCGCGGCCCGGCCGCCCGGGCGGCGGCGCCGCGTCCGGCAGCGCGGCCCTGACCTCGGACAGGAGCCGCAGCGCCAGCGGATGGCGGGCGTCGGCGTCGGCGAGCGCCCCGTCCGGGACGCCGTGGCGCGCGCGGGCCCGCCCGGCAAGCTCCGCGGGCAGGTCGCCGAGGCGTACGCAGCCCGGCAGCCGCGCCAGGACGCCACGGCCCGGCTCGTCGCCGTGCAGCAGCTCCGCCGGGAAGTGCGCTCCCGCCCGCTCCCAGTACTCGGCGCGGCACGCCACCACGAGCCGCGCCCCGGTCTCCCGCAGCCAACTCCCCGTGCCCTCGCTCCAGTCGGCGAGCCGGTGAGCGAGCACGGGCGGCATCTCCTCGGGCCCGTCGAGCAGCAGGAGCAGCGGCCGCCCGGCGTCCCGGACGAGCCGGGCGACCCGGCCCGCCGAGATGTCCCCGAGCCCCGGCCCGGCCCTCGTTCCGGCCCTCGTTCCGGCCCCGGCCTCGGCCCCCGCCGCGCCCTCGGCGGCCGCCAGGATCCGCCCGGCCCGCTCCAGGGCCCGCTCCACCGCGTCGGCCACAGAGGTGTCGGTGACCCTCAGGTCGGCGCCGCGCAGCCAGAGCGTGGGCGCGGGTGCGGCGCCCTGGGCCCGGCGGGCGGCGAGGGCGGCGAGCTCGGTGGTGCGGCCGGTGCCGGGGTTCCCGACGAGGCCGAGCACATGCGCGGATCCACCCGCCCCAGCCGGCCCGCTCGGCCCGCTCCCGAAATTCGTGAACTCCCGTGCCGTATCGGCCCGTTCGACCGGCTCATGGCTCAGCCGCGGCCCGTCGGAGCCGAGCGAGGTGGCCGTCAGGTGCAGCGCGCCCGCGAGATTGAGGTCGGCGCCGTACGCGGGGACGGTGGCCGCGTTGCGGGCGAGGAGCTCGGCGAGGGGGCCGTCCGGGTCGGCGGCGGCCGCGCCCAGGAGCGGCACGGCACAGCCCGCGGACCGCGGGGCGGCGGGCCCGCCGTGGGGCTGGGGCAGAAGCGCGGTGCCGAGGACGGCGAGCACGGCGCCCGTCGCCGCGTCGACGACCGGGCCCCCGGCGGCCCCGCCGCCGAGCCGCAGCGCGTCGGCGCCCTCCGTGCCGATCGCCAACTCCATGGCGGAGTCGAGCAGATGGAAGCGGTCCGTCGCCGTGTAGGTGACCGGGGCCGCGCCGAGCACCCGCGCCTCGCGCCAGCCGCACGCGGCGATCCGCACATAGGTCCCGGCCGCCACGACGGGGCGCACCGTGACGGGCAGCGGGCGCAGCCCGAGCCCCTCGGTGCGGACCAGGGCGAGATCGGCCCCGGGCAGGGCGGTCACGGCGTCGGCGGACACCACGCAGGTGCGCTCGCCGGGGGCGTGCAGGACGAGCCGGGCCAGGCCGTCGACCGTCTCATGACTGGTGATCACGGTGCCGTGCTCGTCGGCGGCGAAGCCGCTCCCCCGCGGCCGCCCGGCCAGATCGCATATCCGCACCAGCGTCACTCGAACTCGAACCTCCCCACGGTGCCCCTGAGTTGACCGTAGGTCGGCCGTGATCAGCCGGACAGGACGCGAGCCGAACGCGCCCCCTTCCGCACCCGCGGTTCACTCCGAGCGCCTGCCTGAAGGGGTGAATGGGCGAGGGCCGGTGGATACACCTTGAGATGGGGGGAAGCGTGGGGCGGCGCCCAGGTGTCCGCCGCCCCACGACGCCCGTTCACCGGGCGGCAGGCATCAGCCGAAGACGGCGAGGCTCTTCGCCTTGCCCTTGGACTCCTCGGCGAGGACCAGGAAGCGCCCCTCCGGGTCGAAGACCCCGACGGGCCCGACGCCCGCGTACTCCCCGGGCATCTCGAGACGCACACCGTTCGTCAGCAGCCGCGCCCGCTTCTCGTCCACGTCCCAGCGCGGGAAGGCCGCGACGGCCGCCTCGGCGACCGGCATCACGGTCAGCTCCTCCTGGAGCTGGTCGAGGGTCCTGGCCGCGTCCAGCTTGTACGGCCCGACGCGGGTGCGGCGCAGCGCGGTGAGGTGCCCGCCGACGCCCAGATCGGCGCCCAGGTCGCGGGCGAGCGCCCGGATGTACGTCCCCGAGGAGCAGACGACGGAGACGACCAGGTCGAGCACGGGCGTCCCGTCCTCGGCGACGGCGTCCCGGATGTCGTACACGGTGAACGAGGAGATCGTCACCGGCCGGGCCGGGATCTCGAAGTCCTCGCCCGCGCGGGCGCGCGCGTACGACCGCTTGCCGTCGATCTTGATGGCGCTGACCTTGGACGGCACCTGCATGATGTCGCCGCTCAGCTTGGCGATACCCGCGTCGATCGCGTCCCTGCGGACTCCGGAGGCATCGGCGGACGAGGTGATCTCGCCCTCGGCGTCGTCCGTGATGGTGTTCTGGCCGAGGCGGATGGTGCCCAGGTACTCCTTCTCGGTCAGGGCGAGATGACCGAGGAGCTTGGTCGCGCGCTCGACGCCGAGGACGAGGACACCCGTGGCCATGGGATCGAGGGTGCCCGCGTGCCCGACGCGGCGGGTCCTGGCGATCCCGCGCATCTTGGCGACCACGTCGTGCGAGGTGAAGCCGGCGGGCTTGTCGACGATGACAAGCCCGTCCGGCGTCTTGCCGGTGCTGCTCATTACTGGGCGTCGCCGCCCGTCTCGTCGTCCTCGCCGGGCTTCTTGTACGGGTCGGCCTCGCCCGCGAAGTCGGCGCCCGCGGAGACCTCCCGCACCTTGGCGTCGGAGATCCGGGCCTTGTCGAGGAGGTCCTCGATGGCCCGGGCGTTGTCCGGCAGGGCGTCCGCGACGAACGCCAGGGTCGGGGTGAACTTCACGCCCGCCGCCTGGCCGACCGCGGAGCGGAGCACGCCCTTGGCGCTCTCCAGGCCCGCGGCGGCCGCCGCGCGCTCCTCGTCGTCCCCGTAGACCGTGTAGAAGACGGTCGCCTCCCGCAGGTCACCCGTCACCCGGGTGTCCGTGATGGTCACATGCGAACCGAGCCGGGGGTCCTTGATCCCCCGCTGCAGCTTCTGGGCCACCACCTCTCGGATGAGGTCCGCCAGCCTTTTCGCCCGCGCGTTGTCGGCCACTGCTCCGTCTCCTTCTTTGCCTTGCTGGGTCGTTCAGTCGTCATCGTCGCCGTGGAGCCTGCGCCGTACGGAGAGCAGCTCCACCTCGGGCCGGGCGGCGACGAGCCGCTCGCACCGGTCCAGCACTTCGGTGAGGTGCCCCGTGTCACCGGAGACCATCGCAAGACCTATCTCGGCCCTGCGGTGGAGGTTCTGGTGTCCGGTCTCCGCCGCGCTCACCGCGTACTTGCGCTGGAGCTCGGCGACGATGGGCCGGACGACGGAGCGTTTCTCCTTCAGCGAGTGAACATCGCCGAGGAGCAGATCGAAGGACAGTGTCCCCACATACATGCGTTGCCGGATGTCCCGCCGGTTCGGGGTCTGTGAGCCCTGCCGGTGATTGGCAGGGACACAAGAACCGTACAACGAAGACTCTGCCCGCTCGACGGGGTTTTGTCGGGCCCACCCAGCCCGTCCGGCGATTGAGGACGAGGCCGTTCAGGCCGAAAGCGGGGGTCTGGGGGCGGTAACCCCCGGAACGGCGCGCTGGCCGACGGGAAGCATCTCCCGTCGGCCAGCGCACACCACAAGCGTTAAGCCCGCGGCTTCTCCCGCATCTCGTACGTCGCGATGACGTCGTCGACCTTGATGTCGTTGAAGTTGCCGAGGTTGATACCGCCCTCGAACCCTTCGCGGATCTCGGTGACGTCGTCCTTGAAGCGACGCAGGCCCTCGATGTTGAGGCTCTCCGCGATGACCTTGCCATCGCGCAGGAGCCGGGCCTTGGTGTTCCGCTTGACCTCGCCGGAGCGGATGAGCACACCCGCGATGTTGCCGAGCTTGGACGAGCGGAAGACCTCGCGGATCTCCGCGGTGCCGAGCTCGACCTCCTCGTACTCCGGCTTGAGCATGCCCTTGAGGGCCGCCTCGATCTCCTCGATGGCCTGGTAGATCACCGAGTAGTAGCGGACGTCGACGCCCTCGCGCTCCGCCATCTGCGCGGCACGGCCGGCCGCACGGACGTTGAAGCCGATGACGATCGCGTCGGAGCCCATCGCCAGGTCGATGTCCGACTCGGTGACGGCACCCACACCGCGGTGCAGGACGCGGATGTCGACCTCTTCGCCGACGTCCAGCTGGAGCAGGGAGGACTCCAGGGCCTCGACGGAACCAGAAGCGTCACCCTTGATGATGAGGTTGAGCTGCTGGATCTCGCCGGCCTTGAGCACCTTGTCCAGGTCCTCGAGCGAGACGCGGCGGACGCGCTTGGCGAACGCGGCGTTGCGCTCACGGGCGGCACGCTTCTCGGCGATCTGACGGGCCGTACGGTCCTCGTCGACGACCAGGAAGTTGTCGCCGGCGCCCGGGACGTTGGTGAGACCGAGCACGAGAACGGGGGTCGACGGACCCGCTTCCTCGACGTTCTCGCCCTTGTCGTCGAGCATCGCGCGGACGCGGCCGTAGGCGTCACCGGCGACCATCGTGTCGCCGACGCGGAGGGTACCGCGCTGGACGAGGACGGTCGCGACGGCGCCGCGGCCCTTGTCGAGGTGGGCCTCGATCGCAATACCCTGCGCGTCCTGCTCCGGGTTGGCCCGCAGGTCGAGCGAGGCGTCCGCGGTCAGGACCACGGCCTCGAGCAGGGAGTCGATGTTGAGGCCCTGCTTGGCGGAGATGTCGACGAACATCGTGTCGCCGCCGTACTCCTCGGCCACCAGACCGAACTCGGTGAGCTGACCGCGCACCTTGGTCGGGTCGGCACCCTCGACGTCGATCTTGTTGACCGCGACCACGATCGGCACCTCGGCCGCCTTGGCGTGGTTCAGCGCCTCGATCGTCTGCGGCATCACACCGTCGTTGGCCGCGACCACGAGGATCGCGATGTCGGTGGACTTCGCACCACGGGCACGCATGGCGGTGAACGCCTCGTGACCGGGGGTGTCGATGAAGGTGATCGCGCGGTCCTCGCCGTTGACCTCGGTCGCGACCTGGTAGGCACCGATGTGCTGGGTGATGCCACCGGCCTCGCCCGCGACCACGTTGGTCTTGCGGATCGCGTCGAGGAGTCGGGTCTTACCGTGGTCGACGTGACCCATGACGGTCACGACCGGCGGACGGGACATGAGCGCCTCTTCGCCGCCCTCGTCCTCGCCGAACTCGATGTCGAAGGACTCGAGCAGCTCACGGTCCTCCTCCTCGGGGCTGACGATCTGAACCTGGTAGTTCATCTCGTCGCCGAGGAGCTGCAGCGTCTCGTCGGAGACGGACTGCGTGGCCGTGACCATCTCGCCGAGGTTCATCATGACCGCGACGAGCGACGCCGGGTTGGCGTTGATCTTCTCCGCGAAGTCGGTGAGGGAAGCACCGCGCGACAGGCGAACGGTCTCGCCGTTGCCGCGAGGCAGCATCACGCCGCCGACCGACGGGGCCTGCATGGCCTCGTACTCCTGGCGCCTCTGCCGCTTCGACTTGCGACCACGACGCGCCGGACCGCCGGGACGGCCGAACGCACCCTGCGTGCCACCACGGCCACCGGGACCACCCGGACGACCGCCGAAGCCGGGACGGCCGCCGAAGCCGCCGCCACCACCGGGACGACCGGCACCGCCGCCGCCACCCGGACCACCGGGACGGCCGGCGAACCCGCCGCCACCGCCGCCGGGACGACCCGCGAAGCCGCCACCACCGGGACGACCGCCGCCGCCCGGACGACCGCCGCCGCCGGGACCACGGCCACCGCCGGGGCCACCACCGGGACGCGGGCCCGCAGCGGGACGCTGCGGCATCATGCCCGGGTTCGGACGGTTACCACCGGGGCCGCCGCCGGGACGCGGAGCGCCGCCCTGCGGACGGGGCATGCCGCCCGGGGTCGGACGGGCGCCGCCCTGACCCTGCGGACGGGGAGCGCCACCGGGACCGCCCTGGCCGCCGGGACGCGGGGCACCACCGGGGCCACCCTGGCCACCGGGACGCGGGGCGCCGCCCGGACGGGGCGCCTGCGGGCGCGCCATGCCGGTGGAGCCACCAGAGGTGAACGGGTTGTTGCCCGGACGCGGGCCCGCGGGACGGGCACCGGGACGCGGGGCACCCTGGCCGCCGGGGCGCGGAGCGCGCTCAGGACGGTCGCCACGGCCCTGACCCTGACCACCCTGACCGGGAGCCGGACGGCCACCGGGCTTGGGGGCACCGGGGCCGGGACGGGCGCCGCCGGGGCGCGGGGCCGCCGGGGACGCCGGCTTCTCGGCCGCGGGAGCGGCCGGAGGCGCGGTGAACTCCGGAGCGGCCGGGGCCGCCGGAGCCGGCTTGGGCGCGGGCGGCTTCGGGCCCGGCGTGGGACGCGGACCCGGGGTGGCCGGGGAGGCCGGAGCCGGGGACGCGGGCTTCTCGGCCGCGGCGGGCTTGGGCGCCGGCGGCTTGGGGGCAGCCGGACGCGCGGCCTGCGCCGGCGAGGGCGCGGCCGGGGACGCCGGCTTGGGGGCGGCCGCCTTGCGCGGGGCCGCGGGCTTGGCGGGGGCGGCCTTGCCGTTGCCACCGCCCTGGTTCAATGCGTCAGTCAGTTTGCGTACTACCGGCGCCTCGATCGTCGAGGACGCCGAACGTACGAATTCACCGAGTTCTTGGAGCTTGGCCATGACGACCTTGCTCTCTACGCCGAACTCCTTGGCGAGTTCGTATACCCGGACCTTAGCCACTTCGCTCCTTTTAGGTCCGGGTTACGCCGGACCGTCGCTACTTCATGGGCGTACTCATCGCGTACTCATCGAGTGCTCATCGCAATCTCGACCTACTTCCAACTCGCGAGGTACCTAGGCCGCACGGCGGTTCCGCACGGCGCTTCTTACGGTGTTGCCTGTTCGGCAACGGTCTCGACAGCCCGGCGCACATCCGCGGTGTCGAGCGGTCCCTGGACCTTGAAGGCCCGGGGGAACGCCCGGCGGCGGACCGCCAGATCAAGACAGACCAGGGCGGGGTGTACATAGGCACCCCGGCCGGGCAGCGTACCGCTTGGATCGGGGGCGCATTCGCCCCCGGTCGCCACGATCCGCAGAAGATCGCTCTTGGCCGCTCGCTCCCGGCAACCCACGCAGGTTCGCTCAGGGCAGGCGCGGGCGTGCGTCCGGCCAGACACGCTTAAGTCTACCTCCCCGCACCGACCTCACCCCTTTGGGGCAAAAATCGAACGGCTGTTGTCTTGATCAGTTCCGACGGGCTTGATCGCTTCGGCGGGCAGGCCGGAGCGACCCGGCCCCTACTCGCCTGAACCAGCGGACTCCGGCGTTTGTTCCGTGTCCGGCCGGATGTCGATGCGCCAGCCCGTGAGCCGGGCGGCGAGGCGGGCGTTCTGGCCCTCCTTGCCGATGGCGAGCGACAGCTGGTAGTCGGGCACCGTCACGCGCGCGGAGCGGGCCGCGAGGTCCACGATCTCCACCTTGCTGACCCGCGCCGGGGAGAGCGCGTGGGCGACCATCTCGGCCGGGTCCTCGGACCAGTCCACGATGTCGATCTTCTCGCCGTTCAGCTCGCCCATGACGTTGCGCACACGGCTGCCCATGGGGCCGATGCAGGCGCCCTTGGCGTTGAGCCCCGAACGGGTCGAGCGGACCGCGATCTTGGTGCGGTGGCCGGCCTCACGGGCGATGGCGGAGATCTCCACCGAGCCGTCGGCGATCTCCGGCACCTCGAGCGCGAAGAGCTTCTTCACCAGGTTCGGGTGCGTGCGCGAGAGCGTCACGGACGGGCCGCGCACACCCTTGGCCACCCGGACCACATACGAGCGAAGCCGCATCCCGTGCGGGTACTCCTCGCCGGGGACCTGCTCCTGCACCGGCAGGATGGCCTCCAGCTTGCCGATGTCCACCAGGACGTTCTTCGGGTCGCGGCCCTGCTGGACGACACCGGTGACGATGTCGCCCTCGCGGCCCGCGTACTCGCCGAGCGTCGCGTCGTCCTCCGCGTCCCGCAGGCGCTGCAGGATGACCTGCTTCGCCGTGGTCGCGGCGATGCGTCCGAAGTCCGACGGGGTGTCGTCGAACTCCTTGGGCTCCTGGCCCTCTTCGAGGTCGGCCGGGTCCTCCGTCGCCCACACCGTTACGTGGCCGCTCTCGCGGTCCAGCTTGACGCGCGCGCGGCGGAAGCTGCCGTCGGTGCGGTGGTAGGCGATGAGGAGAGCGGACTCGATCGCCTCGACAAGGAGGTCGAAGGAGATCTCCTTCTCCCGTACCAGACCCCGCAGGGCGCTCATGTCGATGTCCACGGCTACGCCTCCTCTTCCTTCTTGTCCTTGCGGTTGAACTCGACCTGGACACGCGCCTTGTCGATCTCGTCGAAGGCCAGCCTGCGCGCGGTGGGCTTGCGGCCCTTCACGCCGGGCACCTCGAGGTCGAGACCGTCCTCGTCCACCGTCAGGATCCGGGCGACGAGCTCGCCGCCCGCGGTCAGCTGGAACTTCACCAGGCGGTCGACGGCACGCACATAGTGGCGGTGCTGGGTGAGGGCGCGCTCCGCGCCGGGGGAGCCGACCTCCAGGTCGTACTCGCCGTCGCCCATCGCGTCCGTCTCGTCGAGCTTCGCGGAGAGCGCGCGGCTCACATCCGCGATCCGGTCCAGATCCACGCCGTCCTCGGAGTCGACGACGACGCGCAGCACGCGCTTGCGGCCGACCGAAGCCACTTCGATCTCCTCGAGATCGAGGTCCTGGGAGCTGACGAGCGGTTCCAGCAGTTCTCGCAGCCTCTCGCTCTGGGTGGTGCTCATCCGGGTGACTCCTCGGCCGCGTGTGCTGTTGTGGGATCGTCGCGTGTCAGGTCAAAGGGTATCCGGTCGCGAAGGGTGTTGCTGTCCACCGTACGGGCGCGAAGGCGGCGCAGCACGGGAGTGCCGAGCCGCTCGCGGGCGGCGGCCGTGCCCGCAGGTACGGTGATCACCGGGTCCGTCCGGGTCCCCGCTCTTCCCGTCTGCGCCTTCTGGCCTTCCTGCTCCGAGGACGTCTGCCGTGCCGTCGCATCTCACCCCCTCGTGGTCCCGCTCAAGGCCGCGCCGAAGGAGTCTGCTCACCGGGGCGGCCGGGGCCGCCGGGACCGCGCTGCTCGCGGGCTGCTCCGGCGCCTCCGGCCCGGACGCGGACGAGCGCCCCTCCGCCGCCCGCCGCCTGCGCGGCCGCGCCGTCCAGGACAGCACCGAGCTGCTCGCCCGCTACGACGCCGTCCTCGCCGCCCACCCCGGGCTGCGCGCGCGGCTCGCGCCGCTGCGGGCTGAAGTGGCCCGGCACAAGGCGGCGTTCGCGGAGGGACTCCCCGCGGAGACTCCGTCGTCGGGCCCCGCAGGGCCGTCCGCGTCGCCGCCCACCGCCGCCTCCCCCGCGCCGTCCGTGCCGGGCGACGAGAAGGCCGCCGCGCGCGGCCTCGCCGCCGCCGAGCGGGAGCTCTCCGACCGGCGCGGCACGGCCCTCCTGGACGCCCCGCCCGAGCTGGCCCGGCTGCTCGCCTCGGTCGCCGCGGCGGGTGCCGCACACGCGTATCTGCTGACGGAGGGCGCCAAGTGAGCGAGAAGAAGAGCGAGTTGAAGGCCGTGCAGGCCGCGCTCGCCGCCGAGCACGCGGCCGTCTACGGCTACGGCGTGGTCGGCGGCCGCATCGGCGACGGCCGCAGGGCCGAGGCGCGGACGGCGTACGACGCCCATCGCGCCCGCCGCGACGAGCTGCAGCGGGCCGTGCGCGACCTGGGCGCGGAACCCGACGCGGCGTCGGCCGCGTACGCACTGCCGTTCCCGGTGCCGGACTCGGCGGCCGCGGTGCGGCTCGCGGCGGACCTGGAGGACCGGGTCGCGGGCGTCTACTCCGACCTCGTACGGGCCGCGACCGGCTCCCGGCGGGCGGACGCGGCCGCCGCGCTGCGGGAGGCGGCGGTGCGTGCGGCGCGGTGGCGCGGCGGGAGCGTAGCCTTCCCTGGTCTCGCCGAGCGGGCCGCCAAGCCGGGCGCGCCCGCGTCGCCGCAGACTTGATCAGCTTGGAAGGGAACAGCTCACGCATGGCTTTCGAACCGCCTCCGCGCCTGGTGCGCGCCCTCGGCGAGGCACACCGCGAGGCGGCCGACCCCGGCACCGACACCTGGCTGGCCACACTGCCGGAGCTGACCCGACAGGCCGTACAGGAACGGGAGTTGACCGTCGAGCGGGTGCAGGTGCCGGGCGGCCGGAGCAGCCTCGTGCTCCTCGTGCGGCGGCAGGACGGCACCCCCGCGGTCCTGAAGCTGGTGCCGCCGCGCTCCCGCCCCGACAGCGAGCGGGCCGCGCTCGCGCACTGGGGCGGGCTCGGGGCCGCGCGGCTCCTGGACGACGGCGGGCCCTCGGCGGACGGCTCCCTGCTCATCGAGCGGCTGCACAGCGACGTCTCGGTGCGCTCCCTGCCCGAGGCGAAGGCGCTCCTCGAAGCGGCGGGCACCCTGCGCCGCCTGTGGGTCGCTCCCCCGCCGGACCACCGCATCGAGACGGTCGCCGAGCGGACGGGGCGGCAGGCCGAGGCGATGGCCGCGTCGTCGGACGCGGAGGTCGCACCGCTGGTGGAGGCGGCCCTCGCGGCCCGGGACGAGCTGCTCGCCGCCCCGGTGGAGGAGCGGCTGCTGCACGGCACCTTCCGGCAGAGCAAGGTGCTCGCGGGTGACCGCATGCCCTGGCACGCGGTGGGGCCGGACCCGGTGGTGGGAGAGTGCGCGTTCGACCTGGCGCGGCTCGTGCGGGACCGGGTGGAGGACCTGATCGCCTCGCCGTCGGGTCCGTCGATCACGCGGCGGCGGGTGAAGCGGCTCGCGGAGTCGCTGGACGTGGAGCAGGAGCGGTTGCGGGGGTGGACATTGTTCCGGGCCGTGGAGTCGGGGGTGCGGGCCCGACGGGTCGGGAGGGAACAGGACGCGGAGTTGCTGCTGGAGTTCGCCGGGTGGCTGTAGAGGGCTTCTCTCTTTCCCCGGTCCCGCCCCCTAGACCCCCGCTATCGGCCTGAACGGCCTCGTCCTCAAACGCCGGACGGGCTGAAAATGGGGCGCTCCCCCTGAAGGGAGCGCCCCATCATCGTCCGGGCAGCCGTCAGGCGGTGAGGCGGGCGATGGCCTCGTCGACCGGGAGTTCCTCGCGCTCGCCCGTGCGGCGGTCCTTCAGCTCCAGCACGCCCTCGGCCGAACGGCGGCCCGCCACCAGGATCTTGGGGACGCCGATCAGTTCCGCGTCGGTGAACTTCACGCCCGGGGAGACCCCGGCGCGGTCGTCGACCAGGACGCGCACGCCCGCGGCGGACAGCTTCTCGGAGACCTCCAGGGCCAGCTCCGTCTGGAGCGCCTTGCCCGCGGCCACCACGTGGACGTCGGCGGGGGCGATCTCCTTCGGCCAGCACAGGCCCTGGTCGTCGGCGTGCTGCTCGGCGAGGGCGGCGACGGCGCGGGAGACGCCGATGCCGTACGAGCCCATGGTCACGCGGACCGGCTTGCCGTTCTGGCCGAGGACGTCGAGCTGGAGGGCGTCGGCGTACTTGCGGCCCAGCTGGAAGATGTGGCCGATCTCGATGGCGCGGTCCAGCTTGAGGCCGGTGCCGCAGGAGGGGCAGGGGTCGCCCTCCTCGACGACCACGACGTCCACGTAGGCGTCGACCTCGAAGTCGCGGCCCGCGACGACGTTCTTCGCGTGCACGCCGTCCTTGTTGGCGCCCGTGATCCAGGAGGTGCCGGGGGCGATGCGCGGGTCGGCGAGGTACTTCACCTTGCCCAGGCCCTGGGGGCCGACGTAGCCGCGTACGAGATCGGGGCGGTCCGTGAAGTCCTCGGCGGTCACCAGCTCCACCGCGGCCGGGGCGAAGTGCGCCTCGACCTTGTCCATGTCGACCTCGCGGTGGCCGGGGACGCCCACGGCGACGATCTCGCCGTCGACCTTGACCAGGAGGTTCTTGAGGGTCGCGGAGGCCGGGACGCCGAGGTGGGCGGCGAGCGTCTCGATGGTGGGGGTGTCGGGGGTCGGGATCTCCTCGAGGGCGGGGAGGTCCTCGGCGGACACCGGCTTCAGGGCGAAGGTGATCGCCTCGGTGTTGGCGGCGTAGTCGCAGTTCGGGCAGTCGGCGAAGGTGTCCTCGCCGGCGCCGGCCGGGGCGAGGAACTCCTCGGACTTGGAGCCGCCCATGGCGCCCGCGGTGGCCGCGCAGATGCGGTAGTCCAGGCCGAGGCGCTCGAAGATCCGCTGGTACGCGGCGCGGTGCAGCGCGTACGACTCGGCGAGGCCCTCGTCGGCGGTGTCGAAGGAGTACGAGTCCTTCATCTGGAACTCGCGGCCGCGCAGGATGCCCGCGCGCGGACGGGCCTCGTCGCGGTACTTGGTCTGGATCTGGTACAGGATCACCGGCAGGTCCTTGTAGGACGAGCACTGGTCCTTGACGAGCTGGGTGAAGATCTCCTCGTGGGTCGGGCCGAGGAGGTAGTCGCCGCCCTTGCGGTCGTTGAGGCGGAACAGCTCGGGGCCGTACTCCTCCCAGCGGCCGGTGGCCTCATAGGGCTCCTTGGGCAGGAGGGCCGGGAGCAGGACTTCCTGGGCGCCGATGGCGTCCATCTCCTCGCGGACGACCCGCTCGACATTGGCGAGCACCTTCTTGCCGAGCGGCAGCCAGGACCAGACACCGGCGGCGGTGCGGCGCACGAACCCGGCGCGGACGAGGAGCTTGTGGCTCAGGACCTCGGCGTCCGCCGGGTCGTCGCGCAGTGTCTTGACCATCAAACGGGACATGCGCTGGACCTGGGCCATGATCGTTAACTCCTGCTGCGTAAGGACGAGATGTCCAGGAGGTTAGCCGGGGGCCGGGTGCGGGTGGAAATCGGTTCCCGGGTCAGGGGGCCGGGGTGCGGCGGTGCAGGGGCAGGTGGGCGCCCATCACCGCGTACGGCTTGGGGGCGCTCGGGAACAGGACCTGGCGGGCGAGGTCGCCGTAGCCGAGGGCGCGGTACAGGGCGCGGGCGGGGCTCTCCGTGTCGATGGCGGAGAGGATGGAGCGGGGCTGGTCGGCGCCGTCCGTGATGGTGGTGATGAGGGCGCGGCCGACGCCGCGGTTCTGGTAGCCGGGGTGGACGTGCAGCTCGGTGATGACGAAGGCGTCGTCGAGCCAGCCGTCCAGGTTCTGGCCGCGCAGATACGGCTCGACGACGGTGGACCACCAGTGGCCGCGGTCGTTGGGCATGCCGTAGACGAAGCCGACGAGCCGGCCGTCGCGGGTGGTGGCGCCGAGGGCGCGGGCGCCGGGGTAGGTGATGTGGCGCAGCACGATGGTGCGGCGCACGGTGACCTCGTCGTCGCCGAGCCCGAAGGCGAGGGCCTGCACGCGCAGCGCCTCGTCCACACGGGCGGCGAGGTCGAGGGGCCCGATCACCACGTCGTCACTCATGCGCCGAACCCTAGACGAGTAAGTCCGAACCCGCGTCGTCCGCCCGGAGGGCGGGCGCGGGTTCGGACTTGCTCGTCTGAACTCTCCGACCGGGGCGTACGCGCCGCTCGGAACAGGTCGCTCAGAACAGGACGCTCATGAACGCGCCGACCTCTTGGAAGCCCACGCGCCGGTAGGCCGCCCTGGCCGCCGTGTTGAAGTCGTTGACGTAGAGGCTGACGACGGGGGCCACGTCGGCGAGGGCGTAGCGCAGGACGGCCGCCATGCCGGGGGCGGCGAGGCCGCGGCCGCGGTACTCGGGGGCCACCCAGACGCCCTGCACCTGGCACGCCTGCGCGGTGGCGGCGCCGATCTCCGCCTTGAACACCACCCGGCCGTTCTCGTCGAGGCGCGCGAACGACCGCCCCGCGCCCACGAGTTCGGCCACCCGCGCCTGGTAGAGCAGGCCGCCGTCGCCGGCCAGCGGGGAGACGCCGACCTCTTCGGTGAACATCGCGACGCAGGCCGGCATGATCGTGTCCATCTCGTCCTTGCGGACGCGGCGGACGTACGGGTCGGGGGCGACGCCCGCCGGGAGCCGGTCGGTGACCATGAGCGGCTGGTGGGCGCGGACCTCGCGGGCCGGGCCCCAGCTCGGTTCGAGCAGCTGCCAGAGCTGGGCGGTGGTTTCGGCGGGGCCGACGATGGAGGAGCAGCGGCGTCCGGCCCGGCGGGCGCGGTCGGCGAAGCCGCGGACGGCGCGGGGGGTGGCGCAGATCGGGACGAGGTTGGCGCCCGCGTAGCAGAGCGACTCCAGCATGCCGTCCTCGTACCAGCCCCACATCTCGCCGCCGAGGCGCCAGGGGTCGAGGCCGGCGATCTTGACGCGGGCCGTGACGAAGGCGTTGGCGACCGGCTCGCGGTCGAGCACGGCGAGCGCTGCGTCCAGGTCACTCGGTTCGAGGACCCTGGTGGTGGTCTGCGTCAACACGGGGGGGCCTCACCATACGGTCTGCTGATCTCCGCACCCTACCTGGCGGGGGCGCCTTGTGCCCTGGGGGCGCCTGAGCAGTTGTCCGGCCGACCGTTCGTCGTGGTGTTTTCGCCGCTTCGCGGCGGGATTTCCCCACCCGCCCACTCGTTGCTCTGCGACCTTCCGCACTCCAGGGCAGGAACGCGAAGGTCCCGCCGCTGTTCCGCGACGGGACCCATGGGGCGTACGAAAAGAAGGCGTCAGCCCGCGACCGAGACCTGCGGCTCGCCGGAGGCGATTCCGTCCTTCTCCATCTGCTCGGCGATCTTCATCGCCTCGTCGATGAGGGTCTCCACGATCTTCGACTCGGGGACCGTCTTGATGACCTCGCCCTTGACGAAGATCTGGCCCTTGCCGTTGCCGGAGGCGACGCCGAGGTCGGCCTCGCGGGCCTCGCCGGGGCCGTTCACCACGCAGCCCATGACGGCGACGCGGAGGGGGACCTCCATGCCGTCCAGGCCCGCGGTGACCTCTTCGGCCAGCTTGTAGACGTCGACCTGGGCGCGGCCGCAGGAGGGGCAGGAGACGATCTCCAGGCGGCGCTGCTTCAGGTTCAGCGACTCCAGGATCTGCATGCCGACCTTGACCTCTTCGGCCGGGGGCGCGGAGAGGGAGACGCGGATGGTGTCACCGATGCCCTCGGAGAGGAGGGCGCCGAAGGCCACCGCCGACTTGATCGTGCCCTGGAAGGCGGGGCCGGCCTCGGTCACGCCGAGGTGCAGGGGGTAGTCGCAGGCCGCGGCGAGCTGGCGGTAGGCGTTGACCATCACGACCGGGTCGTTGTGCTTGACCGAGATCTTGATGTCGCGGAAGTCGTGCTCCTCGAAGAGGGACGCCTCCCAGAGGGCGGACTCGACGAGGGCCTCCGGGGTGGCCTTGCCGTACTTCTTCAGGAGGCGGGCGTCCAGCGAGCCTGCGTTGACGCCGATGCGGATCGGGGTGCCCGCGTCCTTGGCGGCCTTCGCGATCTCCTTGACCTTGTCGTCGAACTGCTTGATGTTGCCCGGGTTGACGCGCACCGCGGCGCAGCCCGCGTCGATCGCCGCGAAGACGTACTTCGGCTGGAAGTGGATGTCGGCGATCACCGGGATCGAGGACTTCCGGGCGATCGTGGCCAGCGCGTCCGCGTCGTCCTGCGTGGGGCAGGCGACGCGCACGATCTCGCAGCCGGAGGCGGTGAGCTCGGCGATCTGCTGGAGCGTGGCGCCGATGTCGGACGTGCGCGTCGTCGTCATCGACTGCACGGAGATCGGTGCGTCACCGCCGACGGCCACCGAACCGACCTGGATCTTGCGGCTGACCCTGCGGTCGGCGAGCTTGGTCGGTACGGACGGGATTCCGAGCGAAACGGCAGTCATCTGGCGAGCATCCCCAAGAGTGTGGATCACTAGGTGTGGATCAAGGAGTGTCGATCAAGGTCGATCCGGAGATCGGCGGGCTGGATCGGCGGGCTCCGGGTTTCGAGATTACGGCACCCGCGGAGGGCCCAGCACACCCCGTCCCAAAGTCCACCCAATGGTGGGCGGCCGACCACAAAGCATGGCCGACCGCCGCAAACACCGCGTAACTAGGAAATTCTCACTGGGTTAACCACGTCCGCGATGAGCACCAGGATCGTGAAGCAGATGAAGATTCCGGCCACCACATAGGCGACCGGCATCAGCCGCGCCACGTCGAACGGGCCCGGGTCGGGCCGCCTGAGGACCTTGGCCGTGGTGCGGCGCAGGGACTCCCAGACGGCGCCCGCGATGTGCCCGCCGTCCAGGGGCAGCAGGGGCAGCATGTTGAACAGGAACAGCGAGAGGTTGAAGCCCGCGATGAGGAACAGCATCATCGCGATCTGGTTCTCCGGCGGGATGTCCAGGGTGAACACGTCGCCGCCGACGCGGGCCGCGCCGACCACGCCCATCGGGGAGTCCTGCTTGCGCTCGCCGTCACCGAACGCCGCGTCCCACAGGTCGGGGATCTTGGAGGGGAGCGCGATGATCGACTCGACGCCGTTCTCCATCATGTCGCCCATGCGGTTCACGGAGTCGCCGAAGGACTGCTGGACGATGCCGCTCGCCGGGGTGAAGCCGAGGAAGCCCGCGTAGACGTACTTGCCCTCGACGTAGCCGCCGTCCCCGTCGGTCTTGCTGACCTGGTTCCTGATGAGGTTGGCGTGCAGGTCCAGCTGCTTGCCGTCGCGCTCGACGGTGAGGGTGGCCGGGCCGACGGTCTCGCGGATCTTGGACTGCAGCGCCGACCAGTCGTCGACGGGCTTGCCCTGGAAGGCGACGATCTTGTCCCCGGCCTTGAGGCCCGCGGCCTTGGCGGGCGCCTGCTTGTCGCCCTTCTCGCACGTGGTGCGGTTCTCGCTCTGCTGGATGACGCAGTCCGAGACCTTGCCGACCGAGGTCGTCTGGGTGCTGATACCGAACGTCATCATCACGCCGAGGAAGATCGCCACGGCGAGGATCAGGTTCATGAACGGGCCCGCGAACATCACGATCACGCGCTTCCACGGCTTGCGCGTGTAGAAGAGGCGGGACTCGTCGCCCGGCTGGAGCTCCTCGAAGGCCGCCGAGCGGGCGTCCTCGATCATGCCGCGCCAGGGAGAGGTGGAGCGGGCCTCCAGCTTGCCGTCCGGGCCCGGCGGGAACATGCCGATCATGCGGATGTAGCCGCCGAGCGGGATGGCCTTGATGCCGTACTCGGTGTCGCCCTTCTTGCGCGAGAAGATCGTCGGCCCGAAGCCCACCATGTACTGCGGGACGCGGATGCCGAACATCTTGGCCGTCGACAGGTGGCCCAGCTCGTGCCAGGCGATCGAGAACAGCAGCCCGACCACGAAGACGACTATGCCGAGGATCATCATCAGGGTCGTCATGCACGGGCCTCCGCGGTCGCCTTCGCCGTCAGTTCGCGGGCCCGGGCGCGTGCCCAGGTCTCCGCTTCGAGGACGTCCGGGACGGTCAGGGAGGTTCCCTTGCGCGGGGTGCCGTGCTCGGCGACGACCTCGGTGACGGTCTCCATGATTCCGTTGAACGGCAGCGCGCCCTTCAAGAACGCGTCGACGCACTCCTCGTTGGCCGCATTGAACACCGCCGGAGCCGTGCCCGCGAGCTCCCCGACGTGCCGGGCGAGCCCGACCGACGGAAACGCGTCGGTGTCGAGCGGGAAGAACTCCCAGCTGGACGCCTTGGTCCAGTCGAACGCCGGGGCCGCGTCCGGGACCCGCTCGGGCCAGCCGATGCCGATGGCGATCGGGCCGCGCATGTCGGGCGGGGTCGCCTGCGCGAGGGTCGAGCCGTCGGTGAACTCCACCATGGAGTGCACGTACGACTGCGGGTGGACGACGACCTCGATGCGGTCGAAGGGGATGTCGTACAGCAGGTGGGCCTCGATGACCTCGAGTCCCTTGTTGACGAGCGTCGCCGAGTTGATGGTGATGACCGGGCCCATCGCCCAGGTGGGGTGGGCGAGGGCGTCCTCGGGGGTCACATCGGCGAGTCCGGCCTTCGTACGTCCCCGGAAGGGGCCGCCGGACGCGGTCACCACGAGCTTGCGGACGTCGGCGCGGGTGCCTGCGGCGAGCGACTGGAAGAGGGCCGCGTGCTCGGAGTCGACCGGGATGATCTGCCCCGGCTCGGCGAGCGCCTTGACCAGGGGGCCGCCGACGATCAGCGACTCCTTGTTGGCGAGCGCGAGGGTGCGGCCCGCTTCGAGGGCGGCCAGCGTGGGGGCCAGGCCGATGGAGCCGGTGATGCCGTTGAGGACCGTGTGGCAGGGCGAGGCAGCGAGTTCGGTGGCGGCGTCGGGGCCCGCCAGGATCTCGGGGAGCGGCTCGCCCGCGTACTGCCCGCTGAGCGCCTCCCGCAGCGCCGGCACGACGTCCTCGCGGGCGACCGCGACCGTGCGGACCCGCAGCTGCCGGGCCTGCTCGGCGAGGAGGCCGACCCGGCCGCCCGCGGCGGAGAGGCCGGTCACGCGGAAGCGGTCGGGGTTGCGCAGCACCAGGTCGATGGCCTGCGTGCCGATCGACCCGGTGGAGCCGAGGATGACGAGGTCCCGGGGGCCGGAGGTGCCGGAGGGGGCCGCGGGTTCGAAGACCAGATGCGGGTCGGCGAGGGGGGCTGGGCTGTCGCTCATCCCCCCATTCTTGCCTGGCCGCCGAGCGGATTGGACAGGGCGCCCCGGATCCGGTCTGTCGGAGTCGTGCTGGGGGGCGTGGGCGCCGGGGGTCCAGGGGTGGCGCCCGCGCCGGGTGCGGGGGTGCCAAGTGCGGGCGCCGGGGGCTTCCGGGCCGCCGGGCTCGCCGAGGTCACCGGGCAGGGCGCGCAGGAAAGGCGTGATGCCACGTTCGAGGAGCGCGCGGCGCCAGGCGTCGCGCGCCCGCTCCACCTCGTCGGGTACGGACCCGTACCCGCCCCGCCCGCGGCGCGCACAGTGAACTGCCGCCCTGCCGCAGGGCGGTGACGAGCAGGGCGACCACGGCGGCCTCGGGGGCCCGTGCGGCGCTCGTACGGGACCACGGGGACCGCCGCTCGGTCGTAGGGCCGGGGGCCGTCGTGGAGAGGGCTTCGCGTACCGGGTGGGCCGGGTCAGCGGATGGGGCGGTGGACGTTCTCCTTGGTGGAGGGGCCCGGGGTGGCGTCGGCGATCCAGGGGCCCTCGCCGCTGGGGTCGACGACGCCCTGCTCCAGCCAGGTGTACGTGCCCGACAGGACGCCCTTGACGACCTTGCGGTCCAGGTCGTCGGTGTTGGTCCACAGGCGGCCGAAGAGCTCGTCGACGCGGATGCGGGACTGCCGGCAGAAGGCGTCGGCCAGCTGGTACGCCTCGCGGCCGTACTCCTCGGTGGTGCGCAGGAGTTCGGCGCGCACACAGGCCGCGCTCATCGCGAAGAGCTCCGCGCCGATGTCGACGATCCGGCCGAGGAAGCCCTGCTTGGTCTCCATCTTTCCCTGCCAGCGCGACATGGCGTAGAAGGTGGACCGGGCCAGCTTGCGGGCGCAGCGCTCCACGTAGCGGAGGTGGCCGGAGAGGTCGGCGTGGCCCGCCGGGTGGAACTCCGCGTACGAGCGCGGGAGTTGGCCGGGGCCCGCGACCAGCTTCGGCAGCCAGCGGGCGTAGAAGCCGCCCGCCTTCGCGCCCGCCCTGGCCTTGTCGGACAGGGACTTGTCGGGGTCGATGAGGTCGCCCGCGACCTTCAGGTGGGCGTCGACGGCCTCGCGGGCGATGAGGAGGTGCATGATCTCCGTCGAGCCCTCGAAGATGCGGTTGATGCGCAGGTCGCGCAGGATCTGCTCGGCGGGGACGGCGCGTTCGCCGCGCGCCGCGAGGGACGCCGCGGTCTCGAAGCCGCGGCCGCCGCGGATCTGGACCAGCTCGTCGGCCATCAGACAGCCCATCTCGGAGCCGTACAGCTTGGCGAGGGCGGCCTCGATGCGGATGTCGTTGCGGTCCTCGTCGGCCATCTGCGAGGACAGGTCGACCATGCCCTCCAGGGCGAACGTGGTCGCCGCGATGAAGGAGATCTTGGCGCCCACCGCCTCGTGGAACGCGACCGGCTTGCCCCACTGCTCGCGGGCGCCCGTCCACTCGCGGGCGATCTTCAGGCACCACTTGCCCGCGCCGACGCAGGTGGCGGGGAGCGAGAGGCGGCCGGTGTTGAGGGTGGTGAGGGCGATCTTGAGGCCGGCGCCCTCGGGGCCGATGCGGTGGGCGGCGGGGACGCGGACCCGGTGGAAGCGGGTCACGCCGTTCTCCAGGCCGCGCAGGCCCATGAAGGCGTTGCGGTTCTCGACGGTGACGCCCTCGGCCGCCGCCTCGACGACGAAGGCCGTGATGCCGCCCTTGTGGCCGTCGGACTTCGGGACGCGGGCCATGACGACGAGGAGGTCGGCGACCACGCCGTTCGTCGTCCACAGCTTCACGCCGTCCAGGACGTACGCGTCCCCGTCCGGCACCGCGGTGGTGGCCAGGCGGGCCGGGTCCGAGCCCACGTCCGGCTCGGTCAGCAGGAAGGCGCTGATGTCGGTGCGGGCGCAGCGCGGCAGGAACGTGTCCTTCTGCTCCTGGGTGCCGAACAGCTTCAGCGGCTGGGGGACGCCGATCGACTGGTGCGCGGAGAGCAGCGCGCTGATCGCGGGGCTCGCGGAGCCGACGAGGGCGAGCGCCTTGTTGTAGTAGACCTGGGTCAGGCCGAGCCCGCCGTACTTCGTGTCGATCTTCATGCCGAAGGCGCCGAGCTCCTTGAGGCCGCCCACGACCTCGTCCGGGATGCGGGCCTCGCGCTCGATGCGGGCCGAGTCGATCTTCGTCTCGCAGAAGTCCCGGAGCTTGGTGAGGAACTCCTCGCCGCGCCGCGCGTCCTCGTCGGCGGGCAGCGGGTGCGGATGGATCAGGTCGAGCCGGAAGCGGCCGAGGAAGAGCTCCTTGGCGAAGCTCGGCTTGCGCCAGTCCTGCTCGCGGGCGGCCTCGGCGACCTGGCGCGCCTCGCGCTCCGTGACCCGTGGGGTGTCCTGTGGTGCGGTCATGAGGGGTTCTCCTCGCCGCGGTCGGATGGGGGGAGCACCGCCGTTGCCGTTACCGGGCGGTGCTACTCGTCCGTATGTACCCGATTCCACCGGAGTCGACCACCCCTCGCGCGCGGCCGGACCACCGGAGTCCGGGCTCGCGCACGGAAACGGCCGGAGCCCCCGCACAGCGGGCTCCGGCCGTCTCCTTCTGGGTGCCGCGGACTCTCAGAGGCGGGCTCTCAGAGGTCGAGGCCCGTGAGCACCATGACGCGCTCGTACGTGTAGTCGTCCATCGCGAAGCGGACGCCCTCGCGGCCGACGCCGGACTGCTTGACGCCGCCGTACGGCATCTGGTCGGCGCGGTAGGACGGGGCGTCGCCGATGACCACGCCGCCGACCTCCAGGGCGCGGTGGGCACGGAAGGCGGCCTGCAGGTCGTGCGTGAACACCCCTGCCTGGAGGCCGTACTTGGAGTCGTTGACGGCGTCGAAGGCGGCCTGCTCGCCGTCCACCTTCTTCAGCGTGAGGACCGGGCCGAAGACCTCCTCGCAGGCGATCGTGACGTCGGCCGGCACGTCGGCGAGCACGGTCGGCGCGTACGCGGCACCGTCGCGCTTGCCGCCCACGAGGACCTGCGCGCCCGCCTTGACGGCCTCGTCGACCCAGGACTCCACGCGCTTGGCGGCGTCCTCGCTGACCAGCGGGCCGACGTCGGTCTTCGGGTCCGACGGGTCGCCGGTGACCTGGCCCTCGACGGCCTTCACGACGCGCGGCACCAGGCGCTCGTACACGGAGGCGTCCGCGATCACCCGCTGCACGGAGATGCAGGACTGGCCGCCCTGGTAGTTGGAGAACGTCGCGATGCGTGCGGCCGCCCAGTCCAGGTCCTCGTCCGAGGAGAAGTCGTCGAGGACCACGGCCGCGCCGTTGCCGCCGAGCTCCAGGGTGCAGTGCTTGCGCGGCACCGAGTCCAGGATCTGGTAGCCGACCTTGTCGGAGCCCGTGAAGGAGATGACGGGAAGCCGCTCGTCCTGGACGAGTTCGGGCATCTTGTCGTTGGCGACGGGCAGCACGGACCAGGACCCGGCGGGCAGCTCGGTCTCGGCGAGGAGCTCGCCGATGAGGAGGCCGGACAGGGGGGTCGCCGGGGCGGGCTTGAGGATGATCGGCGTGCCGACGGCGAGGGCCGGGGCGACCTTGTGGGCGCAGAGGTTCAGCGGGAAGTTGAAGGGCGCGATGCCGAGGACGACGCCCTTGGGGAAGCGGCGCGTGAAGGCGAGGCGCCCCTGGCCGCCGGCGTCGGTGTCGAGGCGCTGCGCCTCGCCGCCGTTGAACCGGCGGGCCTCCTCGGCGGCGAACCGGAACACCGAGACGGCTCGGCCGACTTCGCCGCGGGCCCACTTGATGGGCTTGCCGTTCTCGGCGGAGATCAGCTGTGCGATCTCCTCGGTGCGCTCGACGAGGCGGCGGCTCACGTGGTCGAGGGCGGCGGCCCGTACGTGCGCGGGGGTGGCGGCGAACTCCTCACGCACCGCGTACGCGGCGGCGACGGCCTCCTCGACCTGGGCGTCGGTCGGAACGGCGGCCTGGGCGACGAGGCGCCCGTCCCAGGGCGAGGTGACGTCGAGAGTGGTCTCGCCGGTGGTCTGGCGACCGGCGAGCCAGAAGGCGTGGATGGAAGTCATAGCGAGTCCCGGCCCTTCCGCGGAGGTGTGGCGTGCTGCGTACGTTTTCCACCGTAGGGGTGGAGGGGTGGGGTGGCGTTTGTCCGGGGCGGAGCGTTGGGGTCGGGGCGCGCGCCGGATTGGCACTTTCCCCAGCCCCGCCCCTTCCCGAAAAGGCGACTCCGTCGCCCCTGAGGCGCCCTTCCTGGGGCTTCGCCCCTAGGGCCTGTCCGGCGGATCTTGCCGCGGTCGCGGGCTGTTCCACGCCGATCTGCGGCGTTGTCGTCGGTTGCCAACGCTCCGCGTTGTCGCCCTCCTCCGCCTTGCATCTCGACGCACCACAGCCCGCTCACCAGCGACGGACGGCACAGCTCGGAATCATGCGGCCTGATCCGCCGGACAGGCCCTAGATCCCCGTATCGGCCTGGACGGCCTCGTCCTCAAACGCCGGACGGGCTCATTCGGTCGCCGTCGATGTCGTCTTCAAGGCCAGCCACAGCTCCATCCGTACGTCCGGGTCGTCCAGGGAGCGGCCCAAGATCTCCTCGACCCGCCGCATCCGGTAGCGCAGCGTGTGCCGGTGCACCCCGAGGTCCGCCGCCGCCGCGTCCCACTGGCCGTGCCGCGAGAGCCAGGCGCGCAGGGACGCGACCAGGTCGCCGCGGCCCGTCGCGTCGTGCTCGTGCAGCGCCCGCAGCAGCCCGTCCGCGAACGCCCGTACCGCGTCGTCGGCGAGGAGGGGCAGGACCGAGCCCGCCGCGAGTTCCTCGTGCTCGACGAGGGCGCGGCCGCGGCGGCGGGCGACGGAGAGGGCCTGGACGGCCTGCTTGTAGGCCGTCGCGGCGGCGATGGGTCCGGACGGGGCCGACAGGCCCATGATCAGCTCGGCGTCGTCGCCCGCGGCCTGCTCCGGCACGGACGCGCGCGCCGCCTCCAGGGCCTGGGCGTACTCGACGACGGCCCGCGCCGCCGTGCCCGCGTCCACGACGAGGAGGACGAGCCGTTCCCCGTACGGGACGACCAGGAGGGACTCGCCCGCACGGGCGGCCGCGGCCTCCACGACGTCGGCGAGCGCGGCGAGCGGGTCGCCGCCCAGCGCGTCGGCCGCCGCGAGCGCCGCCGAGGCGGTGGGCGTGGCCTCGCTCTCCGGGGACACGTCGCCGAGCCCGCGCGCCACCGCCGACGACGACGCGGGCGCCACCTCCGCGACGACCAGACGGAACGGGGCGTCGAGCAGCCCCCCGTACAACTCCCCCGCCACTGTGCGCGCGTGGTCCGGCTCGCCCGCGAGCAGCATCCGCACCACGGCCGAGCCGATGCGCTGCTCGGCCGCGTGGAGGGAGCGGGAGCGCTCCGTGGTGAGGGTGAGGAGTGCGATCGCGGAGTGCACCGCGTACCGCTCGGCGGTGCCGAGGGTGGACGCCGTGCCGACGGCGAGCGCGGCCCGCGGGCGGCGTCCCGTGCCCAGCGAGTGCAGCTCGACGCGGTCCTCGGCGCCCGCGACGACGGAGCTCGCGGGCGCGGGCCGGTCGCGCAGCCGCTCCACGTCCGGGGTGACCTTGGCGGCGCGGCGCCCGGCCCACTCGGGGGCGGTGGCGACGACGGCGCCCGAGGCGTCGTACAGCGCGGCCCAGCCGTCGACCTGCGCGGCGAGCGCGCCGAGGAGCCCTTCCGGGCCGCCGCTCAGGGCCTGCCGGGTGAGCTCGCGCTGGGCGGCGAAGCCCGCCGTGACCGCCTTGTACTGCTCGGCGGCGATGGCGGCGGAGACGGCCTTGCTGATGGCGAGGAACGGGGTGCGGCGCGGCACCTCGATGAGCGGCAGGTCCACCTCGGCGGCCGCGTCGACGAGGGCCTTCGGGATGTCCGCGTAGTGCACGCCGACGGCGAAGCCGAGCCCCACCACGCCCGCGTCCGAGAGCCGCTTCACATAGCGCCGCATGGCCTCCGGGTCCTCCGCGTCCAGCTTGAGCGCGGTGATCAGGAGGAGCTCGCCGCCCTCCATGTAGGGCACGGGGTCGGTGAGTTCGCTGGCGTGGGCCCAGCGCACGGGGGTGTCCAGGCGTTCCTCGCCCGCGCGCACGGTCAGCTTCAGCGCGGAGTGGTGGACGAGCGAGGCGAGCGTGGGCGGCATGGGGCCTTCAGGTGGCGGCTGGTGGGGCGGGCGGGGCGGGCGGGGCGGGTCGTCCGGGTGCCGTTCCCGGCCGTCCGTGGAGGCGGGCGCCCGGGATGTGGATCTTTTGGCCGGTCCGTATGAACGACCTGTGTTGATTCTGCCTCACCGTACGGTGCCGACAAGACCGAATGCCGGGTACCTGTCCTCTCCCTGTTGACGCCCGCTCAGCCCCGCAGGCCCACCACCCACTCAGCCCCGCAGATCCACCGCCCGCTCAGCCCCGCAGGTCCACCAGTAGCGGGGGCGCGTGTTCCCCGCGCACGTCGCGCAGCGAGAGCACCGCGTGGCCCGGCGGTACCCCGTGCGCCAGTTCGGAGGCGGACCAGCGCTCGCGCTCGACCTGGCGGACGGTGACCGCGCGGGCCGTCGCGTGGTTGCCGGTGATCACCTTGCGCAGCACGTGCACCGTCTTGCCCAGCGGGGTCTCGGCGATGATCTGCCGGTCGGTGACGTCCCGCGTCTCGGTCCACTCCTTGCCCCAGACCTCCGCGAAGTCCTGCCCGTCCCACGGGGTGAGTCCGGACAGCGCCATCCGGCAGCCGATCGCGCCGAGCAGCGGGGTGCGCAGCGGCCGGGGTGCGTCGTCGAGGGTGCGCAGGGTGAGGACGACCCCGGCGTTGGCGGAGCGAAGGCGCTGGACCGCGCGCACGGACTCGGGCGTGATCGTGCCCGTCGCGTCGTCGAGGACCAGGCAGGCGAAGAGCGAGCGGTCCTCGCGGACGGCGGCGCTCGACGTGAACTGGGCGAGGATCAGCCGGGCCAGGATGCGGGAGGCGTCCGCGTGGCCGCGCTCGGGCAGGTCGATGCGGACCCGCACCGGGTGGTCGAGGGCGCGCAGCGAGAAGGGCCGCCCGCTCTCCGGGCCGTCGGAGGTGTTGAAGAACGGGGCGAACGCGGGCCGGTCGAGCAGCGCCACCCGGTCCGCGAGCAGCACCCCCGCGTCCCCCAGGTGCCCCAACTGCCGTTCCCGCGCGTCGAGTTCACGGAGCATGGCGTCCTGCCCGGCGTCCTCGAGGGCCTTGCGGAGCGCACCGAGCGGACCGGGCGCGCCCTCGAGCAGGGCCCGCAGCTCCGGTACGGAGGGGAAGCGGCCGTGGACCGCGCGGAAGGGCCCGAGGAGCTGGGCGAGCACCGTCGTGGAGCGGCGGCTGTCGGCGCCGGGGTGCGGTTCGGCGAGGTCTCCGACGAGGCCCTCGGCGAGCACGGCCGCGGCCTCGTCGGGGTCGCTCGCGCCGCCGTACAGGTCGAGGTCGTAGACGGACTCGGGGTGGCCGAGGCGGATCACCACGTCGTAGGCGTCGACGGGGCCGAGGCCCGCGCCCGCGGCGCCGACCACCACGACGGCGGCCCGCCCGGCGAGCGCCTGGAGGCAGAGCGACTCGGCGAGCGGCCAGACGACGGAGCCGGTCTTGCCGGAGCCCGCGGGCCCGACGGCGAGCAGGGACGTCCCGAGGACGTCGGGGCCGATGCCGAGACCCGCGCCCCGGTACGCGTACGGGTTGCGCGGGTCGTCGGCGGTGCGGCCGAGGCGGACCTGCGCGGTGACCAGGTCGTGGCGGGCGGCGCGGGCGGGCAGGTCGCGGTCGCCGGAGGGGTGCGCGCAGGCGGCGGCGCCGTCGCGGCGCACGGCCTCGCCGAAGGCGGCGAGGGTGTTGCGCCCGGCCCGCACGGAGGCCCAGGCGCGGGCGATGCGGGCGTGGTCGATGTCGCGCATGAGCCCGGCCCCGGCGTCCGCGGCGAGCCGGTCGGCCACCGCGTCGGCGCCCGCGGCCCGGAGCTGGGGCCATTGGGCGGGGTCTTCCTCGGGCGGTGGGGGCGGGGCCTGCGGGGCGGGGCGGCGGAAGCGGGGCAGGACGAAGCGGCGCCAGACCTCGCCCCAGCGGCCGAGCTTGCCGACGCCGATCATGATGATGAGGGCGATGACGGTGTAGTAGCCGTACCAGACGAAGGCGTTGCCGACCCTGCCCTGGCCGTAGATCCAGGAGTCGGGCAACAGCAGCTCGATCGGCACCACCCACCAGCCGCCCAGGTACCCGTTCCACAGCAGCGACCACACCAGCCACCCCACGAGGAACGCGATCAGCGCCCCGCTCAGCAACTGTCGCGAGGGGATGAGCTCGGGCTCCTGCTCCGGCCGCGCCACATGCCCGAACCGCCACACCCCCGGCGCAGCCTTCGGCCGCGGCGTCCGCAGCCACGTCAGGAACGCGGCCCCGTCCGGTCTCGGCGGCACCCCCGGCACCATCTCTCCCGGCGCCCGCGCGGGCCGGGGCGGCGGCACCGGAGTGGCATGTGTGCCACGTGCGTCCTGCGTGCCCTCGGGTTCCATGGCCCTTGCCCCCTGACCTGCCGCTCTGCTGGTTCGCGGGTCAATCTAGTGCCCCTGCTATGTCCACGGCGGACAACCGACACTCTCAACAACTCCCTGATGGAGCATGCCCGCTCCCCCACCTCACCCCTAGCCTGCGAAGAAGGAAGCCGATGCGTCCGTATCGTCCCGTGATCGCGCGTCGCCGTCTTCCCCGTCATCACCGTCATCGCCCCCCTTCGCACGACCCCCAGGGAGCCCCTCATGACCGCACTTCCGCAGGAGCGCCGCGTCGTCACCGCCATCCCCGGCCCCAAGTCGCAGGAGCTGCAGGCCCGCAGGACCGCCGCCGTCGCCGGGGGCGTGGGCTCGGTGCTGCCCGTGTTCGCGGCCCGTGCGGGCGGCGGCATCATCGAGGACGTCGACGGCAACCGCCTCATCGACTTCGGCTCCGGCATCGCCGTGACCTCCGTCGGCGCCTCCGCCGAGGCCGTCGTGCGCCGGGCGTCGGCGCAGCTGGCCGACTTCACCCACACCTGCTTCATGGTCACGCCGTACGAGGGCTACGTGGCCGTCGCCGAGCAGCTCGCCGAGCTGACGCCGGGCGACCATGCCAAGAAGTCGGCCCTGTTCAACTCCGGCGCCGAGGCCGTCGAGAACGCCGTCAAGATCGCCCGCGCCCACACCAAGCGCCAGGCCGTCGTCGTCTTCGACCACGGCTACCACGGCCGCACCAACCTGACGATGGCGCTGACGGCGAAGAACATGCCGTACAAGCACGGCTTCGGGCCGTTCGCACCCGAGGTCTACCGTGTCCCGGTCGCCTACGGCTACCGCTGGCCGACCGGCGCCGAGAACGCCGGTCCCGAGGCCGCCGCCCAGGCGATCGACATGATCTCCAAGCAGGTCGGCGCCGAGAACGTCGCCGCGATCATCATCGAGCCGGTCCTCGGCGAGGGCGGCTTCATCGAGCCCGCCAAGGGCTTCCTGCCGGAGATCGTGAAGTTCGCGAACGCCAACGGCATCGTCTTCGTCGCCGACGAGATCCAGTCCGGCTTCTGCCGTACGGGCCAGTGGTTCGCGTGTGAGGACGAGGGCATCGTCCCGGACCTGATCACGACGGCCAAGGGCATCGCGGGCGGGCTTCCGCTCGCCGCCGTGACCGGCCGCGCCGAGATCATGGACGCCGCCCACGCGGGCGGCCTCGGCGGCACCTACGGCGGCAACCCGGTGGCCTGCGCGGGCGCGCTCGGCGCCATCGAGACCATGAAGGAGCTGGACCTCAACGCCAGGGCCAAGGCGATCGAGTCGACCATGAAGGCCCGCCTGGCCGCCATGGCGGAGAAGTACGAGATCATCGGCGACATCCGGGGCCGCGGCGCCATGATCGCCATCGAGCTGGTCAAGGACCGCGCCGCCAAGGAGCCGAACGCGGAGGCGACCGCCGCGCTCGCCAAGGCGTGCCACCAGGAGGGCCTCCTGGTCCTGACCTGCGGCACCTACGGGAACGTGCTGCGCTTCCTGCCCCCGCTGGTCATCGGCGAGGACCTCCTGAACGAGGGCCTGGACATCCTGGAGACCGCCCTCGCGGGCCTGTGACGCACGACGACGAGCGGCGCCCGAAACGGCTCCGCAAGCGCCGGAACGCGCCCTGACGTGTGCGGACCCCACGCGGTGAGAACGCCGTGACCTGGGGTGACCGTCAGGGCCTGTGAAGAACGTGTGCGAGCCCCATGACGGGATGCTGTTCCGCCTGTCGGGCCCCCGCCGCCTGCCGTACGGTTTCTGCAGATGAGAGAAACACCCCGCCCACAGGGGACTGTGGGTGACGCCGGGACGGAGCCTCCCCAGCCCCGCCCTGGTCGTGCCATTGCGCACACACCCGGAGCCTCGCGCTCCGGAACTCCTCACCGATCGGATGGCCGCCCGCCCCAAACCCCCCGGGGCGCGCGGCAGCCCGATCAGGTCGGCCATCCCGGAACTACCCCCCCTGTTCCGGGATGGCCGACTGCCTTTCTCACTCTCTTCGGCCTCTGCGCCGCCCTCTTCGCACTCGCCACCTGGCAGGTCGTCGTCGACGGCCCGCTGCGGCACGCGGACGAGCGGGCCGGGCGCGCGCTCGTCGACAGCCGCCTCCCGGACCGCGCCGCCGAGTTCCTGTCCGACCTCGGCAACATGACGGTCGCCGTTCCGGTGCTGGCCGCCGTCCTCGCGTACACGGCCTGGCGGGGGTGGCGCGAGGGGACGTCCCGGTGGTGGCTGCCGCCGGTCGCCGCCGCCCTGGCCATGGCCGCGGTGCCGCTCCTCGTCGCCCCGCTCAAGGCCCTCGTCGACCGGCCGGGGCCGCCCGGGATGGACGGCCACGGCGGCTTCTACCCCTCGGGCCACGCGGCGACCGCGGCCGTCGCCTACGGGGCCTGTGCGCTGGTGGTGCTGCCGCTGGTGCGCAGTGCGTACCTACGGCGCGAACTGGTCATCGGCTGCGTCCTGTTGAACGCCGGGATCGGTCTCGGCCTGGTGCGCCGCGGCTACCACTGGCCCCTGGACGTGATCGGCAGCTGGTGCCTGTGCGTGATGCTGCTCCAGGTCACGGCACTCGCATGTACTCGACTCGGTCCACAAGGCGCTCCTTCTGACCGGGCGGCGTGAAGCAGAGGTCGACCGTGTGCCGGTCGTGGGAGCGGACGCGGAACTCGGTGCGCATCGGGACGGTCCTGCTCTTGTTCTCGGGGCCGAGGATGCCCGGGTCGGTGAATTCAGGACCGCGGCCGGCAGCAGGTGTCTTCCGCTCTTCGGGTCTTCGGGTTCCTCATCGTGGTCATGCCACACAGGGCACCTCATCCGGTGACTCTCAGCCGGAGGATCGGCCGAAGTACTGGTCGAAGTTCTTCTGGAATTCCCAGTTGTTGTAGCGGTCCCAGTTGACCGACCACGTCATCAGGCCGGCGAGCCCGAGCCAGGTGCCGTGGGTCTGGTAGGAGCCGCAGTCGGTCTTCTTGGTGAGGCAGTTCAGGGCCTTGTTCACCTCGGCGGGGGCGACGTGGCCGTTGCCCGCGTTGGTGGAGGCGGGCATGCCGATGGCGACCTTCTCGGGCGGCAGCGCCGGGAAGACGTTGTTGGTGTCGCCCGCGACCGGGAAGCCGGTGAGCAGCATGTCGGTCATCGCGATGTGGAAGTCCGCGCCGCCCATGGAGTGGTACTGGTTGTCCAGGCCCATGATGGGGCCGGAGTTGTAGTCCTGGACGTGCAGCAGCGTGAGGTCGTCGCGCAGGGCGTGGATGACGGGCAAGTACGCGCCCGCGCGCGGGTCCTGGCCGCCCCACTTGCCGGTGCCGTAGTACTGGTAGCCGAGCTGCACGAAGAAGGTCTCCGGCGCCATGGTGAGCGTGAAGCCCGAACCGTACTTCGCCTTCAGGGACTTGACCGCCGATATCAGGTTCACGATCGCCGGGGTCTTCGGGTTCTTGAAGTCCGTGTCGTCGGCGTTCAGAGAGAGCGAGTGGCCCTCGAAGTCGATGTCGAGGCCGTCGAGTCCGTACTCGTCGATGATCGCGGAGACGGAGGAGACAAAGGCGTCGCGGGCCGCGGTGGTGGTCAGCTGCACCTGGCCGTTCTGGCCGCCGATGGAGATGAGCACCTTCTTGCCCTGCGCCTGCTTGGCCTTCACGGCCGCCTTGAACTCGTCCTTGGTCTCCACGTTCGGGCACTCGGTCTGGGGGCAGAGGCCGAAGCGGATGTCGCCCGAGGTCGCCGAGGTCGGTTCGCCGAAGGCGAGGTCGATGATGTCCCAGCTGTCGGGGACGTCGGCGAGGCGCGTGTAGCCGGACCCGTTGGCGAAGCTGGTGTGCAGATAGCCGACGAGGGTGTGACTGCCCGCGGCCGCGGCGGAAGCCGGCGCGGAATCGCCCTGCGCGGATGCGTCGGTGGTGGCCAGCAGGCCGGACGAGGCGAGCGCGAGGGCCGCGGCGGTGGCCACGGTGAGACGTCTGGCGCGGGATCGGTTGAAGCGCGAGCGGTCCACAACTGCCTCCGGGCATGGGGGGATGGGAGGGTGGCGCGCGCCCAACTTGGTCCAGACCAATTAAGTTGTCAAGGGTTCCGGCAGCTCAGTCGGTGCCCTTGTCGCTCCGTGTCGCCTTCTTCGCCTCTTTCCTCTCCGTCGCCTCTTTCCCGTCCCGGGCGAGCCCCGCCGCCGCCTCGTGCATCGCGAGTTCGAGGAGCGCCGGGTCCGTCAGGGTGCCGGCGCCGTCCGGCGGGATCAGCCAGCGGACGCCGCCCGTGGTCCGCCCCGGATACGGGACGACGATCCACGTCCCGCGCCCGGCCCCGCGGACGCCCGTGCCGACCCAGCGCGCGACTGTCCCGGCCGGCACGAAGAAGCCCATCCGCTCGTCCCCGAAGTCGGCGAGCACCGGCCCGGGCCGGTCGAGGCAGCGGGTGAGCACGTCCAGCGTGGGGTAGCCGAGTTCGCCGGGCAGGATCAGCACGTCCCAGAGCCTGCCGGCCGGGAGCAGGGCCACCCCGAGGGGGTTGCGCTCCCACTCCCAGCGGCAGCTCTCCGGATCCGGCGCCACCGAAACCAGCCACTCGACCGCCGATTTGGTCTCCGAGCCCGTCATGGCGTGACCTCCCTTTCCTGTGTGACGGCACTGCGTGTCACGAGGGAGAGGGAGTCCGGGCCCGATCATTACGCGGGTTCGGCTACTTGTTGGTAGTGCGACGGGTCACAGCGGCCGGGACGGCGTACGCCGGAGGGTGCCGTTGGCCGGTGAGCGTGCGTCAGCTGTCGAAGCCCAGGCCCGCCTTGTCCATCGCCTTGAGCCAGAGGTTGCGGCGGCCGCCGTTCTCGTCGGCCCGGGCCAGCGACCACTTCGTCAGCGCGACGCCCGTCCACGCGAACGGCTCCGGCGGGAACGGCAGCGGCTTCGTGCGCACCATCTCCAGCGAGGTGCGCTCGGTGCTCTCCCCCGACAGCAGGTCCAGCATCACGTCGGCGCCGAAGCGGGTGGCCCCGACGCCGAGGCCGGTGTAGCCCGCCGCGTACGCGACGCGCCCCTGGTGCGCCGTGCCGAAGAACGCCGAGAAGCGCGAGCAGGTGTCGATCGCGCCGCCCCACGCGTGCGTGAAGCGGACGCCCTCCAGCTGCGGGAAGCAGGTGAAGAAGTGCCCGGCGAGCTTGGCGTAGGTCTCGGGGCGGTGGTCGTACTCGGCGCGGACCTTGCCGCCGTACGGATAGATCGCGTCGTAACCGCCCCACAGGATGCGGTTGTCGGCGGAGAGGCGGAAGTAGTGGAACTGGTTGGCCGCGTCGCCGAGGCCCTGGCGGCCCCGCCAGCCGATGGCGGCCAGCTGCTCGTCGCTGAGCGGCTCGGTCATCAGGGCGTAGTCGTAGACCGGGACGGTGTATGCGCGGACGCGCTTGACCAGCGACGGGAAGATGTTCGTGGCGAGCGCCACCTGGCGGGCGAAGACCCGGCCGTAGGGGGTGCGGACGGCCATCCCCCCGCCGGAGCGGGCGAGTTGGAGGGCCGGCGTGTGCTCGTAGAAGCGGACGCCCGCCGCCATGCAGGCCCGCTTGAGGCCCCAGGCCAGCTTCGCCGGGTGCAGCATGGCGACGCCCTCGCGGTCCCAGAGGCCGCCGAGGAAGGTCGGCGAGTCGACGTGCGCGCGCAGCTGCTCCGCGTCCAGGAGCTCGCTGCCTCCGGCGAGGCCGAGGGCGGCCATCTCCTCGTACATCTCGTGGAGTTCGTCGAGTTGGTGGGGCTGGGTGGCGACGTCGATCTCGCCGGTGCGCTCGAAGTCGCAGTCGATGGAGTAGCGCTTGACGGCGGCCTCGATCTCGTCGAGGTTGCGGGTGCCGAGCTCCTCGAGACGCTCGATCTCGCCGGGCCAGCGGGCCAGGCCGTTGCCGATGCCGTGGGTGAGGGAGGCGGCGCAGAAGCCGCCGTTGCGGCCGGAGGCGGCCCAGCCCGTCTCGCGGCCCTCCAGGAGCACCACGTCGCGGTGCGGGTCGCGCTCCTTGGCGATGAGCGCGCTCCACAGCCCGCTGTAGCCGCCGCCGACGACGAGCAGATCGCACTGCTCGTCGCCGGTGAGGGCGGGTTCGGGGTGCGGCTTGCCGGGGTCGTCCAGCCAGAAGGACATCGGCTGGGCGTCGGCGAGAGAAGTGGTCCAACCGTGGGGTCCGGGGGCGCTGCCCCCAGGAATGGGCAGCATGGCACTTGGGGCCATGATTTCCAACTCCTTCAGAAAGCCTATTGTGCTTGCTTGTTGCGGCGCCTGCTGATCAGCATTCCGCCGACCACCAGGAGAACGGCGACGAGGAACATCGCGGTACCGATCACATTGATTTGAACGGGCGTGCCCCGCTGCGCGGATCCCCAGACGAACATGGGGAACGTCACAGTGGAGCCCGCGTTGAAGTTCGTGATGATGAAGTCGTCGAAGGAGAGCGCGAAGGCGAGCAGTGCGCCCGCCGCGATTCCGGGGGCGGCGATCGGCAGCGTCACCCGGACGAAGGTCTGCACCGGGCCCGCGTACAGGTCCTGTGCCGCCTGCTCCAGACGCGGGTCCATCGACATCACGCGCGCCTTCACGGCGGTCACCACGAAGCTCAGGCAGAACATGATGTGGGCGATGAGGATGGTCCAGAAGCCCAGCTGGGCGCCCATGTTGAGGAAGAGCGTGAGCAGCGAGGCGGCCATCACGACCTCGGGCATCGCCATCGGCAGGAAGATCAGCGAGTTCACGGCGCCGCGCGCGCGGAAGCGGTAGCGGACGAGCGCGAAGGCGATCATCGTGCCGAGCACGGTCGCGCCGAGCGTCGCCCACGCCGCGATCTGCAGGCTGAGCGAGAGCGATCCGCACATGTCGGCGACGCCGCAGGGGTTCTTCCAGGCGTCGAGCGAGAATTCCTGCCAGGCGTAATTGAAGCGGCCCTTGGGCTTGTTGAAGGAGAAGACCGTGACGATCACGTTCGGAAGGAGCAGATAGGCGAGCGTCAGGAGTCCCGCTATCACCACGAGATTGCGCCGGAACCAGCGTACGAGCGCCATCAGACGAGATCCTCCGTCCCGGACTTGCGGATGTAGAAGGTGACCATGAAGAGGATCGCGGCCATCAGGATGAAGGAGAGCGCGGCGGCCGTCGGGTAATCCAGAATGCGCAGGAATTGCGTCTGGATGACGTTGCCGACCATGCGTGTGTCGGTGGAGCCGAGCAGATCGGCGTTGACGTAGTCGCCCGCCGCCGGGATGAAGGTGAGCAGGGTGCCGGAGACGACGCCCGGCATGGAGAGCGGGAACGTCACCTTGCGGAAGGTCGTGGACGGCCTGGCGTAGAGGTCGCCCGCCGCCTCGTGCAGCCGGCCGTCGATGCGCTCCAGCGAGGTGTAGAGCGGCAGGATCATGAACGGCAGGAAGTTGTACGTGAGTCCGCAGACCACCGCGAGCGGGGTGGCGAGGACCCGGTCGCCGTCGGTGGCGCCGAGCCAGCTCGTGACGTCCAGGATGTGCAGTGTGTTGAGGGCGCCGACGACCGGGCCGCCGTCCGCGAGGATCGTCTTCCAGGCCAGCGTGCGGATGAGGAAGCTGGTGAAGAACGGCGCGATGACCAGGACGAGGATGAGGTTGCGCCAGCGGCCCGCGCGGAACGCGATGAGATACGCGAGCGGGTAGCCGAGCAGCAGGCACAGCACGGTGGCGCAGCCCGCGTACAGCACGGAGCGCAGGAACTGCGGCCAGTACTCGACCGCCGCGTCCCAGTAGGTGGCGAAGTGCCAGGTGACCTTGTAGCCCTCTTCGAGGGAGCCGGTCTGGACGGACGTCGACGCCTGGTAGACCAGCGGCAGCGCGAAGAAGACGAGCAGCCAGAGGATGCCGGGCAGCAGCAGCCAGTAGGGGACGAGGCGGCCGCGCCTGCGGGGCTTGCGGGGGGTCTTTTCCGGGGCGGGTTCGGGGGCGCTCGGGGGCGCGTCGGTGAGGGTGGTCGTCATGCGGCCGGGTCCTCCTCGACCTTCTCCACGCCCGCGTCGGCGTCCTGAGCGGCGTCGAGGCCGAAGGTGTGCGCGGGGTTCCAGTGCAGGACGACCTCGGCGCCGGGGACGAGGCGGGTGTCGCGCTCGATGTTCTGGGCGTACACCTCGAAGGAGTCGCACAGCGGGCTGTCGACGACGTACTGGGTGGAGACGCCGATGAAGCTGGAGTCGGCGATGCGGCCGGTGATGCGGTTGCGCCCGGCGGGTATCTCGCCCGCGTCGTCGGCGTGCGTGAGGGAGATCTTCTCGGGGCGGACGCCGACGAGGACCTTGCCGCCGGTGGCGGTCGCGGCGGTACATCGGGCGGCGGGCAGCACCAACTTGCCGTCCCCTGCTTTCAGTACGAGGTCGTCGCCGCTCTTGCCGCCGACTTCGGCCTCGATGAAGTTGGACGTGCCGAGGAAGTTGGCGACGAACGTGGTGCGCGGGTTCTCGTAGAGGTCGGCGGGGGCGCCGAGCTGCTCGACGCGGCCCGCGTTCATCACGGCGACCGTGTCGGCCATGGTCATGGCCTCCTCCTGGTCGTGCGTGACATGCACGAAGGTGATGCCCACCTCGGTCTGGATGCGCTTGAGTTCGAGCTGCATCTGGCGGCGCAGCTTGAGGTCGAGGGCGCCGAGCGGCTCGTCGAGGAGCAGCACCTTGGGGTGGTTGATCAGGGCGCGGGCGACGGCGACGCGCTGCTGCTGGCCGCCGGAGAGCTGATGCGGCTTCTTGCGCGCCTGCTCGCCGAGCTGGACGAGGTCGAGCATCTCCTCGACCTGCTTCTTCACCGACTTGATGCCGCGCCGGCGCAGACCGAAGGCGACGTTCTCGAAGATGTCGAGGTGCGGGAAGAGCGCGTACGACTGGAAGACGGTGTTCACCGGCCGCTTGTACGGCGGGAGGCCGGTGACGTCCTGGTCGCCGAGGCGGACGGTCCCGGAGCTCGGCTCCTCGAGCCCCGCGATCATGCGGAGCGTCGTGGTCTTGCCGCAGCCCGACGCGCCCAGGAGGGCGAAGAAGGAGCCCTGCGGCACGGTGAGATCGAGCGGGTGGACGGCCGTGAAGGAGCCGTAGGTCTTGCTGATCCCGGTGAGGCGTACGTCGCCGCCGTGTGGTGTCGTCGTCATGGTGCGTCCAGGGGTCGAGGGGGGCCTGCGGGGACGGGTCGGGGCAGAGGCGGTGGGGGCGCCCTGGCGGGTCAGGAACCGGTGAGCTTCGCGAACTTCTCCTCGTACGCCGACTCCTGCTTCGGCGTGAGGGAGCGGAAGCCGTGGGACTTCGCGGCCATCTCCTTGTCGGGGATGATCAGCGGGTTGTGCGCGGCCTTCTTGTCGAGCTTCGCGAGCTCCTCGCGCACTCCGTCCACGGGGCACACGTAGTTGATGTACGCGGCGAGGCGGGCGGCCGGCTTCGGCTCGTAGTAGTAGTCGATGAGCCGCTCCGCGTTGCGCTTGTGGCGCGCCTTGTTGGGGATCAGGAGGTTGTCCGTCGAGGTGAGGTAGCCGCTGTCCGGGATGGCGAACTCGATGTCGGGGTTGTCGATCTTGAGCTGGACGACGTCGCCGGCCCAGGCCAGACAGGCGGCGAGGTCGCCCTTGTCGAGGTCGGCGGTGTAGTCGTTGCCGGTGAAGCGGCGTATCTGCTTCCTGTCGACGGCCTTCTGGAGGCGGGCGATCGCCGCGTCGAAGTCGTCGTCCGTGAACTTCCCGGGGTCCTTGCCCATGTCGAGCAGCGTCATGCCGACCGTGTCGCGCATCTCGGAGAGGAAGCCGACGCGCCCCTTGAGCTCGGGGTTGTCCAGGAGCTGCGAGACAGAGGTGATCTTCTCGCCGTCGGTCGCCTTCTTGTTGTAGGCGATGACCGTGGAGATGCCCGTCCAGGGATACGAGTAGGCGCGGCCCGGGTCCCAGTCGGGGGAACGGAACTGGGGGGACAGACGGGCGTACGCGTGCGGCAGGTTGGACGGGTCCAGTTTCTGGACCCACCCGAAGCGGATGAGCCGGGCGGCGAGCCAGTCGGTGACGCAGATGAGGTCGCGGCCGGTGTCCTGGCCGCTCTTCAACTGCTGTTGGATCTTCCCGAAGAAGTCGTTGTTGTCGTTGATGTCCTCGGTGTACTTGACCTGGATCCCGGTGCGCGCGAAGAACGTGTCCAGGGTGGGGTGGCGCTTCTTCTTGTCGACGTCCATGTACTCGGTCCAGTTGGAGAAGGTGACGCGCTTCTCGTCGTCCGAGTGGTCGTCGGCGGCGACCCCGCCCTTGCCCTGGCCGGCCGCGGGGATGCCGCAGCCGCTGAGGCCGCCCAGTCCGGCGACGGCGAACGCACCGCCGGCGGAGGCACGCAGCAGGGTACGGCGGCCGAGCGGGGCCCTGCCGTTCCGCAAGCTGCGCTGCACGGCGGCCAGTTGGGCCGGGGACAGGCTGTCGGGCTCGTACTGCTCCATGCGGTGACTGCCCTTTCGGGAGGGTTCAGTCGCGGGCGCCGGGCCGCCGGTCACGCGGCCCGTCACCCCGTCGACTTGTCGGCTATCGGTCCCCGAAGATCGTGCGGTGCCAGTCCTTGCGGGCGACCGCGGTGTTGTCGAACATGACGTGCTTGACCTGCGTGTACTCCTCGAAGGAGTAGGCGGACATGTCCTTTCCGTAGCCGGACGCCTTGTAGCCGCCGTGCGGCATCTCGCTGAGGATCGGGATGTGGTCGTTGACCCAGACGCACCCGGCCTTGATCTCCCGCGTCGCGCGGTTGGCACGGAACACGTCGCGGCTCCAGGCGGAGGCGGCGAGCCCGTACGGGGTGTCGTTGGCGAGGCGGATGCCCTCGTCGTCGCTGTCGAAGGGCAGCACCACGAGAACGGGTCCGAAGATCCCGCTCTGCACGATCTCGCTGTCCTGCGCGGCGTCGGCGACGAGCGTGGGCTTGTAGAAGGCGCCGGGGTGCTGGAGCGCCTCGCCGCCGGTGACCACGCGCGCGTAGGAGCGGGCCCGGTCGACGAAACCGGCGACACGGTCGCGGTGCGCGTGCGAGATCAGCGGCCCGAGGTCGGTGCTCGGGTCGAAGGGGTCGCCGAGCCGGACGCTCTCCATGAGCGCGGCGACGCCCTCCACGAAGGCGTCGTACAGCGGGCGTTGGACGTACGCGCGCGTGGCGGCCGTGCAGTCCTGCCCGGTGTTGATGAGCGCGCCCGCGACGGCGCCGTGCACGGCGGCCTCCAGGTCGGCGTCGTCGAAGACCACGAAGGGCGCCTTGCCGCCGAGTTCGAGGTGGAGCCGCTTCACGGTGGCCGTGGCGATCTCGGCGACCCGCTTGCCGACGCCGGTGGATCCGGTGAAGGAGGTCATGGCGACGTCCGGGTGCCCGACAAGGTGCTCACCGGCGTCGCGCCCCGCCCCCGAGACGATGTTGACGACACCGTCCGGGATGCCCGCCTCGGTGGCGGCCTGCGCGAACAGCAGGGAGGTGAAGGGGGTCAGCTCGGCGGGCTTGAGGACGATGGTGTTGCCCGCGGCGATCGCCGGGAGGACCTTCCAGGCAGCCATCTGGAGCGGGTAGTTCCAGGGCGCGATGGACCCGACGACACCGATGGGCTCGCGCCGCACGTACGAGGTGTGGTCACCGCTGTACTCACCGGCCGACTGGCCCTGGAGGTGCCGGGCGGCCCCCGCGAAGAAGGCGGTGTTGTCGACCGTGCCCGGGACGTCGAACTCGCGGCTCAGCTTGATCGGCTTGCCGCACTGGAGGGACTCGGCCTGCGCGAACTCCTCGGCGCGCGCGCCGAGCACGGCGGCGAAGCGGTGCATCGCGTCGGAGCGCTCGCCGGGGGTGGCCCCGGACCAGCCGGGGAACGCCTCCGCGGCTGCGGCGACGGCGGCGTCGACGTCGTCCGTCCCCGCCAGTTCGTACGTGTAGACGTCGTCGCCCGTCGCCGGGTCGACGACCGCGTGGGTGGTGCCCGAGGTCCCCTTGGTCAGCCGCCCGGCAATGTACTGCGCGCCGTCCGCGAAGTGGTCCTGCGCCTGGAAGTTGTGCATGCGCTCTCCTCCGCCGCTCTCCCCGCCCAGGGAGCCCCCACAGGGGGTCGGCGTAGCTCCAGATCGATTTGAGTGACGATCCTGACAGAGCACTGATAGGCCAACAAGTGATTCCGTTGTTGCCTTTTGGTTACGCGACGGAATCTGTCGACCAGGTGTCGAGTCCTCCTGGAAAACCCAGGACGGAGTGTCAGTGGTGCGTGCCAGACTCGCGTGTCATGGGGATCTTGGACGGCGTGCGCACACGCGATGAGTTGGTGGCGGCCCTGCGATCGGATCCGGCCTCGGCGGCCGGCTCGGCCTCGGGCGGGCGGCGCGTGAAGTACCTGTGCTTCTGGGGACACCGCCCGCGCGCGGACGGCGAGCTGGGGGCGAGCTGCCTGAGCCAGTGGTGGCCCTCGCCGTTCACGGCGGACGGCGTGGAGTACGCGACGGCGGAGCACTGGATGATGGCGGCCAAGGCCCGCCTGTTCGGCGACGCGTCGGCGGAGCGCGCGGCCCTCACGGCCCGCACCCCCGCCGAGGCGAAGAAGGCGGGCCGCCTGGTGCAGGGCTTCGACGAGGCGATATGGGAGCGGGAGCGCTTCGCCCTCGTGGTCGAGGGCAGCGTCCACAAGTTCAGCTCGGACGAGGCGCTGCGCACCTTCCTGGTGGCGACGGGCGACCGCGTCCTGGTCGAGGCGAGCCCCCTGGACCGGGTCTGGGGCGTGGGCCTGGCGGCGGACGACGAGCGGGCCCAGGACCCGGAGCGCTGGCGGGGCCTGAACCTGCTGGGGTTCGCGTTGATGGAGGCGCGGGAGAGGCTGCGCTGAGGGGGTTCGGCCGACCGCCGCGTCGCAGAGCAACGGGTGGGCGGGTGGGAGACCGCCGCGGAGCGGGGCAGAGAAACCCCGCTACCCGACGAGCAGCGTCGCCGAGTAACCCCCGTCGTCCGAGTCCGAGAACGACGGATCGTCGTCCTCGGCCAGGGCGCCCACGATCGTCAGCACCAGCATTCCCACACCCAGCAGGATCCCGGCGATCCCGCAGATCAGCCCCGCCAGCGCCTGCCCGCCGTTCGTCGCCTCGCCCCGCCGCCACCGGCCCCGCCCGATCGCGCCGAAGATCACCGCGAGGATGCCGAGCACGATGGCGATCGGCCACAGGCAGAAGCCCACGGCCGAGATGATCCCGAGCACGAGCCCGGCGATCCCGAGCCCGTTGCTGGGGGCGGCCATCGCCATCCCCGGCCAGCCGTAACCGGGCTGGCCCGGCTGCATCTGCTGTCCCGGATACACCGGGTAGCCCGGATACCCGTACGGCATCTGCCCGGGCCCGTCCGGCGACAGCGGTGGCGGCGGCACGGGCTCGCCACCGGGGGCCTCCGGTCCGGTGCCGCCCCCGAAGCCGGACATCGAGGTCATCGTCGCCTGGTCGTGCACGGAAGGCCCCGGCGGACCGGCGACCGGCGGACCGGCCGCGGGCGGTCCGGACACGGGCGGACCGGACACGGGTGGTCCGGACACCGGCGGACCGGCCTCGGGCGGCGCCCACGGGTCCCGCTTCTCCAGGGGAACCCGGTCCTGCGGCTCCTCCTCGGGCGGTGCCCAAGGGTCTCTGGGCCCACTCGACTCGTCCGCCATGCCGGGTCACCTCTCCACGTCGTTCAGGAATGCTACGGCCGCCCGCCGCACCGTGCCGGGCCCGCCCTACGATGATCCCCGACCCATCGATCAGCCGATCAAGTCCGTTCCTGGGGAGGAAACCGTGACCGACCACCAGCAGCGCTCCCGATCCACCGCCACACCGCACGGCGCATCGCCGGCCGCCCCGCGCGATCTGCACGCCTTCATCGCCGGGCTCCCCAAGGCGGAACTCCACGTCCACCACGTCGGATCGGCCTCCCCCCGCATCGTCGCCGCCCTCGCCGCCCGTCACCCCGACTCCAAGGTGCCGAGCGACCTGGAGGCGCTCGCCGACTACTTCACGTTCACGGACTTCGCGCACTTCATCGAGGTCTACATCTCGGTCGTCGACCTGGTCCGCACCCCCGAGGATGTGCGCCTTCTCACGTACGAGGTGGCCCGCGACCTGGCCCGGCAGAACGTCCGGTACGCGGAGCTCACGGTCACGCCGTCCTCCTCCACCCTGCGCGGCATCGAGGACCGGGCGTTCATGGCGGCCATCGAGGACGCCCGCAAGGCCGCCGAGGCGGAGTTCAACGTGGTCCTGCGCTGGTGCTTCGACATCCCCGGCGAGGCGGGCCTGGAGTCGGCGAAGGAGACGCTGCGCCTCGCCACGACGGACGGGATCCGCCCCGAGGGCCTGGTCTCCTTCGGCCTCGGCGGGCCCGAGATCGGCGTGCCCCGCCCGCAGTTCAAGCCCTACTTCGACCAGGCGATCGCGGCGGGCCTGCACTCGGTGCCGCACGCCGGCGAGACCACCGGACCCGAGACCGTCTGGGACGCCCTGAACGACCTGCGCGCCGAGCGCATCGGCCACGGCACCAGCGCCGCCCAGGACCCGAAGCTCCTCGCCCACCTCGCGGAGCACCGCATCCCGCTCGAGGTCTGCCCGACGTCGAACATCGCGACCCGCGCGGTCCGCACCCTCGACGAGCACCCCATCAAGCAGTTCGTCGAGGCCGGTGTGCTGGTCACGATCAACTCGGACGACCCGCCGATGTTCGGCACGGACCTCAACAACGAGTACGCGGTCGCCGCCCGCCTCCTCGACCTGGACGAGCGCGGCGTCGCGGCCCTGGCGAAGAACGCCGTCGACGCGTCCTTCCTCGACCCGGCGGGCAAGGCGGCCCTGGCCGGCGAGATCGACACGTACACCGAGACCTGGCTCGCCCCCTGACGCGCCACCACAATGGGCCCATGCGCACCGTGACAGCCGTGGCCCACCGAGGCGATCCCTACCGCGTCCGCGAGAACACCCTCCCGTCCCTGCGCTCGGCGCTCGGCCGGGGCGCGGACGCGGTGGAGATCGACGTCCGCCTGACCACCGACGGCGTGCCCGTGCTGCTGCACGACGCGACGCTGAAGCGGCTGTGGGGCCACGACCGGCCGCTCGCCTCGCTCTCCGCCGCCGAGGTGCGCGGCCTCACCGGCGGCGGCGTGCCCACCCTTCAGGAGGCGCTCGCCGCCACCGACGGCCACCGCGTCATGGTGGACCTGCCGGGCGCCACCCCGAAGGCCGTACGCACCGTGGTCGGGGTCATCGGCGACTGCGGGGCGGCCGAGCGGGCGTACTACTGCGCGGGCGCCCAGACGATGCTCGCGGTGCGCGCCGCCGACCCGGCCGCCGAGATCGCCCTGACCTGGACGAGCGTGGCCCCGCCCCGGCGCGCCCTGCTCGATGCGGTGAAGCCCCGCTGGCTCAACTACCGCTTCGGCGTGGTCGATCGCGAGCTCACGGTCCGCGTCCACCACGACGGTCTCCTCGTCTCCGTGTGGACCCCGGACACAAAGCGCTCCATGCGCCGCCTGCTCGGCCTCGGCGTCGACTCGATCACCACGAACCGCGTCGACGTGCTGAACGCCCTGCGCACTCCAAGCACCCCGCGCACCCCGCGCACCCCCTAAGGGGCTCCCCCACCAACACCCCTGACTCCCCCGCCACTTGACCCTGACGGCTGCCCGGGGCCGTGCCCTCCTTGCTGACGATCCGCCCCCCTCCTCGTGATCACCAGGATGGGAGCACCACGGAGCAACGCCTCGCAGCAGCCCAGCAGCAGCCCAGGAGTCACCGATGAAGGTCCCCGCGCACACCGCCCGCACCGCCGCCCTCGCCGCCACCCTCGTCCTCGGCCTCACCGGCGCGGCCGCGGCCCCCGCCCTGGCGCACCCCACGAGCCCCTCCGCGGTGCGGACCATCGGACACGGACACGGCCCCGCCCCCGACGCCGAGGCCCTGCGCGCCGCGATAGCCGGCCTCCCGGACGACGACGCGACCGCCGCCCTCGTCCGGGTGGGCGGCACCGACGGTGCGTGGCGCGGGAGTTCGGGCGTGCACGATCTGAGAACGGGACGGGCCGCCGACCCGCACGGCCGGTTCCGCGCCGGGTCGACCACGAAGATCGTGACCGCCGCGCTCGTCCTCCAGCTCACCGCCGAGGGCGAGGTGGACCTGGACCGGCCCGTGCAGGACTATCTCCCGGGCCTGTTCACGAAGGAGTTCGAGCCCATCCCCGTACGGAGTCTGCTGAATTACACGAGCGGCCTGCAGTCGGGCGACGGCTTCGGCGACGACTTCGAGGACCAGTACGCGCACCGCTTCGACACCCTGCGCCCCGAGACCGTCGTGGCCTCCGCCGTCGCCAAGGGCCCCGAGCACCGCCCGGGCGTCGAGCAGCACTACCGCAACATCGGGTACACGGTGCTCGGCCTGCTGATCGAGAAGGTGACCGGCGACGCGTACGCGCACCAGGCCGAGCGGCGGATCATCCGCCCCCTCCACCTGCGCGACACGTCCTTCCCCGGCGGCGATCCGCGCATCCACGGCCCGCACAACCGCGGCTACCAGAAGGTCCGACAGGCGGACGGGACAACGAAGTTCGTCGACGTCACCGAGTGGAACCAGACCGACCGATTCGCCGCGGGCGACATGATCTCCAGCACCCGCGACCTGGAGGTCTTCACGAAGGCGCTGTTCGCGGGGAAGGTCGTGCCGAAGCCGCAGCTGAAGGAGATGTTCACGCTGCCCGCGAAGGTCGAGGGCGCCCAGTTCGGCGCGGGCCCGCAGCGCATGGAGATCAACGGCAGGGTGTTCTGGCTCAAGACCGGTGCGCGCTACGGCTACACGAACATCATCGCGTCCACCGAGAACGGCTCACGGACGCTCGTCTACTCGGTGAACGCGACCGACGCGAAGGGCGACGCCATGAACCCGGTCGCGGAGCGGATCGCGCGCGCCGCCACCGCTGACGCCGCAGCCGACACTGACACTGACACTGACGCCTACGCCGACGCGAGCTGAGCAACCGGGAAGGGCTGAGCACCCGGGGAGGGGCACCGGGTGCTCAGCGGCGCGGCGTCCGTCAGATTCCGAGGATCCGGATCGACGGGTGCTCGACCGTGTTCAGGTAGAGCCTCTCCTTGGTGCCCTCCTGCTCCAGCTCCAGGATCAGCCGGTACCGGTACAGGCCGGGCTTGGCGGTGCTCAGGATCGTGCCGGCCCAGTAGTAGTAGACCGGGGTGAACTTGTCGCGCATCCGGTCCGGGGCCCCGTAGATCTTCAGCTCCGTGCAGATCTTGCGCTCGGCCACGTCCTCCTCGTCACCCAGCTCGGTGTCGAGGAAGACGATGCTGTTGATCTTCGGCATGGGCGGCCAGGTGTTGTCGATCCGCTTGTCCATGTCGATGGGCCGCACGATCCAGTTGAGGACCTGGCCCTGCTTGCAGACCGTCTCCAGGTGGTTGGTGCCCTGGCCGGAGCCGCCGATGCTGTTGTCCATCATGTACATCGACTCGGCCAGCGAACCGGTCTCCGCCGCCCGCTCCATGTTGACCAGGGTGACGATGTTGAGCTGGACCGAGTTCAGCTGACCGGGGTTCTGCTTCTGCTCGATCCCCGTACCGGGCCCGCCGGCGGTGGTGGTGCTGGTGGTCATCGCTCCTCCTGATCAGCCGACGAGGCTCTGGGACAGCGTGGTGGTGATCGGTTCGTCCCGCGAACCGAGCTTGAACTTGATCTGGTACGAGACGACTTGGACGTCGTCCTTCTTCACCGTCGCGGTCCAGTACGCGATGTCGGTGCCCGGGTAGACCTTGCGCACCGGCTCGCACACCTCGCTGTCGATCACGATGTCGTCGATGCCGACGTACGCCTCGCACTCGAGCGCGAGGACGTTCCACAGGAGCTGGTCCCCGCGCCGCACCCGGGTGCGCAGCTGCTCGGTGCCGAAGCCGGTGGAGCCCCCGGCCTTGTTGGTGTCGTACAGATAGAGGTTGCCGTGCACGCTGCCGGTCGCCAGGGCGCCCACGCAGTCCACCACGGCGGTGATGGAGATCGGCCTCTTGTTGGTGTCGTTCTCCCGCTTCGCCTTGGGGGGCATCTGCCGCTCCTCGTCTATGCGTTGGGGGTCTGGGTGGCCGCCTGGTGGGGAGCCCCGGGCGGCAGCGGGGTCACCGGGAGCAGGCCCATGCCCGCGCCGGTGAAGCCGTTGCGCTTGGGCTCGGCGGTGATCTTGAGCTTCGACTCACAGGTCAGGTTGACGGGTGCCCAGAGCACCTCGCTGCCCTGCTGCAGCAGCTTGTGGAGCTGGATGCGCATGGTGTAGCTGTACGTGCCGGGGCGGGACGAGTCGACGGTGGCCGACCAGTACCAGCCGTCGGTGACCATGTCCGGCGAGCCGTACTCGGCGGGATACATGATCTTCTCGTCGACGGCCTCGCCGTAGATGTCGGTGATCACCGGGCCGGGGTAGCTGTAGGCGCCCGTGGTCTCGGGGGTGACGACCTGCCCGGTGACGTCCAGGATCTTCTGCCCGGAGAGGCGGCCGCGGGTCCGCCGGGTGGTCTTCACGCGGGTGCCGACCGTCTTGCGGATCTTGCCGAGCTCGGCGGCGGGGTCGGCGCCGGCCGCGCCCGCCTTGGCGGTGATCGCGTCCAGTTCGGCGAGCGCCTCCGTGTCGCTCTCCCGGGCCCGCTCGGTCTCGTAGCCCTTCGGCACCGTCGGCGGGATCGAACCCAGGCTGTACGGGAGCCAGTTGAGCACCTGCTCGGTGGCCTGGGACCCGTCGCGCCAGTAGGCGCCGTGGATCGCGGTGACCAGCTCGCCGGTGCCCTGGCCCTCGGAGCCGTGCAGCTTCATGTTGTCGAACAGATAGGTGTTGCCGTCCAGGCTGTTGCTCTCCAGCGCGTTGCCGATGTCCACGAGCACGATGATCGCTAGCTGTTGGGCCATGACTCCACCTCGTCGTCCTTGGTCGTCGTCCGGGGGGCCGCGCGCATGCTCATACGCGCATCAGTGCGGGTGAGTCGACGAACAGGGTGCTCTGGTCGCCCTCGTACATCTGCAGTTCGAGGCGGTAGTTGTGGGGCACCCCGGGGATCAGGGACGGCGGCACGACGCCGGCCCAGTGCTCCAGGTCGAGCTTCTCGCCCTCGGCCCCGGACCGCGCGCCGTTCAGGGAGCTCACGGAGCCGTCCGGGCCGAGGAAGGAGATGTTCTTGATCTCCACGGGCGTCTGCAGGTCGACGGCGAGGGCCTGCCACTGGATGACCTGGCCGGGGCGGACCACCGTGCACAGATGCGGGGTCCCCTGGCCGGTGCTCTTGTAGTCGCCGTTGTCGATCAGGCAGAGATTGCCGTTCTGCAGGGTGCGGCCGGAGAGGGCGCCGATGACGTCGACCACGGCGAAGATGTTGATCTGTGGTTTGAGTGCCACTGATTCCTCCTGCGTTGTCTGCTGAGTGGGCTTGCGGGGCCGGCCCCGGTCAACCCCGGTCCCGGACCAGCGGCACCTTGCCGAGCTCCGTGCGCTCGATGTCCGGTGAGTGGCGGGGAACGAACCGGACGCGCAGGCCGTAGCCGGTCTTCTCGATCGATGCGGGGTTGGCCTCCCCGTGGTTGAAGAGCGAGAGGGAGCGCGGCAGGGCGTTGACGAGCACCCGGTGGAGCCCGGGTGCGCCGAGCATGGTGTCGGTGCGGTAGTTGAGGCCGAGCACGTCGTCGACGGCGGCGTACAGGGTGAGGGTCTTCTGCTCGCGGTGGTTCACGAACTGGATCTCGTGGGCCACCTGGTCCAGGTCGACCACTCCGGCGTCCTTCAGCTCGTCGCGCAGGGCGTCGTAGGCGCGGGCCGCGGAGTACTGGCTGTCGTTGAGGTGCAGGATGTCGCCGGTGCGCCCGGCGAACTCGAACTGCTGGGTCTTCAGGCCCGGTCCGTCGCGCCGGGGCCTGCGGATCATCCGGTCGCCCAGCTTGAGCCGCAGCAGCGGGGTCTCGTGGGCGTGCAGCCGGGTGACCACCAGCTCGCCCTCCTCACCCTCGGCCACCCAGCGCCCGTTCTCGTCGACGATCTCGATGAGATGCAGCCCGGGCACGGCGCTCAACTCGGGTGATTCCTCGGCGAGTTGGAGTCCGATGGTCTCGGCCTGGGTGGCGGCGAAGTAGCTGAGGATCGTCAGGTTCGGGAACATCGCCTTGAGCTCGACGCGCTTGCGCTGGGGCAGCACCCCGCTGCCGTACAGGGCGACGCGGAAGCTCTCCTTGGCCTGCTGGCTCATGCCCGCGCCGAGTTCGGGGAGGATCGCGATGCCCGCCGAGATGCCCATCAGGGCCTTCGGGCCGCGGTAGGAGAAGATGTGCTCCAGCACGGGGGCGGTGACGGGTCCCGCGCCGATGTAGTTGACGCCCGGCACGTTCTGCAGCACCCCGCCGACCATGGTGCCGCTGCTCCACATCTGGTAGTCGGCGAGCGTGGTGAGCAGCCACTTGGGGTCGCCGCCCTGGAGGTGGCGGTCGAGCTGGTACGTGCCCATGAAGCGGCCGGCCACGTCGTAGGTGTCGCGCAACTCCCGTAAGGAGTAGACGGTTTCCAGCGGGCTGCCGCTGCTGGTGCCGCCGCTCGCGACGACCTCGAAGCCGCCGTGGCCGAGCGGGACCACCAGGCCGGGGCGCGCGTCCATGTAGAAGGCGCGCTGGATCTCCTTGTCGGAGAGCGGGATGCGCTGCCATGCCTCGTAGCTCTCGGGGGCCCGGACGACCCCGGCGTTCTCGAGGCGCTCGCGCCACAGCGGGTTGAGCTGCACCGTGTGGAACATCTGCTGGAGCCTGCGCAGGACCAGGGCGTCCTGGATGTCGTGCGGGATCTCGCTGTACGGGGTCTGGCAGACGCGGGCGCACTCCCGCATCTTGTCGGCGAACGAGGGGAGCTGGGCGACGGCCTCGAAGCTCTGCGGCACGAGTTCCCATTCCGGGATGAGCCAGTTGACCAATTCCTGGGTTCCACCGGGTGGCGCCATGGTGGCCTGCAAGTTCTTCACTTTTCCTGGCCTGCCTTTCGTATCTCGCCAAGGAGCATCTGAAAGTGCTCGGTCGTGACCTGGTGGTTCATCATGACCACGCGGAGTGCCGCAACGCCGTCCACGTCAACCTTGGAGATGAAGAAGTTCCCGCCACCCTTGATCCGGTCCCTGATGGCCACTTGGAATGCGGCGACATCCTTCTCTTCGAGCCAATCTGGGCGGTACCGGAAGCACATGATATTGGCCTCGGGAACATGCACCGTCTCAAAGTCCGGTTGTTTCTCCACCAGTGCGTAGGCATCCTGTGTCAACTGGCAGAGATATTCGATCTTCTCGGCGAAGAGCGCCTGGCCGTAGATGGCCCACAGCGTCCAGAGCGTCATAATCATCGGGCGCTTGGTGCATTCGAAGTTCTTGTCGCCGCTGTCCAGGGCCGTATAGATGTTCTGCTGCTCGTCGAAGACATAGCTTGCGGTCTGCCGGAACGCGCCGAGGCTCGCTTTCGCGTCCCGGTAGAACAGCAGCGTGCACGGCGCGGGCACGAACAGCATCTTGTGCGCGTCCCAGGCCAGGGAGTCCACCTGGTCGATGCCGCGCAGCTTGGGGCGGAGCTTGTCGGAGACGAGCAGGCTCGCGCCGTGCGCGCCGTCCACATGCAGCCAGAGGTCGCGCTCGCGGGCGATCACGGCGAGCTCGTCGAGCTGGTCGAAGGCGCCCACCGAGGTGGTGCCCGCCGAGGCGACCAGGCAGAAGACGTTGAGCCCCTGCCGCTCGGCCGCGTCCAGAACCGGGCGGGCCCGCGCCACGTCGATGCGCCGGGCCGCGTCCAGCGGCAGACGTACGATCCGGTCCTCCCCGATGCCGAGGATCCCGGCCGCCCGCGCGACGCTGTAGTGGACATCGTCGCCGACGGCGATGGCGGGCCTGGCCGGGCCTTCGAGCTCCGAGCTGCCGCGGGCCCAGACGCCGGGAAAAGCCCTGTTCCTGGCCGCGAGCAGGGCGGTCAGATTGGCCAGCGAGCCGCCGGACGTGGTGATCATGGCGAAGGTGCCGGGGTCCCAGCCGATGAACCGGTTGAGCTCGTCGGCCATGATCCGCTCGACGACGTTGGGCAGTTGGCCCGCCTCGTAGAAGGAGGACGGCTGGTTGACCACCGAGCTGACGAAGTCGATGACGCCGGCGAGCGGCACGACGCCCGAGAACTGCCGGCCCATGTAGCCGGGCGAGTGCACCTGGATGCCCGTCTTGATGTAGAGGTCGACGATCGCCGCGAGCCGCTCCTCGTCGAAGGGGGCGGGCCGGTCCCGCTCCGTGGTCATCAGCGCCCGGGCCGCCCGCCGCAGCCGTGCGGGGTCGGTCAGTTCCAGTCCCCTGATCGAGAGGTCGGCCACGTGCTTCTCGAGCCGTGAGAGCACTGTTTCGGCATTCTCTCGAAAAAGTTGAGCGTCGAACGCCTCGACCAATAAGCCGCTCTGGAGCGATTCCGTCACGGGGATCTCCTTCTGAAAGTTCCGAAGTTCCTTGCATTGCCCACTGGTTGAATCCGGGCACAACGAGAGTTGAATTAGGGCACAACGAAAGGAACTACGAGCGGAAGGGACTGCGGTGGCGCGGGCACCAACCGTAGAGGGACATCGCCTCACGAGTGGACAATTATCCGGCGACTGTCCGAAATTCGGCACGCCCGATGCAGACGTCAAGTGGAATCACCTGTCACAGACGCCTTCACGAGTCCCACACACCGCGAGCGCCATGGATGGTTTCCGGCGGAGCCGCATATGTTGCGGGCCACCGAGATCAAAGGGTGCCCCAGGCAACTGACATGACATGTCCACAACTACGACGGTGGACGTAGCCCTTCTTTGCCAACATCGCGCGAGGTCCCGACCGGAATGCCACCGCACTCGTTTCGATCTCAAAGACCCGCGCACGGTGCGGCAATTCTGGCCATGAACTCCAAAAGTGCATACCAAAGGGCCCCGGCATGGCGCGCCGGGGCCCTGTCGTCCAGGCCGGAATCCTGGGTGGCGGGATGCCGCGCAGAAGGATCCTGAGCGGAGGGGTCCTGAGCGGAGGGGTCAGGCACCGGCCCCCGTCTGCCCCGCGTCCGTCGCCGCCGCGAAGTCCGGGCGGGCGAGCGGCGCCTTGGCGCGCACCGCCCCGATCCACTCCGCGGTCGTGGCCACGGAGGCGAAGAACGACTGCATGACCACCAGGACGGCGTGGTGGATCTCCTGCGCGGACAGCGTGCCGGTCCGGTTGGACAGGCCCACCGTCCCGGTCGCGTCGGAGAGCATCTCGACCCGGTAGCCGCGGTGCACGGCGTCCCGGGCGGTCTGCTCGTCACAGGTCTGGGTCATGTAGCCGACGATGCTCAGGGTGTCGATGCCGCGGTGCTCCAGCCAGCCGGCGAGGTCGGTGCCGACGAAGGAGGAGGGCAGGGTCTTCTCCACCAGGTGGTCCCGGGGGCGGCTGGCCACCACGTCGTGCAGGGCGTGGCCCTGGCTCCCCTTCCCGAAGACGGGGGCGCCGGCGGGGGCGGCGTGCTGGACGACCACCACCGGCACGCCTTCCTGGATCGCGGCGTCCATGGCCGCGGCGACGTTCGCGAGGCTCAGGGACGGGGCCGGGAACGTGATGGGCATCCCGCCCGTCACGTACTCGTTCTGGACGTCGATGACTAAGAGGGCACGCTTCATGACGGTTCTTCCCCTTCACAGGGCGGGAGGTGAACGGCGGTCGGCCCGGCCGGGGCCCGATGGCCGCGCGCGGGGGCCGGTGGAAGGTGGTGCCGGCGTCGACGCTAGCACCGTCGATCGGGCTTTCGAAGGCGGCCTCGGAGGGCTCGCCATGTGATTCGGCCAGCCTGCGGGAGCGACCCGGTTTGGGGCCGAACGATACGCTGTGGAAGGCGAGTTCAAGGTCGCGAAGGAGGGGGTTCCCGTGCCCGGTCAGCGGTCCATCACCGAAGCCGAGAAGCTGGCGCAGGACAAGCTCGGCGGTGCGCCGATCCGCCACGACCAGATGGCCGCGGTGGCCAACATCTACCGGGCCGCCTCCGCCGTCCGCCAGCACCTGGAGAACTCGGTGCTGCGCGGCTCCGACCTGACCTGGACGGCCTTCGTCGTGCTGTGGGTCGTGTGGATCTGGGGCGAGTCGGAGTCCCGGCACGTGGCGGAGGAGGCCGGCATCTCCAAGGGCACGCTGACCGGGGTCGCGCGCACGCTGGAGGCCCGGGGGCTCGTACGGCGTGGCGGACACCCCACCGACAAGCGCCTGGTGCTGCTCCGACTCACCGAAGAGGGCGGGGAGTTGATGCGGGGCCTGTTCCCGCGGTTCAACGACGAGGAGTCGTTCGTGACCGGGCGCCTCAGCGACGCCGAGTGCCGCTCGCTCGCGGGCGGGCTGCGCCAGGTGGTCCTCCAGGTCGAGGAGGGCGGCGAGGAGCGGCGGCTGCGGCTGCTCGACGGCGCGGAGCCCGCGCCCCGGCGCAGCGGACGCCGTCCTCGCGCGGGCGGCTGACCGGCGAGGGCATACGGGGATCCGGGCACGGCCACGGACACGGGTACCGGTGGTCGTGTCCGTACCGGTACCGATACGGGCACGACCACAGCCACAGCCACAGCCACGGCGTGGCGGTCGCGCCGGGGCGCGGGCGCGCATACGGCTTCGTGGGCACATCAGCGCGCTCCCCGCGCCGCCCGGACGAAGGCGTCGAACAGGCCCTGCTGGGCCGGGTCCCGGGCGGCCGTGTCCTCGGGGTGCCACTGCACGGCGGCGAACCAGCCGTGCCGGTAGGGGAGTTCGAGGGCCTCGAGGGTGCCGTCGGCGGCCCGCGCGGCGACCGTGAGGCCCGTGCCCAGGCGGTCGACCCGGTGGTGGTGGTAGCAGGACGCGGTCACGTCGGTGGCTCCCATGACCGACTGCAGCAGGCTGCCCGGCTGGACGGCGACCTGGTGGACGTAGTGCCGGTGCTCGCGCCGCCAGCCCGCCAGATGCTGTTGCAGGCTGCCCCCGAGAGCGACGTTGACGACCTGCAGACCCCGGCAGATGGCGAGCAACGGCACGTCGGTACGGAGCACTTGGTGCACCACGGCCAGGTCGAAGCCGTCCTGTTCCGCGTCGACGTCGTACAGGCTGCCGTGTGTGCGGTGGGTGCCGTAGCGGCTGGGGGACAGGTCGCCGCCGCCCGGCAGCAGGACCCCGTCGAAGCGGGGCAGCCGGGCGGCGAAGTGGGCCGGGTCGGCGGCGGCGTCGGGGGCGTGCGGGTGGATGGTGGCGGGTTCGCCGCCCGCCCGCCAGACGGCCTCGATCAGGGCGCGGGCGTTGACCTCGGCCGCGTAGCGCAGCGCGGAGGTGGAGTCGGCGAAGCGGGCGGGGATGGCGATCAGGGGGCGCGCGAGGTGGTACACGGCGGTTCCTCGGGATTCACTGCTGTGCTCAGGCGGTGGGGCACACGGGGTCGTGGTCGGAGTCGGGGTTCGGGTCGGAGTCAGGGTCCGGTCCCGGGTCGGAGTCGGGGTCCGGGTCGGGATCGGGGTCGCTGCGGCGACGGGTCACCTGGGCGGCGGCGCCCAGCAGGAAGACCGCGGGCACCGCAAGCGCCAGCCAGGTCGCGGTGGTCCGGTCGCCGCCGATGAGGGTGGTGAGGTTGGCCAGGATCAGCCCGATGGCGCCCGCGATGCCGAGGGCGCCGAGGGACGGCGCGAGCAGGGTGTGCCAGAGCCGCCGGTCCAGACGGGCGCGGCGGAAGAAGACGACCACCGACAGGGACGTCAGGAAGTACAGCAGCATGATCGCGAGGACGGCGGCGCCGCTGAACCAGGAGAACAGCGTGAGCACCGGGTCCTTGCCCGCGAGCGCGAACGGCACGACGAGCAGCAGCGCGATCACCGTCTGCGCGGTGCCCGCGGCCCACGGTGCCTGCCGCCCGTTGAGGCGGCAGAGCCCGGCGGGCAGGAGCGCTTCGCGGCCGAGCGAGAACAGATAGCGGTTGGCGGAGTTGTGGAAGGCCAGGATGCCCGCGAAGAGCGAGGTGGCGAGGAGCACGGGCAGCAGATCGCCCGCCCAGGCCCCGAACCGGTCGGTGATCGGCCCGAAGACGAACGCCGAGGAGTCCCCGCCCGCCAGCGCCTTGGCGGCGGCCCCCCGGGCGCCCGAGGCCCCGTAGGCGGAGATCACCATCCACGAGGTGAGCGCGAAGAACGCGGTGATCAGCGTGATGGAGAGATAGGTGGCGCGGGGCACCGTCCGGTGCGCGTCGCGGGCCTCCTCGCCGTAGATGGCGGTGGCCTCGAAGCCGAACATGGACGCGACCGCGAACATCAGGGCGACGCCCGGCGCCCCGTCGAGCGCCGCGTGCGCGGAGAAGCTCTCCGTGAACCCGAGCCCCTCGGGCCCGCCCCCGCGCACCAGCGTGACCAGGGCGAAGGCCAGCAGGACGCTGGTCTCGGCGAGCACGAAGACCGCGAGGACCTTGGCGCCCATGTCGATGCCCGCCGCGCCGAGCACCTGCACGACGGCCATCGCGGCGAGCGCCCACACCCACCACGGCAGGTCGACTCCCCCGTGTTCCAGGAGCAGTTGGCGGACCGTCGCGCCGAACAGGCCGTACATCGCGGCCTGGATGGCGCAGTACGCGAACAGGGCGACGGCGGCGCTCGCCGTGCCGGTGGTCCGGCCGAGCCCTTTGCCGATGTACGTGTAGAAGGCCCCGGCGTCGACGACGTACCGGCTCATCGCGACGAAGCCGACGGAGAACAGCAGCACGACGGCGCCCGCGGCCACATAGGCGGCGGGCACGCCCGCGCCGTTGCCGAGGGCGACGGAGAGCGGCACGGCCCCGGCGATGCCGGTGAGCGGGGCCTGGGCGGACAGGACGAGGAAGAGGATCGCGAGGACGCCCAGGGCGTCGGGCTTGAGCCGGGCGGTGGCGGGGCGCGGCCGGGCGGTGGCGGACGGGTGGGGCGTACGGTCGCGCATCCCGGCTCCTCGGTCTGATCTGGTGCGGCCCGTTCCTTCGCGGCCCGGTCCGCTCTGGTCCGGCCCGTTCCTTCGCGGCCCGGTCCGTTCTGGTGCGGCCTGGTCTTGCTCGATGGGCGGGCGGGCGGTGCGGCGCCGTGCCGGACATCCCCGTGGCAGGTCCGGTACGGCGCCGTCTCCCCGTGGGTTCGGCGGCGGGCCCGTGGCTCAGCGGCGGGGCGGCCGGATGCCGCGGAACTCCCAGTCGCCGCCGAGGGCGGTCGAGCGGACCTCCTCGGACTCGGTGGGCTGCGCCCCCACGTCCCGGCGGACGGGCGTGGGCCCGCTGACGACGCGGCTGGCCAGCCGGCCGAGACCCTCGACCTCGACCTCGACCACGTCGCCGGGCTCGACCGGCCGCGAACCGGCGGGCGTTCCGGAGAGGAGCACGTCGCCGGGGAGCAGCGTGATGGTGCGGGCGATGTCGGCGACGAGGTAGTGCATGTCCCAGCGCATCTCGTCGGTCGAACCGTCCTGCGCCAGCGTCCCGTTGACGTAGGTGCGCAGCCGCTTGTGGGGGAAGTCCCAGTCGGTGACGAGGCCGGGGCCGAGCGGGCACAGCGTGTCGGAGCCCTTGACCCGCAGCATCGACCCGGCGTCGGTGTCCCGGAAGTCGTGCAGCCCGAAGTCGTTGCCGATCGTGTAGCCCGCGATGTGGCCCGCGGCCTCGGCCGGGGAGACGTTGCGGGTGGTCCGCCCGATCACGATGGCCACCTCGCCCTCGTAGTTGAGCCACTTGCAGCCTTCGGGGCGCACCACGGCGCCGTCGTGGGCGTTGAGGGCCGAGACCGGCTTGTGGAAGTACGTGGGCGTGGCGGGCGCCTCGACCCCGAACTCCTCTATGCGGCTGCGGTGGTTGAGGTGGACGGCGACCACCTTCGACGGGACGACCGGGGGCAGGTGCCGGGCCTGGCCGGCCTTGATGCGGCGGCCGTCCCCGGCGACCAGCTCGTCGCCGTCGCGCCGGACCTCGACGGCGGCGCCGTCCAGCAGGATGCGGCGGAACTCGGGCATCTCACGCCTCCTCGGGGCGGCTGTGGGGGGTGCGCTGGGGGTGCGCGGGAGCAGTGTGCGCGACCGTGACGCCTTCTGCGGGGCCGCCGCCCGTCCACCCGGCGGCGGGCCGGTCGAACCAGAGGTGGACCTGCCCGGTGCCGATCGAGTTCTCGTACTCCCCGTACTGGCGCCCCGGCGCGCCACAGGCCCCCTCGCCGAGCGCGCCCGCCAGCATCAGATAGTGCGCGAACCGCGCCTCGGGCTTGAACTCGGCGAACTCCCCCATGGTGGTGAGGACGTGGCCGTGCCGCCCCTCCTTGAACCAGGCGATGCGCTCCTCGTCGGCGGCGCGGGCCCGTCGGGTGCGGATGTGCCGGACGTCGCTCGCCTCGTGGTCGCGGAGTTCGCGCAGCGGCCAGAACGTGTGCGACAGGGCGCCCGAGGCGATCAGCAGGACCCGGCGCCCGGGTGTCGCCGCGATGCCGTCGGCGAGGGCGCGCCCGAGGCGCAGATGGTCCTCCGCGTCCCCGGTCTGGCACACCCCGATGGACAGCCACCGCTTGTCGGGCAGCCCCTCGCCGAGGAACTTCCACAGGTTGAGGGTGGCGTAGTGCAGCGGCAGGTACGGGTCGTCGACCGCCGTGATCCAGGTGTGGTGCCGCCCCGCGAACTCGGCGACGGCATGCGCGAGTTCGGGGTCGCCCGGGAAGTCGTACGGCATCCGGCACATTCCGCGCGGCAGCTCCTCGGAGGTGAACAGCCCGGCCCGGCGGGCGTGCGCGGAGACGACGAACTCCACGGTGGTCGCCCAGTGCGAGTCCAGGACCACGACCGTGTCGTAGCCGTCGCTCTCGAAGACCTCGGCGCGCAGTCGGCGCAGCCCGGTGACGAGGCTGATCTCGCGGCCCTCGTTCAGGGCGAGCCGGTCCTGCTCGGGCAGCACCATGGTGGGGACGTGGGCGAGGAGCCCGGCCCCGACGATCTCACCCATGTCCGCTCCCTTCGGCATGTCCGCCTCCATCAGTGGGTGTGGGCGTGGGCGCGGTGACGGTGTTCTTGAGGTCGCAGTAGAAGTCGAAGCTCCACCCGCCGCCCTCGCGGCCGATGCCGGACTGCCGGGCGCCGCCGAAGGGGGCGCGCAGATCGCGCACGTAGAAGCAGTTGACCCAGACGGTTCCTGCGGTGAGGCGGGCACCGACGCGTTCGGCGCGCCGGGAGTCGCCGGTGGCCAGGGCCGCGGCGAGCCCGAAGCGGGTGCCGTCGGCGAGGCGGACCGCCTCGTCCTCGCCGCGGAAGGTCTGCAGGGTGAGGACGGGCCCGAAGACCTCCTCCTGCACGATCTCGCTGTCCTGGTCGACGTCGGTGAGGAGCGTGGGCAGGTAATGGAGGCCGCCCAGACGGGAGTTGGGGCCGCCACCGAGCAGAGCCCGTGCCCCCTCCTCCACGGCGCGCCGCACATAGCCGTCGACGCGCTCCAGCTGGCGCGGGTGGATGAGGGGCCCGAGGTCGGTGCCGGGCTCCCGCGGGTCCCCCGGGGTGAGGCGGGCGGCCCGGTCCATCAGGCGCCGCGTGAACGCCTCGGCCACCGGCTCCTCGACGAGCAGCCGGGTCGCGGCGAGACACACCTGCCCGGCGTTGTCGTACTGCCCCACCGCGAGGTCCGCGGCCAGGTCGAGGTCGGCGTCGGCGAACACCAACAGCGGTGACTTGCCGCCGAGTTCGAGGCTGACCGGGGTGAGGTGGGTGGCCGCGGCGGCGGCGACGCGGCGGCCGGTGGGCACCGAACCGGTGAAGCTGACCCGCCGTACGCCCGGGTGCGCGGCGAGGGCGGCGCCCGCCTCCGCCCCGTACCCCTGGAGGACGTTGAGGACCCCGGGCGGCAGCCCGGCGGCGGCCGCGATGTCGGCGAGCAGCGACGCGGTGAGCGGGGACCACTCGGAGGGTTTGAGGACGACGGTGTTCCCGGCGGCGAGGGCCGGGGCGACCTTCCAGGTGGCGAGCATCAGCGGCGCGTTCCACGGCGTGATGAGCGCGCAGGGGCCCGCCGGGTCCCAGGAGACGTGGTTGCGGTGCCCGCGCGTCTCGAAGTCCTTGCGGCCGAGGGAGAGCGCCCGGTCCGCGAAGAAGCGGAAGTTGTGCGCCACGCGCGGCATGACGGACCGCCGGTGGGCGCGCAGCAGGGCGCCGTTGTCGGCGGTCTCGACGCGGGCCAGGTCGTCGAGGCGGCCCTCCACCCCGTCGGCGATCGCGTGCAGCAGCCGGGCCCGCTCGGCGCGCGGCGTCGCCGCCCACGCGGGGAAGGCGGCAGCGGCGGCGGCCACGGCGTCGTCGGCGTCCGCGACGGTCCCCCGGGCGACCTCGGCGAGCGGCCGCCCGTCGATGGGCGAGCTGTCGGGGAAGGCGGCGGCGGACTCGACGCGGCGGCCCGCGATCCAGTGCCGGGTGTCGACGGGGGTGGCGGCGACGTCGGCGGTGTGACGGTGGGCGGCGGCGGTCATGCGGGGCCTCCGGGGGAGGGGGGCGGGGTGACGCGGTGGGTGTCGGCGGGGCGGGGCGCTTCACATCGGTCCGTGTCCATGTCCCTGCCCACGCCCCTCTCCCTGTCCCTGTCCATGTCCTGGTCTCCGTCCTGACCGCCGGGCCGGCCTGCGCGGGGGCGGTTCACTCGGCGCCGGAGGTGTGCGACTCCAGCAGGCGGCCGCCGTCCCAGACGACGCCGACCTGCCGGTAGTACGCGGCGATGGGCTCCCGCACGGCGAGGCGGGCCAGTTCCTCGGTCGGCGAGTCGAACAGCTCCAGCTCGGCGTCGCCGCGCCACGCCTGCCCGGCCTCGAACGACGCGGCGCCCGACTCGACGAGCTCGTCCAGGGCGAGCCCCTTGCCCTTCTCGACGGCGGGCAGCCAGCGGTGGTGGGCCATCGGGTGGGCGTTGACGAAGCCGCCCGTCGGGGACGGCTCCCGCAGGGTCACCACGGCCTGGGCGAGGCGCCGGTCGGCCGCGGCGAGCGTGGCCCCGAACCGCGCGCCGGCCTCGATCCGGGGCGCCGGGCCGTACGGGTGCGGGCGGGTCTGGTGGATCGAGCCGAGCTTCTTGGGATAGCCCTGGTGCAGGCCCCGCGCGACCGCGAAGTCCTTGTCGACCCAGATGTAGACACAGCGCGAGTAGATCCGCCCCCGGTAGGAGCAGCGCACCACCGCGAACGCCTCCTTGTACTGGGACCGCACCGGGTCGAGGAGCTCCGCGCGCGAGTCCCCGCAGGACTGCCAGTCGGCCCAGATCAGCGCGACGGCTCCGGGGTCGTCGTCCGCCAACTCCAGCGGACGGGGCAGGAGTTCACGGACCCGGGCCGCATCGGTGCGGTACTCGACGGTCAGCAGGTCGCCGGAGTAGTGCCAGGGCGGCGCGGGCACGAGCGAGGACGCGCCGGTCGCCGTCTTGGGGTGGAAGAAGCCGCGGACACCGGTCACAGCGGGTGCTCCTCACGCGAGGGGTACGGGCTGCCGCAGCAGCTGGGCGCGGTGGCGGGCGGCCGCGGCACTGGCGCCGGGGCCGCCGAGGGCGACGACACCGACGAGGCGCCCGTCGGCGTGGTAGCCCGCGACGATGTCGTTCTCCGGTGCGCCGGGGGCCTCGTCAAGAGTGCCCTCGATCAACTGCACGTCCCCGGAACCGAGTTCGGGCGCACCGAACGACCGCAGCCGGAAGCCGTGCTGATCACTCCAGAAGCTGGGCAGCGGCGCGAACGGGGCCGCTTCCTCGCCGACCACTCCCCCGCCGGCCGAGCCCTCGACGACCACCCCTCCGGCAGCCGCACCCCCAACAATCGCTCCCCCGGCAGCCGAGCCCCCCGCGCCCGCACCCCCAGCAACCGCCCCCTCCACAACCACTCCCCCATCCAAGTACGCGGCCAGCACCCTCCCCGCATGCCGCGCGCTGTCCCCCGGCATCGACCAGTGCTCCACCCGCCGCGCGAGCCCGCCGTGCCGGGGGTCCGGGAAGCGGGCGACATCGCCGACCGCGACCGCGTACGGGAGTCCCCCGATCCGCAACTGCCCGTCCGTGCGCACCCCGTCGCTCAGGTCGAGCCCGTTCCCGTCGAGCCACTCGGTGTTGGGCACCGTGCCGACGCACTCCACGACCAGGTCCGCCGCCAGGACCCGCCCGTCGTCGAGGACGACCGAGGTGACCCGGCCCTCCCCGCCGAACGCGGCCACCCCCGCACCCAGCACGAACCGCACCCCCCGCGCCTCGTGGCGGCGCAGCAGCACCCGCGCGAGCCCCTCCCCCAGGGGCCGCAGCATCGGCAGCCGCACGACGTCCACCACGGTCACCTCGGCGACCCCCAACTGGAGGGCGGTGGAGGCGAGTTCACACCCGATGAACCCGGCCCCCACCACCACAAGGCGCACCCCGGGCCGCAGCAGCCCGTCCCGCAGCGCACGGGCGTCCCCGAGGGTGCGCAGCACATGGCGGCCGCTGTCCGGCCCCGCGGGCCCCGGGCAGGTGAGCCGCCGGGGCCGCAGCCCGGTGGCGGCGACGAGACCGGCGAAGCCCAGCTCCGTGCCGTCGTCCAGGACGGCGACGCGCTCACACAGCCGGACCGCGCACACCCGCCGCCCGAGCAGCCACTCCACATCGGCGGCAGCGGCGCGCGGGGTGAAGGCGAGGGAGTCGAACGACGCCGTCCCGGCGAGGGCCTCCTTGGACAACGGCGGCCGGTTGTACGGCATATGGGGCTCGTCCCCGACGACGGTCACCGGCCCCCGCCAGCCCGCGGCCCGCAGCTGCTCGGCGGCGCGCAGCCCTCCGAGGGAGCCACCGACCACAAGAACACGCCCGGCCCCGGCCCCGTCCCTCGCCACCACGGCCTCAGCCCTCGATCCGGATGGCCTGCATCGGACAGACGTCGGCGGCCTCTTCGACCTCGTCGCGCAGCTCGTCGGCGGCGTCGGAGACGTACTGGAGATGCCCCTCGCCGTCGAGGCGGAAGACGTCGGGCGAGGAGAAGACGCACTGTCCGTGGTCCTGGCACTTGCTCTTGTCGACGACGACCTTCATGGGCCGGTCCTCCAGAGAGCTCAACTCGTTTGGCACCAAACAACATAGGGAGCCGCCCCGGCACGGTCAATCCCCCTCGCGGAGAAGCGAGTTGGCGCCCCGGGCCTTGCGGCGGGCACCCGCCGTCCCTACGGTCGACATACCGTTTGGCTTCAAACAAGCACCTGCCCGAGGAGGCAGCGGTGAGCGCTCACGACCCCTCCCAGCTCCCCCTGCGCACGGAACCGCCACACCGCCCCGCAGGGCTGTCCGAGCACCTGGACCGGCTCACCGCCAAGGGCATCGACGTCGTCCGGGTGGTCTACCCCGACCTCCTCGGCACCGACCGGGCCCGCGACGTCCTGCTCGACCAGCTGCCCACCGCCTGCGCCCACGGCCTCGCCTTCTGCCGGGCCGTCTACCACACCACCCCGCGCGGCGGCGTCGTGCCGGTCGCCGGGGGCCTGGAGGCGGGCCTGCCCGACATGGTCGTACGCCCGGACCTGGCCACCCTGGCCACGCTGCCCTGGGAGCCGGGCGTCGCCTCCTGCCTCGGCGACGTCACCGACCCGCGCACGGGCGCACCCCCGCCCGAGTCCCCCCGCGACCTGCTGCGCGCGGTGCTCGACCGGTACGCGGAGCACGGCCTTCGCCCGGTGGCCGGGCCCGAGCTGGAGTACTTCCTGTGCGAGGCCGACCCGGGCGCGCCGGGCGGCTGGCGGCGCTACAGCGCGGCGTCCGGCGTCGTCTACACGGCGGGCCTGCGCGCCGACCCCGACAACCATCTGCTGCGCACACTGCGGCAGTTACGGGGCCTCGGCATCGGCGTCACCAACGGCAACCACGAGTTCGACGGGGCACAGTTCGAGATCAACCTCGACCACTCCGAGGCGCTGGACGCCGCCGACCGCGCCTTCCGCCTCAAGTGCGCCGTGAAGGAACTCGCCCGCGCGGAGGGCAGGCTGGCCACGTTCATGGCCAAGCCCTTCAACGGGGTGGGCGGCTCGGGGTTCCACCTCCACCTGTCGTGCACCACGGCGGACGGGGCGACGGGCGACTCCGGCGAGCGCAACGCCTTCGCCGACCCGGCGGCCCCGCACGGCCTCTCCCCCACCGCCCGCCACGCCGTCGCCGGACTCCTCGCCCACGCCCCCGCGCTCACCGCCCTGGTCAACCCGACGGTCAACTCGTACAAGCGCTTCGGCCCCGACACCCTGGCCCCCTGGCTGATCGACTGGGGCCCCGACAACCGCAGCGCGATGGTGCGCATCCCGCCCGAGCGCGGCCCCGGCACCCGCCTCGAACTGCGCCTGGGCGACGCCAGCGCCAACCCGTATCTGCTGGTCGCGGGCGCGCTCGCCGCAGCCCTCCTCGGCATCGTCGACGCCCAGGAGCCGCCCGCCCCGCTGCAGGGGTACGGCTACGACACCAGCAAGGCGGCCCTGCTGCCCATGAGCCTGCCCGCCGCGCTCGACGCCTTCGAGGCCGACACCGCCCTCACCCGGCTCCTCGGCAAGGACTTCGTCGCCGCCTTCCTCGCGTACAAGCGGGACGAGCTGGACCGCTTCCACCAGCACGTCACGGACTGGGAGTTCACGGAGTACGCGTACCACCTCTGACCGCCCCCCCCCGGCTGCGAAGGAGCCCCCGATGGTGCCGCCGCCCCTGCCCCTCGACGAGGTCGACCTCACCGACCTCGACCGGTTCACCGACGGCCAGGCCCCCTGGCGCATGTTCCACACCCTGCGCCACGAGGACCCGGTCCACTGGCAGCCCGAGGCCGGGCCCAACGCGGGCTTCTGGGCGCTCACCCGCCACCAGGACATCACGCGCGTGGACCGCGACCCGGACACGTTCACCTCGACCCGGTTCGTCAACCTCGAAGAGCTCGACGACGACCAGATCTCCATCCGGGCCTCGCTCCTGGAGACCGACGGCATCCGCCACCGGGCCCTGCGCGGGCTGCTCCAGCGCCAGTTCGGGCAGAGCGTCATCAACGGCTACACGGACTTCCTGCGCGGACTGACCGCCCGCACCCTGGACGCCGCCCTGCCGCGCGGCACGTTCGACTTCGTCACCCACGTCTCGGCGGACTTCCCCATCAACGTCCTCGCCCGCCTCCTGGACGTGCCGCCCGAGGACAACCGCCGCCTGATCGACTGGGGCAACCGCCTCATCGGCAACACCGACCCCGACTACGCCGACGTCCTGCTCGGCAGCGCCGACAGCGAGCGCTACCGCGACCTGCCCTTCCGCTCCCCCGCGGCCGCCGAAGTGTTCGCATACGGAAGGGCGTTGGCCGAGCGTCGGCGCGGCGGCACCGGCACCGACCTGGTCTCCCGCCTCGTCAACGAGACCCCGCGCGACGGCGTCCCGCTCTCCGCCCAGGACTTCGACAACTACTTCCTGCTCCTGGTCGTCGCGGGCAACGAGACCACCCGGCACGCCATCTCGCACGCGATGCTCGCCCTCACCGAGAACCCGGCCCAGCTCGATTTGCTGCGCGAGCGGCCCGAGCTGATCCCGACGGCCGTCGAGGAGTTCCTGCGCTGGGCCTCGCCCGTCTACCACTTCCGGCGCACGGCGACCCGGGACACCGAGCTGGGTGGGAAGAAGATCAGGGAGGGGGACAAGGTGGTGATGTGGTTCGCCTCCGGCAACCGCGACGAGTCCGTCTTCCCCGACCCGTACGCCTTCGACGTCACCCGCACCCCCAACGACCACGTCACCTTCGGCAAGACCAGCCCGCACCTGTGCCTGGGCAACCTCCTCGCCCGTACGGAGATCCGCATCATGTTCGAGGAGCTGATCCCCCGCATCGCGGACATCCGCCTGGCCGGCCCGGTCCGCAGGGTCCGCTCCAACTTCGTCAACGGCATCAAGGAGCTGCCGGTGGAGGTGACGACGGCCTGACCCTCGTACCGCCGGTGCCGCCAACGACCGTGCTACAGCCCGGCGATGGCGTTCCACCGCTTCGCGAACTCGGTGCGCTCCTCCGGCCTGATGTCCCGCGCGATCTTCAGCCGCTTCCGCATCGCGTCGTCGGGGAAGATCAGCGGGTCCTCGGCGAGGGCGGCGGTGTCCTTGTCCTTGGCAGAGGCGAGGACGTCGCGGGCGGCGGGCACCGGGCAGACGTAGTTGACCCAGGCGGCGAGCTCGGCGGCGACCTCGGGCTGGTAGTAGTGGTCGACGAGCCGCTCGGCGTTGCGCTTGTGGCGGGCGAGGTTGGGGATCATCAGGGACTCGGCCCACAGCTCGGCGCCCTCCTCGGGGACGACGAACTCGATGTCCGGGTCGTCCGCCTGGAGCTGGATGACGTCGCCGCTGTACGCCTGGCAGGCCAGCACATCGCCGCTGGAGAGGTCCTTGATGTAGTCGTTGCCGGTGAAGCGGCGGATGTGGTGGCTGTGCACCAGCTTCTCGACCCGGTCGCACATGCGGTGGAAGTCGTCGGCCCGCCACTTGGTGATGTCGACGCCGTCGCCCTGCATCAGCAGCGCGAACGCCTCGTCGAGCCCGGACAGCAGCGTGACCTTGCCCTTGAGGTCGTCCGCCCACAGGTCCGAGACCTGCTGGATCTCGCGGCCCAGCCTCTTCTTGTTGTACGCGATGCCGGTGATCCCGGACTGCCAGGGCACCGTCGACTTCCGCCCCGGGTCGAAGTGCGGCGAACGCAGCAGCGGGTCCAGGTACTTGGCGACGTTGGGCTGCCTGGCCCGGTCCATCTCCTGCACCCAGCCGAGCCGTACGAAGCGGGCGCACATCCAGTCGCTGATGACGATGAGGTCGCGCCCGGTCTCCTGGTGGTTCATCAGGGACGGGCTGATCTTCCCGAAGAACTCGTCGTTGTCGTTGATCTCCTCGGTGTAGCGGACGTCGATGCCGGTCCGCTTCTCGAAGGCGTCGAGCGTGGGCCGCTTCGTCTTGTCCTTGTCGTCGGTGTCGATGTAGAGCGGCCAGTTGGCGAAGGCCAGCGACTTGTCCCGCGCCGAGCGGTCCCCGGCGGAGCGCTCCCCCGGCTCGACATAGGCGGCGGGCACCCCGCAGCCCGCGAGCGCGCCCAGGAGCCCGGTGGCGCCGAGGCCCTTGAGGAACGTACGACGTGCAGCAACTGTCATGGCCCCAGCCTCACTTCACAGAGGTGGGGCGGGCAATGGACAAGGTGTCCACTGCCCGCCCCACGGACAACTCAGAACGTCAGCCCTCGATCGACGTCATCACGTGCTTGATCCGCGTGTAGTCGTCGAAGCCGTACGCCGACAGGTCCTTGCCGTAGCCCGACTTCTTGAAGCCGCCGTGCGGCATCTCCGCGACCAGCGGGATGTGCGTGTTGATCCAGACGCAGCCGAAGTCCAGGGCCTTGGACAGGCGCATCGCGCGGGCGTGGTCCTTCGTCCAGACCGAGGAGGCCAGCGCGTACTCGACGCCGTTCGCGTACTCGATGGCCGTCGCCTCGTCCGCGAAGGACTGGACGGTGATGACGGGGCCGAAGACCTCGTTCTGGATGATCTCGTCGTCCTGCTTGAGCCCGGAGACGACGGTCGGGGCGTAGAAGTAGCCCTGCTCGCCGACCCGGTGGCCGCCCGCCTCGACCTTGGCGTGCGCGGGCAGCCGGTCGATGAAGCCGGAGACCTGCTTCAGCTGGTTGGCGTTGTTGAGCGGGCCGTACAGGACGTCCTCGTCGTCCGGCTGTCCGGTCTTCGTGTCGGCGGCCGCCTTCGCGAGGGCCGTCACGAAGTCGTCGTGGATGGACTCGTGGACGAGGACGCGGGTCGCGGCCGTGCAGTCCTGGCCCGCGTTGAAGAAGCCCGCCACCGAGATGTCCTCGACGGCCTTGGCGATGTCGGTGTCCTCGAAGACCACGACGGGCGCCTTGCCGCCGAGCTCCAGGTGGACCCGCTTGAGGTCCTTGGCGGCGGACTCGGCGACCTGCATGCCCGCGCGCACCGAGCCGGTGATGGAGGCCATCGCGGGGGTCTTGTGCTCGACCATGAGGCGGCCCGTGTCACGGTCGCCCGTCACCACGTTGAAGACGCCCTTCGGCACGATCGAGCCGATGATCTCGGCCATCAGGACGGTCGAGGCGGGGGTGGTGTCCGAGGGCTTCAGGACGACGGTGTTGCCCGCGGCGAGCGCCGGGGCGAACTTCCACGTCGCCATCATCATCGGGTAGTTCCACGGCGCGACCTGCGCGCAGACGCCGATGGGCTCGCGCCGGATGATGGAGGTCAGCCCCTCCATGTACTCGCCCGCGGCACGCCCCTCCAGCATCCGGGCGGCACCCGCGAAGAAGCGGATCTGGTCGACCATGGGCGGGATCTCCTCGGACCGCGTGAGCCCGGTCGGCTTGCCCGTGTTCTCGACCTCGGCGGCGATGAGCTCCTCGGCGCGCTCCTCGAAGGCGTCGGCGATCTTGAGGAGGTACTTCTGGCGCTCGCCCGGTACCAGGTCACGCCACGCGGGGAAGGCGTCCGCCGCGGCCTTCATGGCGGCGTCGACGTCGGCCTGCCCGGAGAGCGGGGCCAGGGCGTACGCCTCGCCCGTCGCCGGGTTCACCACCTCGGTGGTCCGTCCGTCGGCGGCGTCCCGGAACTCACCGTCGATGTAGTTGCGCAGACGACGCAGCTCACTGGTGCTCAACTGCCGGCCCTCCTGGGTAGCTAGCTGTCCAAGGGTTGAGACACCCACCCTAGTCCGTACACCAACGCTTTCGACACCCCCCACCCCTCACGAACTACGGAATCCGTAAGTATCGAGCTGGCAAACAACGAATTTCATCGCTCTGGGGTTGCGGGACTGACGAGTCCTCGTGCACAGTGAACTCGTGGCCAGTCGCAGCGCAGACCCCAGCAGCTCCCGCGGCGGGAGCCCGTCCTCCTCCATCGACGCCGTCTCCCTGGCGATCATCGAGCAGCTCCAGGAGGACGGCCGCCGCCCGTACGCCGCCATCGGCAAGGCCGTCGGCCTCTCCGAAGCGGCCGTGCGCCAGCGCGTCCAGAAGCTCCTCGACCAGGGCGTCATGCAGATCGTCGCGGTCACGGACCCGCTCACCGTGGGCTTCCGCAGGCAGGCGATGGTCGGCATCACCGTCGAGGGCGACCTGGACCCGGTGGCGGACGCGCTGACCGCCATGTCGGAGGTCGAGTACGTGGTGATGACCGCGGGCTCGTACGACCTCCTGGTGGAGATCGTCTGCGAGGACGACGACCACCTGCTCGAAGTCATCAACAAGCGGATCCGTGCGCTCCCCGGCGTGCGCTCCACCGAGAGCTTCGTCTACCTCAAGCTCAAGAAGCAGACCTATATGTGGGGAACCCGATAGCCGTGAGCAAGGACCTCAGCCAGACCGCCTACGACCACCTGTGGATGCACTTCACCCGCATGTCGTCGTACGAGAACGCGCCCGTCCCCACCATCGTGCGTGGCGAGGGCACCTACATCTACGACGACCAGGGCAAGCGCTACCTGGACGGCCTCTCCGGCCTGTTCGTGGTCAACGCCGGCCACGGCCGGCACGAGCTCGCCGAGACCGCCTACAAGCAGGCGCAGGAGCTGGCCTTCTTCCCGGTGTGGAGCTACGCCCACCCGAAGGCCGTCGAGCTGGCGGAACGTCTCGCCGACTACGCCCCCGGCGACCTCAACAAGGTCTTCTTCACCACCGGCGGCGGCGAGGCCGTCGAGACCGCGTGGAAGCTGGCGAAGCAGTACTGGAAGCTCAAGGGCCAGCACACCAAGTACAAGGTCATCTCGCGCGCCGTCGCCTACCACGGCACCCCGCAGGGCGCCCTGTCCATCACCGGACTCCCGGCCCTGAAGGCCCCGTTCGAGCCGCTGGTGCCCGGCGCCCACAAGGTCCCGAACACCAACATCTACCGCGCCCCGATCCACGGCGACGACCCGGAGGCGTTCGGCCGCTGGGCCGCCGACCAGATCGAGCAGCAGATCCTCTTCGAGGGCCCGGAGACCGTAGCCGCGGTCTTCCTGGAGCCGGTGCAGAACGCGGGCGGCTGCTTCCCGCCCCCGCCCGGCTACTTCCAGCGGGTGCGCGAGATCTGCGACCAGTACGACGTGCTGCTCGTCTCGGACGAGGTCATCTGCGCCTTCGGCCGCCTCGGCACGATGTTCGCCTGCGACAAGTTCGGCTACGCCCCGGACATGATCACCTGCGCCAAGGGCATGACCTCGGGCTACTCCCCGATCGGCGCGTGCATCGTCTCCGACAGGATCGCCGAGCCGTTCTACAAGGGCGACAACACCTTCCTGCACGGCTACACCTTCGGCGGCCACCCGGTCTCCGCGGCCGTCGGCCTCGCCAACCTCGACATCTTCGAGCGCGAGGGCCTCAACCAGCACGTCCTCGACAACGAGTCGGCGTTCTTCGGCACCCTCAACAAGCTGAGCGACCTGCCGATCGTCGGCGACGTCCGCGGCAACGGCTTCTTCTACGGCATCGAGCTCGTGAAGGACAAGGCCACCAAGGAGACGTTCAACGACGAGGAGACGGAGCGGATCCTCTACGGCTTCCTCTCCAAGGCCCTCTACGAGAACGGCCTGTACTGCCGCGCCGACGACCGCGGCGACCCGGTCGTCCAGCTCGCCCCGCCGCTGATCTCGAACCAGCAGACGTTCGACGAGATCGAGTCCGTCCTGCGCTCGGTCCTCACGGAGGCATGGACGAAGCTGTAGAGCACTCCTGAGAGATCTCTGCGAGGTCTCTGAGAGGTCTCCAACACCGGCCCCGGGGGCGCCCGTTCGAGTGAGAACGGGCGCCCCCGGGCCGCGTCTTTTCCGGCCGCACCGCCCGAATCCTTAGCGTGCCAGTGACCGATCGGCCCCGCCTTCGTTCCCCCGTACGGGGGACCGGCAACAACTGATCCGAACCGAGGTGTACGCCATGGTGGCCCCGCCGGACAACGACGTGCTGTGGGCACGCGCACTGCACGTCACACACAACGGCTCCCCCGCGCTCACCGGCGTCTCGCTCGGTGTCCGCGAGGGCGAGATCCTCGCCGTGGGCGGCCCGCGCGGCAGCGGCAAGACGACGCTCCTGCAGTGCCTGTCGGGTCAACTCCTGCCCCAGCAGGGCGAGGTGTGGTTCAACAGCGCCCCCGTCCACACGATGGGCCCGCTGGTCCGCGAGCGCCTGCGCCGCGACCGCTTCGGCTGGATCGACCCCCAGCCCCACCTCGTCCCCGAGCTCACCGCCTGGGAGAACGTCGCGCTGCCGCTGATGCTGCGCGGCGCCTCCCACCGCGTGTCCAAGACCGCCGCCCAGGAGTGGCTGGACCGCCTCGACATCGGCCTGGTCGCCCGCAAGCGCCCGCACGCCCTGCTCCAGGCCGAGCGGCAGCGCGTCTCCATCGCCCGCGCCCTGGTCACCACGCCGTCCGTGCTCTTCGCCGACGAGCCCACCGCCCCGCTGCACCGCGCCGACCGCGCCCACGTGCTGCGCACCCTCACCACGGCGGCCCGCTCGCACGGCATCACCGTCGTCCTCGCCACCCACGACGCGGAGGTCGCCACGCTCGCCGACCGCACGGTCGCCCTCCTCGACGGGCGCCGGGTCAACACCGTGCACCTGCCGGGCAGTTCGGACACCCAGGGCGTGCAGGGCGGACAGGGCGGGCCCACCCGCGCCGCCGGCACCTCCGGTACGGAAGGCCGGGCCGCGTGCTCGCTCTCCGTCTAGCCCGCGGCGCCCACCCCCTGGTCCTGCTGCGCCGCCTCCTGGTCACCGCGGCGGCGGCCGGCACCGGCTTCCTGCTGCTGTGCACCCTGGGGTACGCGATGGGCCACCCGGGAGCGGGCTCCGTGCTCCGCCTCGCCTGGTGCGCCGCCCCCCTCGCCGCCACCGTCCACCTCGCCGTCGCCGTCGCCCGCACCGACCCGGCGACCCGGCCGCGCCCCGGCCTGTCGGCGGTCGGGCTCGGCCCCGGCCGACTCATGGTGATCGCGGCCGTCTCCACGGCGGTGGCCTGCACCCTCGGCTCGATGCTGGCGCTCCTCTTCTTCCTCCACCTGCGCGGCGACATCAGCGGCCTGCCCTTCGACGGCGCCGCCGCCGAACTCCTCGCCGCCGACCGGCCGTTGCCGCTCGCCGCCGCCCTCACGCTGCTCGCCCTCGTCCCGATCGCGGCGTCCGTGGCCAGCGCCCTCGTGCTGCGCCCGCGCCCCGCCAGGCCCACCGAGGAGAGCACCGGGCCCGCCGCCCCCGCGGACCCCGACCGGCCGGACGCCCCGGCCCCCGCCCCGAGCGGGCTGCCCTGGGGCGTGGCGCTGCTCGCGGCGGGCCTCGCCGTGGAGACGTACGCGAGCCGGGCGGGCGGGTCCGACGGCCTGCCGCTGCCCGGCGGCCTGACCGAGCCCCCCGCCGGGGTCCTCGCGGGCTGGGCGCTCACCGCACTCGGCCTGGCCCTCGCCGGACCCGGTCTCACCTACCTCTGCGGCCGCCTGCTGCAGATGGTGCGGCCCGGGGCGATGCGGCTGCTCGCCGGGCGGGTCCTGATGGAGGAGGCCCGGCGGATCGGACGGCCGCTCGGGGTGGTCTGCGCGGTCGCCTCCGGCGCGTACGCGGCCGCCGTCATCTCCTCCTCCGGAAGTCCCGCCCTGCCCGGCACCGGCCCGCTCACCGTGCTCGGCTCGCTGCTCGTGGCCGGGTGCGCGGTGCTGACCCTGGCGACGGCCGCCGTCGAGGCCCGCCAGTCCCGCGCCCACACCTCGGCCGCGCTGCTGCGGCTCGGGGCGCCCGCGTCGATGCTGCGCGGTTCGGCGGCGCTGCGTGCGGGCGCGCTGTTCGTCGTGTTCGGGCCGCTGACCTGGGCGGTCGCGGAGCTGGCGGCGCTTCCGCTGGTGCCCTGAGAAAAATTCCGACGAAAATTCCCCCCGGCCGATGAGTTCCGTGCCGAACAGGTGTCTACCCCTGCGAAAGGCACCCGCACTCACTGGGAGAGACGCTCATGTACCAGCAGATGATCTTCGTGAACCTGGCCGTCGACAACGTCGAGGCGTCGAAGAAGTTCTTCACGGAGCTCGGCTACACGATCAACCCGCAGTTCTCGTCGGACGAATGCGTCTGCGTGGTCATCAGCGACACCATCATCGCGATGATGCTGAGCAAGCAGCACTACGCAACCTTCACGCAGAAGGAGATCGCGGACGCCACCAAGACCAGCGAGGTGCTGCTGTGTCTGAGCGCCGAGTCCCGCGAGAAGGTCGACGAGCTCGTCGACGCGGCCGTGGCGGCGGGCGGCACGGCGGGCAAGACCCAGGACTACGGCCAGATGTACGGCCGCGCCTTCGACGACCTCGACGGCCACACCTGGGAGGTCATGTGGATGGACCCGGCGGCGGTGCAGAACTGACACCGGTGCTACGTGGGGCTGCCTAGCATGGGCGGATGTCCGACACATCCGCCCCTGAGGGCCCCGGCACCGACCGCGAGATCGAGACGCTCACCGAGTTCGACGAGACCGTCGCGGCGGAGGGCTCCCTGGCCGGGCACCGCGTCCAGGCCGTCGATCTGACGGACCGCACGGCCGCGCTGCACTCCGCCGACGTCACGGGCGCCGTGTTTCTCGGCTGCCCGATGGACGACGAGGCCATCGCATCGGTCCGCGCCGCCGGAGCCCTCGTCTTCCCGCCCGTCCCGGGCCTCCCCTTCAACCCCTACCGGGGCCTGCTCTACACGCCCGCCGACCTGTTCGAGGGCCTGGACACCCCCGACGGCTACGACGCGACGCCGGACGCCCACGCGTACGCCTGGTTCCAGCGGACCAAGGAGGACGGCGACGTCCTCGCGTCGATGCTGCGCGCCATCCACGACGACTCCATCTCCGACGCCCTGGACGAACTCCTCGCCGGGGCGCGGGTGGTGGGCGTCATGGGCGGCCACGCGATGGCGCGCGGCACCCGGGAGTACGAGGACGCGGCCCGCCTCGGCCGCACCCTGACCCGGTCCGGTCTCACGGTGGCGACGGGCGGCGGACCGGGCGCGATGGAGGCGGCGAACCTGGGCGCTTACGCGGCGCCGTTCGACGACGCCATGCTGGACGAGGCCCTCGAACTCCTCGCCAAGGCACCGTCGTTCACCCCGTCGGTGACGGAGTGGGCGCGTGCGGCCTTCACGGTCAGGGAGCGCTGGCCGTCCGGCGGCGCCTCGGTCGGCATCCCCACCTGGTTCTACGGCCACGAGCCGCCGAACGCCTTCGCCTCGCACCTGGCCAAGTACTTCGCCAACGCGACCCGTGAGGACGGCCTGCTCGCCCGCTCCACCGCAGGCGTCATCTTCCTCCCCGGCGCGGCCGGCACGATCCAGGAGATCTTCGACGCGGCGACCCCCAACTACTACGAGTCGCGGGGCGAGCCGCGGCCGATGGTCCTGGTGAACGTCGAGCACTGGACGAGCCACCTCCCGGCATGGCCGCTGCTGCGGGCGCTGGCCGAGGGGCGCTCGATGGAGAACCGGATCGCGCTGGTGGAGGACGTGGAGAACGCCCCCGGCGCCCTGACGCCGGGCAGCGGCCCCACCAGCCCGTCCGGCGTTTGAGGACGAGGCCGTTCAGGCCGATACGGGGGTCCGGGGGCGGAGCCCTCGGTTCCGGGAAGGGGCGGGGCTGGGGAAAACCCGCCGGAGGCACAGCCCGGCCCGGCCCCACCGCTCACCCGAACGACGCCCGCTCCAGCCAGAAGTCCAGCAACT
>NZ_JBHYJB010000009.1:96039-137760 GCF_042740175.1 Streptomyces sp. NPDC059009 | reverse complement strand
ACGGGGCGGGGCTGGGGAAAACCCGCCGGAGGCACAGCCCGGCCCGGCCCCACCGCTCACCCGAACGACGCCCGCTCCAGCCAGAAGTCCAGCAACTCCCGCTCCCCCAGCACCTCGACACCACCCTCGTCCAGCCCTCGCCTCCGGTAGAAGGCGAGCAACACCTCCGTCAACGGCCCCCGCAAGGCGACCGTCGCCTTCTCATGCCCCCGCCGCCACACAAACCCGTCCTCCCTGAACTCGATGAGCCACTCGGCCTCGGGCCCCGGCCCCGCATCCGTGGCGTGCAGGTGGATGCTCCGCCCCGCCCCCTTCAACTCGGCGGCGCTGTCCGAGGGTTGGATCCGCTGCACGAACCGCACGATGTCCAGCCACTCGTCGATCGCATCGGCCGCGACCTCGGGGTCCACCTCGTACGGCACGCCCACGGCGATCGCCGCGTCCGCCCGGTGGATCGCCACCTCATGGGTCATCCGCCGCGCCCAGAACGCGGCGTCCCGCGCCTCGGTCCACGTCCACACGAACGCCTCGGGCCCCACCTCCCGCAGCGTCCCCACCACGAGCTCCGCCGACTCGGCCAGCCAGGCGTCGAGCCCCGCGGGGTCGTCGTCACCGGGCGCCGCGGCCCCGGGGACGTCCTTCTCGTCGACGGGCTTGTCGGTGCCCGTCCGCATCATGATCTCCGCCCACCGCACCGCCCGCCCGACGTGCCGGGCCAGCTCCCCCAGCGTCCAGTCGGGACAGGTCGGCACCGTGACCGTGAGGTCCGCCCCCGTGAGCGTCGCCCGCAACGCGGCCAGCTGACCGGCGACTTCGTCGCAGTAACGCTCGTACTCCAGTGTCGTCATGGGGCGCACCCTAGTTCGCCTTGAGCGGCCCCCGCACGCCGGTTTCGGATGGCCCGGAACCCCGTGCGTCAGGTGCATCAGGCGTGTCAGGCGCATCAGGTGTGTCAGGTGCATCACCTACGTCACATCGTCCGTCACGGCGATCGAGCACCACCACATCCCCAGCCCCGAACACGACCCCCACCGCGTCCCCCACCTCGGGCGCCTCCCCCAACGGACAGGCCGCCTCGATGCGCGGCCCCTCCACCGGCCGCAGCCGCACCGCGACATGGGTCCCCCGGAAGGTACGCGCCACCACCTCGCAGCCGAGCCCCTCCTCGGCGGCCCCGAGCCGCACCCCGGTGGGCCGCACCAGCAGCTCGCACGCGCCCGGCCGGGTACCGGCGGGCACCGGGACCTTGCCCCACACGGTGTCGGCCACATCACCCGAACCCGACACCGTCGCCTCGACGACGTTGTCGAAGCCGAGGAACCGCGCCACGAACGCGTCGACGGGCCGCTGCCACACCTCAAGTGGCGTGCCGGACTGGGCGATCCGCCCGTCCCGCATGACCACGACCCGGTCGGCGAGCGCGAACGCCTCCCCCTGGTCATGGGTGACGGCGAGCACGGTCGTGCCCAACTCGCTGAAGAGTTCCCGCAGTTCGACGACGAGCCGTTCGCGCAGCGACCGGTCGAGCTGGCCGAGCGGCTCGTCCAGCATCAGCAGCCGGGGCCGGGGGGCGAGCGCACGGGCCAGGGCGACGCGCTGCTGCTCGCCGCCGGAGAGCGTGGCGACGGCCCTCCTCTCGGCGCCGGGCAGCCCGACGAGGGCGAGCAACTCCCGTACGCGTACGTCCTGTTCGGACTTCGAGACGCCATGCATGCGCAGCCCGAAGGACACATTGCCGCCCACGTCCCGCTGCGGGAACAGCTGGTGGTCCTGGAACATCAGGCCCACGCCCCGCTTGTGCGCGGGCACCCCGCCCTGGTCGCGGCCGTCCAGGACGACCCGGCCGCCGTCGAGGCCCTGGAGCCCCGCGACGGCCCGCAGCAGCGTCGACTTGCCGCTGCCGCTGGGCCCGAGCACGCACACGGTCTCGTGCTCGGCGACGGACAAGTCCACGGCGTCGAGCGCGGCCCGCTCCCCGAACCGCACCGTCGCGTCCGCGAGCGTCAGCAAGGCCATCAGAACTCTCCCGTGGTGCGTTCGGTCCGGATCCGTTCGAGGAGCAGCAGCGACACCGCGCACACCGCCATGAGGATCGTCGAAAGGGCCATCGCCTGGCCGTAGTTGAGGTCGCCTGCCCGTCCGAGCAGCCGCGCCACGGCGACCGGCAGGGTCGGGTTGTCGGGCCGGGCGATGAACACGGTGGCGCCGAACTCGCCGAGCGACACGGCGAAGGCGAACCCGGCGGCGATCAGCAGCGCCCGCCGCACCATCGGCAGGTCGACCTCCCGCCAGGCCCGCAGCGGCGACGCCCCGAGCACGGCGGCCGCCTCCCGCAGCCGCCCGTCCACGGCCCGCAGCACGGGCAGCATGGTGCGCACCACGAACGGGACCCCCACCAGCGCCTGGGCGAGCGGCACCAGGATCCATGAGGAGCGCAGGTCGAGCGGCGGCTCGTCCAGGGTGATCAGGAAGCCGAAGCCGACGGTTACGGCCGACACCCCGAGCGGCAGCATCAGCAGCGCGTCGAAGCCCCGTACGAGCCGCCCCGCCTTCCGGGTGAGCGCGGCGGCCGCCAGCCCGCCGATGACGACGGCGATGGCGGTGGCCGCGAGGGCGTACTGGAGGGAGTTGCCGATCGCGTCGATCGGCGGCACCAGGAACGCCCCGCCCTCCGCCGACGTCAACTCCCTGAAGTACAGCAGCCCGAAGCCGTCGGGCCCGTCGAAGGAGCGCTGCACGAGGACGCCGAGCGGCAGCAGGATCAGCACGACGATCGTGGCGAGGACGAACGCGAGCAGCGTCCACTGCCCCGCCCCGCGCGGCCGCCGCGCCACCGCCGCCGCGGAGACGAGCTTCAGGGCGCTCTCCCGCCGCCGCACCGTCCAGGCGTGCACGGCGAGGATCAGTCCGACCGCCGCGAACTGGACGAGGGTGAGCACGGCGGCCGTCGGCAGGTCGAGGAGCTGCGCGGTCTGCCGGTAGATCTCCACCTCGAGGGTGGAGTAGGCGGGCCCGCCGAGGATCTGCACGATGCCGAACGACGTGAAGGTGAAGAGGAACACCATCAGTGCGGCGGCGGCCACGGCGGGCGCGAGCGCGGGCAGCGTCACCGTCCGCCAGGCCCGCCACCGGGAGGCGCCGAGCATCCGCGCGGCCTCCTCCTGGCGCGGGTCGAGCTGCGACCAGAGCCCGCCCACCGTCCGTACGACGACGGCGTAGTTGAAGAAGACGTGCGCGAGGAGGATCGCCCACACCGTGGTGTCCAGGCGCACCCCCCACCACTCGTCGAGGAGCCCGCCGCGCCCGAGCAGCGCCAGGAACGCCGTGCCGACGACGACGGTCGGCAGCACGAACGGCACGGTGACGACGGCCCGCAGCACCTGCTTGCCGGGAAACTCGAAGCGCGCGAAGACATAGGCGCCGGGGAGCGCGATCAGCAGCGTGAGCGCGGTCGAGGCGAGCGCCTGCCAGGTCGTGAACCACAGCACGTCCCGGATGTCACCCTGCCCGAGCACATCCGCGATCCGCCCGAACTGCCAGGCCCCGCCGGCCTTCAGCCCGCGCGCGACGATCGCCGCGACGGGATAGGCGAAGAACACCGCGAAGAACGCGACGGGCACGGCCATCAGCCCGAGCCGCACCGCGCTCCCACGCCAACCCCCTTCACGGGCCTCACGGCCCTTCGGGGCTACTTCTGTACGAGCGAGGTCCACGACTTGACCCACGCGTCACGGTTGTCGGCGATCTTCTTGGGCGCCATGGTCTCCGGCTGGACGGTCGCACCGAACTTGGTGAACAGCTCCGGCACCTTCGCGTCCTTGAGCGCGGGCTTCACGAACATGTTGAGCGGCATGTCCTCCTGGAACTTCTTGCTGATCAGGAAGTCGAGGAGCGCCTTGCCGCCCTTCTCGTTCTTCGCGCCGTCGAGCAGCCCCGCGAACTCGATCTGCCTGAAGCACGTCCCGGTGGCGACGCCGGTGGGCGCCTCCTTGGGCTGCGGCTTGGCGTAGAGGACCTCGACGGGCGGCGACGAGGCGTAGGAGACGACGAGCGGCCGGTCGCCCTTGGCCTTCTTGCCCCCGGCGGACCCGGAGAACTCCTCGTTGTACGCCTGCTCCCAGCCGTCGACGACCTTGACGCCGTTGGCGTCGAGCTTCTTCCAGTAGTCCTGCCAGCCGTCGTCGCCGTACTTGGCGGCGGTGGCGAGCATGAAGCCGAGCCCCGGCGAGGACGTGGCGACGTTCTCCGTCACGAGCAGATTCTTGTACTGGGGCTTGATCAGGTCGTCGAAGGACTTCGGCGGCGCCAGCTTGTGGTCGGCGAAGTACTTCTTGTCGTAGTTGACGCAGATGTCACCGGTGTCGACGGGCGTGACGCGGTGCTTGCCCCGGTCGAGCTGCAGGTCGGCCGGGATCCCGGAGAGCCCCTTCGCCTCGTACGGGGTGAAGACGCCCTGGTCGAGGGCGCGGGACAGGAGCGTGTTGTCGACGCCGAAGAAGACGTCGCCCTGCGGGTTGCCCTTGCTGAGGACGGCCTTGTTGACGGCCTCTCCGGCGTCGCCGCTCTTGAGGATGTGGACCTTGTAGCCGGACTGCTTCTCGAAGTCCTTCAGGACGTCCTTCGACACGTTGAAGGACTCGTGGGTCACGAGCGTCACGTCCTTGGAGTCAGCCTTCGACCCGCTGTCGGAGCTGCCGCACGCGGAGACGGCGACGAGCCCGAGCCCCACGGCAACGGCGCCGACACAGACCTTCTTGGTCCTGATCCTGGTCCTGCTGGTGGTGCTCACTGAGTTCATTCCTCCTGGGGTGACCAGGAGAAGACGCGGCCCTGCCCGGGATCCCCGAAGGGTTCCCGGGCAGGGCGCAACAGCTTGATGAGTGGTGACCGAACTTCCTACCCGGAATGACCCGGGCAAGGTTCAGAGGGTCTGCGGCCCGCCTGTCCCCGGCTGCCGCACTCTCAGCGCTGTGGCGCTCCCCTGTCGGAATATGCAGATGTGTTTCGGCCAGACTACCGCGCGGCGCCCTATCGCTCGGCGGCGGCGAGCTGCCCGCACGCCCCGTCGATCTCCTGACCACGGGTGTCCCGGATGGTGACGGGCACCCCGTGGGCGGCGATGGCCTCGACGAACGCCTTCTCGTCCTCGGGCCGCGACGCGGTCCACTTGGACCCCGGCGTCGGGTTCAGCGGAATCAGATTCACATGGACGGGCTTGCCCTTGAGCAGCCGCCCGAGCCGGTCACCGCGCCACGCCTGGTCGTTGATGTCCCGGATCAGCGCGTACTCGATGGACAGCCGGCGCCCCGACTTGGCGGCGTACTCCCATCCGGCGTCCATCACTTCCCGCACCTTCCACCGCGTATTGACCGGTACGAGGGTGTCGCGCAGCTCGTCGTCCGGCGCGTGCAGCGAGATGGCGAGGCGGCACTTGAAGCCCTCGTCGGCGAAGCGGTGGATGGCCGGGACGAGCCCGACCGTCGACACGGTGATGCCGCGCTGCGAGAGCCCGAGACCGTCGGGCTCCGGGTCGGTCAGCGCACGAATGGCTTGCACGACCCGCTTGTAGTTGGCGAGCGGCTCCCCCATGCCCATGAACACGATGTTGGACAGCCTGGCCGGTCCGCCGGGAATCTCCCCGTCCCGCAGCGCCCGCATCCCGTCGACGATCTGGTGGACGATCTCGGCGGTGGACAGGTTCCGGTCGAGCCCGGCCTGCCCCGTCGCACAGAACGGGCAGTTCATCCCGCATCCGGCCTGGGAGCTGATGCACATGGTGACCCGGTCGGGATAGCGCATCAGCACCGACTCGACGAGCGTCCCGTCGAACAGCCGCCACAGGGTCTTGCGGGTGGTGTCGTCGTCACAGCTGATGTGCCGCACCACCGACATCAGCTCGGGAAGCAGCGCCTCCTGCAGCTTGCCGCGCGCGGCCGCCGGAATGTCCGTCCACTGGTCCGGGTCGTGGGCGTACCGCGCGAAGTAGTGCTGCGAGAGCTGTTTGGCGCGGAACGGCTTCTCGCCGATGGCGGCGACGGCTTCCTTGCGCTCGGCGGGCGTGAGGTCGGCGAGGTGCCGCGGGGGCTTCTTGGCTCCGCGGGGCGCGACAAAGGTGAGTTCTCCGGGCTTAGGCATGGCTCTACCAGTGTCGCAGATGCCCGCCCCTGCCTCACTCGGCCGCCGAGAGGGCCCCTGCGGCCCCGGAAAAATCCCTCAGCTGAAGATCCCGCCGATCACCACGGCGACCCGAGAGCCGTACTCCTTCCACCGGTGCGAGGTCCGGCAGTACTGCCGCGGCCTGCGCCGCCCGCCCTGACCGATCAGCGTCTTGCACCACTTGCACGGCAGGTCCCCGTGATAGGTGCCGTCCTTCTCCACTCGCGCCCGCCCCATGAGCGGGGACCTTACGTCAACGAGCCCCCGTTCCGAGCGGAACGGGGGCTCTCAGTTGATCACAGGACCAAGATCACGACCCCGGGCAAGGCGCCCGGCCTCATCCGGACCCGCCCGGTCTCACCCGGACCCGACGAACGCCACCAGCAACAGCCACACCACCGGCGCCGTCGGCAGCAACGAGTCCAACCGGTCCATGATCCCGCCGTGCCCCGGCAGCAGCGTGCCCATGTCCTTGATACCGAGGTCCCGCTTGATCATCGACTCGCCGAGGTCCCCGAGCGTCGCGCTCGCCGCGACCGCGAGACCGAGCAGCAGCCCCTGCCACCAGCTGCCGCCGTCGATCAGGAACTGCATGCACAGCGCGCCCGCCGCCATCGCGAACGTCACCGCTCCGACCAGGCCCTCGCGGGTCTTGCCGGGGCTGATGCGCGGCGCGAGCTTGTGCTTGCCGAAGCGCCAGCCGATCGCATACGCCCCGGTGTCGCTGACGACCGTCAGGAGCAGGAACGTGAGGACCCGCTGCGGCCCGTCGTCGGCGGTCAGCATGAGCGCCACGAACGTCGCGAGGAACGGCACGTAGAACGCCGCGAAGACCCCGGCCGTGACGTCCTTGAGGTAGCCCTCGGGCGGCTCCGTCATGCGCCAGACGAGCACCGCGAGCGCCGTGAGGGCCATCGCCACCCAGGCGCCCTCGGCCCCGCGCACATATCCGGCGACCACCATCGCCGCGCCGCCCACCGCGAGCGGCACGAGCGGCGCCTTGATGCCCTTGCGCTCCTCGAGCCGCGAGGTCAGCTCCCACAGGCCCACCACGACGGCGACCGCTATGACGCCGATGAACACGGCCTTCACGATGAACAGCGAGGCGATGATCACGGCGCCGAGTCCGACACCGACTCCTATGGCCGCCCCGAGATCCCGGCCCGCGCTCTTCTTCTGCGGCGTCTGCGGCGCGGCCGGCGCGGGCTGTGGTGCGCTGGGCATGGGCTCCTGCGGGGGCGTGGGCGTCGGGCGCGGGGACTCGTACTCGTCACGGAACAGGGGGCCACTCAGCCGAGCGGCCCCCCGGTCGTCGTCCTGGGCCCCGCCGCTCGCGGGCATGTCGGGCACGATGGGCATGGGCTGCGTCTCTGAAGGCTGCACGGCGTCATGCGCATCGTATGCGGGGCCGGTCGGGGCGGCACCCTGGACGGGCCCCTGGCCGGGCGGCCCCCAGTACCCCGCTCTGGGCGGCGCCCCCCAGGAAGAGTCGTTCACGGATCGGATTCCTCAGAGTTCCCTCGGACCTGACTCAGACCTCGAGCAGCTCGGCTTCCTTGTGCTTGAGCAGCTCGTCCACCTGAGCGACGTACTTGGCGGTGGTGTCGTCGAGCTCCTTCTCGGCGCGACGCACCTCGTCCTCGCCGGACTCCTTGTCCTTGACGAGCTTGTCGAGGGTCTCCTTGGCCTTGCGGCGGACGGAGCGAATCGAGATCTTGGAGTCCTCGGCCTTGGTCTTGGCGACCTTGATGTACTCGCGGCGGCGCTCCTCGGTGAGCTCGGGGAACGTCACACGAATGATGTTGCCGTCGTTGCTCGGATTGACGCCCAGGTCGGAGTCGCGGATCGCCTGCTCGATGTTGCGCAGCGCGCTCTTGTCGAACGGGGTCACCACGGCCATCCGCGGCTCGGGAACCGAGAACGAGGCCAGCTGGTTGATCGGCGTCAGCGCGCCGTAGTAGTCGGCCACGATCTTGTTGAACATCGCCGGGTGCGCACGACCAGTGCGGATCGCGGCGAAGTCCTCCTTGGCGACCACGACGGCCTTCTCCATCTTCTCCTCGGCCTCGAGGAGGGTCTCTTCGATCACCACTTGCTCCTGCGTGTCTTGAGTGGGCCCGGCGTCCATGGGGCGGCCGGCTGCGTCGCGTCTCTTTCCCTGCACGGTGTCCGACCGTCAGGGCTTTGTCCATCCCTCGAGGGACGTCCTGGCGTCCCGTGCGGGACACCCCGGAGTCAGGACCGAGTGTCGTGGTCGCCCACGAGCGTGCCGATCTTCTCACCCTTGACGGCCCGCGCGATATTGCCCTCGGCGAGCAGCTCGAAGACGAGGATCGGCAGCTTGTTGTCCCGGCACAGGGTGATCGCCGTGGCGTCCGCGACCTTCAGGTCGCGGGTGATGACCTCGCTGTATCCGAGCGCGTCGAACTTCACCGCGTCGGGGTTGGTCTTGGGGTCGGAGTCATAGACACCGTCCACGCCGTTCTTGCCCATCAGCATGGCCTCGGCGTCGATCTCCAGGGCACGCTGCGCGGCGGTGGTGTCGGTGGAGAAGTACGGCATGCCCATACCGGCACCGAAGATGACCACACGGCCCTTCTCCAGGTGACGCACGGCACGCAGCGGGATGTACGGCTCCGCGACCTGCCCCATCGTGATGGCGGTCTGGACGCGGGAGTCGATGCCTTCCTTCTCCAGGAAGTCCTGCAGGGCAAGGCAGTTCATGACGGTGCCGAGCATGCCCATGTAGTCGGAGCGGGCCCGGTCCATGCCGCGCTGCTGGAGCTCGGCGCCGCGGAAGAAGTTGCCGCCGCCGATGACGATGGCGATCTCGAAGCCGTCGCGGACGACCGCCGCGATCTCCCGGGCGATCTTGTGCACCACGTCGGGGTCGACGCCGAGCGCCCCGCCCCCGGCGAACGCCTCGCCGGAGAGCTTCAACAGGAAGCGCCCGGCAACTTTGCCGTCGTCACTCTTGGAGTCGGCCTTGGTCATGGAGATCTCGCTTCCTTGCGTGTCACACATACGAAGAAGGCCACTGCCGCTGGGGTGTCGTTTCGCATCCCATGCGCGGCAATGGCCTCCTCGTCAGAACTGCGGTCGTCCGTCGCCCACGAGGTCGTGGTGGCGGTCTCCCGCACCACACCCGCGCGACGTTCCGTACGCGGTGGCCGCTGAAGACCCTAGCGGGCTCAGCGGTCTGCCACGTACAGACTCAGATGCCGACCTTGATGCGCGAGAAGCGCTTCAGGCTGACACCGGCCTCCTGGAGGACCTTCTCGACGGACTTCTTGTTGTCGAGCGCGTACGGCTGACCGAGCAGCGTCGCGTCCTTGAAGAAGCCGTTGAGGCGACCCTCGACGATCTTCGGCAGGGCGGCCTCGGGCTTGCCCTCCGCGCGCGTGGTCTCCTCGGCGACGCGGCGCTCGGCCTCGACGACGTCGGCCGGGACGTCGTCCTTGGCCAGGTACTTCGGGGCGAACGCGGCGATGTGCTGCGCGATGCCCTTGGCGACCTCGGCGTTGGGCTTGTCCAGCTCGACGAGGACACCGATCTGCGGGGGCAGGTCGGGCATCGTGCGGTGCATGTAGGCGGCGACGTAGCCACCGGAGAACTGCGCGAAGCGGTCCAGGACGATCTTCTCGCCGAGGGTCGCGTTGGCCTCGTCCACGAACGCCTGGACGGTCTTGCCCGCGGCGATCTCGGAGGCGAGCAGCGCCTCCAGGTCAGCCGGGGAGGTCTTGGCGATGTGCGCGGCCAGCTCGTTCGCGACGGCCTGGAACTTCTCGCCCTTGGCGACGAAGTCCGTCTCGCACTTCAGCTCGACGATGACACCGGAGGTGTTGTCGTCGGCGATGAGGGAGACCACGGCGCCGTTCTCGGCGGAGCGGCCCTCACGCTTGGCGACGCCCTTCTGGCCCTTGATGCGGAGCGCCTCGACGGCCTTGTCGACGTTGCCCTCGGCCTCGTCGAGCGCCTTCTTGCAGTCCATCATGCCGGCGCCCGTGAGCTCACGGAGCTTCTTGACGTCAGCGGCGGTGTAGTTCGCCATGATCGTGAATTTCTCTCTCGAAGTCTGAAGGATCTACGAAGATCTACGGGTGAACGGCGGGGGCCGATCGGGCCCCCGCCGTCAACTACCGAATCTGTGCGGCCGGATACCGACGCATGCGGTCGGATCCCGGACCGCGAGAATCAGCCCTGCTCGGCCGGCTTCTCGGCCTCGGCCTCAGCAGCCTTGGGCTCCTCGGCCTTGGGCTCCTCGGCCTTCGCCTCGTCAGCCTTCGGCTCCTCAGCCTTCGGCTCGTCGGCCTTCTCGGCGTCAGCCTTCTTCTCACCCTCGAGCAGGTCGCGCTCCCACTCGGCGAGCGGCTCGCCCTGGGCCTTCTCGCCCGGCTTCGAGTCACCGGCGGCAACGCCGGAACGGGCGATGAGGCCCTCGGCGACGGCGTCGGCGATCACGCGGGTGAGCAGGGTGACGGAGCGGATCGCGTCGTCGTTGCCCGGGATCTTGTAGTCGACCTCGTCGGGGTCACAGTTGGTGTCGAGGATGGCGACAACCGGAATGTTGAGCTTCCGGGCCTCACCGACAGCGATGTGCTCCTTCTTGGTGTCCACGATCCAGACGGCGCTGGGCACCTTCTGCATCTCGCGGATACCACCGAGGGTCTTCTCCAGCTTGGCCTTCTCGCGCGAGAGCACGAGAAGCTCCTTCTTGGTCAGACCGGACGCGGCGACGTCCTCGAAGTCGATCTGCTCGAGCTCCTTGAGGCGCTGCAGACGCTTGTAGACGGTCGAGAAGTTGGTGAGCATGCCGCCCAGCCAGCGCTGGTTGACGTAGGGCATGCCGACGCGGGTCGCCTGCTCGGCGATCGCCTCCTGCGCCTGCTTCTTCGTGCCGACGAACATGACCGTGCCGCCGTGGGCAACGGTCTCCTTGACGAACTCGTAGGCGCGGTCGATGTACGACAGCGACTGGAGCAGGTCGATGATGTAGATGCCGTTGCGCTCCGTGAAGATGAAGCGCTTCATCTTCGGGTTCCAACGACGGGTCTGGTGACCGAAGTGGACGCCGCTCTCCAGCAGCTCCCGCATCGTGACGACGGCCATGGCCGTACTCCTTGGTGTTCTCGGTTGTGCCGCGGGTGCCGGACGGCACCTGCGCCTGACGCCCGCATGCGCCGTGCCGCAAAGGACCGAGGGGCGCTGACACCGGCTGGTGATGGCCTGATGTCGGGGCGTGCGAAGTCGACCCGGTGACCCGGATCGCCACATGAAGTGTACGGGACCCGCGAGGCCGCGGGTGACGCCGCTGTCCACAACCAGCGGGTACTCCACAGATCCAGGCCATGATCCCCGCCACCCCGCCCGATCCGGGACCGTCATCACATGCGACAGAACCCCCGCCCCACACGGCGAAAACTGATGCGTGGAGCATCGGCCGCGGCCACTTCGGCAGCGGTCGGAGCAGGCACAGCGGCAGCCCTGCTCACCCCCGCCGCCACAGCCGCGGACCACCCACCCCCGACCCCCCACCCACCCTCGGCCCGCACCGCCCCCGACCCCCCAGTCCCGACGGTGGGCCGCGCCTGGCCGACGACTTCCCACCCCGTGGTCGTACGCGGCTGGGACCCACCCGCCACGCAGTACGGACCAGGCCACCGCGGCGTGGACCTGGCCGCCCCACCGGACACCCCCGTACGCGCCGTCGCCACAGGCCGGGTCACCTTCGCGGGCCGCATCGCCGACCGCGGCGTCATCACGGTGAAACTCTCCGGCACAGGCACCCCACCCCTACGCACCACCTACGAACCGGTCCGGGCAACGGTCACCAAGGGCGACAAGGTCAACGCAGGCGACCCCATCGGCACCCTGGAACACCCACGACCCCACTGCCCCCGAACCTCCTGCCTGCACTGGGGCCTGCTCCGCGCCGACCACTACCTGAACCCCCTGGACCTGCTGCCGCCGTGGGTACTGCGACCGGGGCCGAGCCGGTTGCTGCCTGTGGTGGGGGTGGAGCTGGGAGTGGAGGCGGGGGTGGAGGTGCGTTCTTGAGCTGAAGTCGAGGGGGGTGGGGAGGGGGCGGGGGGGGGTGGGGGTGGGGGGGGTGGGGGTGGGGGGGGAGGGGCCCCGGTAGAGCTCGATTCAGCCCCGAACGCCCCGCAACGCCATCCCCACAGCCGCCTCCGTGATCGCCCCGGGGTCCTCCGCCGCTCCCAGCTCGATCCGTCGGACCGCTGCGTCGACGATGCCCTGGAGCAGCATCGCGGCGAGCCGGGGCTGCTCGTGTCCGAGTGTTTCGAGGGCTTCGACGATCATCGCCACGAGGCCGCCGTGCGCCGCGCGGATCTTCTCTCGCGCCCCCGCGTCGAGTTCGCTCGCGGAGATCGCGACGACGGCGCGGTGCCTCCGGTCGCCGACCAGGGAGAGCTGCTGGCGCACATACGCCTCGACCTTGCCCTCGGCGGTGTCGGCGGCCTGCATCGCGGCGGACACCTCCGCCGCCCAGACGGGGAAGTCGACCTCGCAGAGCTCTTCGACGACGGCGGCCCGGGAGCGGAAGTACTCGTAGACGGAGGATCGCGCGAGCCCCGTGCGTTCGGCGAGCGCGGGGAAGGTCAGCGCCTCCGTACCGCCTTCGGACAGCAGGGATCGCGCGGCGTCCAGGAGGGCGCCGCGCTGCATCGACCGGTGCTCGGCCACGGAGGCCGCTCGAATCCTTGGCACGTCTCCACTTTACGGACGCGGGGCCCGGCACGGGAGTCCGTTCAAGCGTGCCACCGGTGCGGGAGCCGGGCCGAGGGACGGCCGGGGGACGGCCGGGGGCGTGGCAGACACGATTCAGCAGCGCGCCTGCCCGGCGCATCTCACCGTCCGAAACTCGCCAGCTTCGCTCTCAGCTGGAGCACCGATTTGGTGTGGATCTGGCTCACTCGGCTCTCTGTCACACCGAGGACGTTGCCGATCTCCGCGAGGGTGAGCCCTTCGTAGTAGTAGAGGGTGACGACGGTCTTCTCGCGCTCCGGCAGTGTGTTGATCGCCCGGGCGAGGAGGCGCCTCAACTCCCGGTCCTCGGCGACTTCGACGGGGTTGTCGGCGGCGTGGTCCTCGAGGGTGTCCATGAGGCTGAGCCGGTCGCCGCCTTCGCCGCCGACGTGCAGCAGCTCTTCGAGTGCCACCACGTTCGCGAGGGACAACTGGCTGAAAACCGCGTGCAGTTCTTCGAGTGCGACGCCCATCTCGGCGGCGACCTCGCTCTCCGACGGGGTGCGTCGCAGCTTCGCCTCGAGTGTGGCGTAGGCGCGCTCCACGTTGCGCGCCTTCTGTCGTACGGAGCGGGGAATCCAGTCGAGGGCGCGGAGTTCGTCGATCATGGCGCCCCGGATGCGGGTGATCGCGTATGTCTCGAACTTGATCTCGCGCTCGATGTCGAACTTCTCGATCGCGTCGATGAGTCCGAAGACGCCGGAGGAGACGAAGTCGGCTTGCTCGACGTTGGGTGGGAGTCCGACGCTCACCCGGCCCGCGACGTATTTCACCAGCGGTGAGTAGTGCAGGATCAACTGTTCGCGCAGGCGCCCGTCCCCCGTCGCCTTGTACGACCGCCACAGCTCGTCCAGCGACGTGGGTGCGGGGGGCCGCTCCCGCTCGCCGCTGCGGGCAGCTGGGGGAACAGCCGCCCGGTCAGAACCGGAGGTGTGCTGGGGCATTCGTCGCCTTGAGCCGTTCTGCCGTGAGCCGGTGAGATCGCGTGCACCGGTGGGGTGGTGACCTTGCGTGAACTGAATGAGCTTGTCCGTCTGTTTGCCTGCCGCGTCGGAATCCTTGTGAGCGTAGCGTGACTGAAGTGTCGCAGTGTGCGAAGAGTATGGGATCGCGCGTACGCAGATACGTTCCGCTGAGCGACCGATGCAGCACCTCCGGTCGCAGAGCGTGACGAACCCGCGGCATCAACTCCGCGATTTCCCAAGGCCATCGGGGGTCATCCGGACGGCGGAACACTCTCTGTCATCAATCACATGAAGGTGGCGCAACGGGCACCATCGTCTGGCGTGTCAACTGCCAGCCATCGCCGTGTCGTTCGACGAATCCGAGTGAACGGAGCTCGTACAGTCGACTCACGGCGTCGTCCGGTGCCGTTCCGGCGTCTCGTGCGATGTCGGGCACCGAGGCGGTTCCGCGGCCGGGCAGTGCGGCCAGGACCCGGGCCGCGCCGGGGGTGAGCAGGTCGCGCGGCACGACGGGGCCTCGTCGCTCCGGTGCGAGCTCTCCCATGTCGCCGACCAGTTCGGCCACTTCCTCCGCGTCGGTGACCAGGACCCCCTCCCCGCGCAGGAGTTCATGCACTCCGGCCGAGAGCCCGCTGGTGACCGGCCCCGGCACCCCCATCGTGAACCGGCCGAGCCGTTGTGCCGCCCGCGCGGTCACCAGGGCGCCGCTGCGGTATGCGGCCTCGACGACGACCGTGCCCCGGGTGAGTGCGGCGATGACTCTGTTCCGGAGGATGAACCGGCTCGGTGTGGGGTGGTCACCGGGCGGCAATTCACCGATGACGAGGCCCTGTTCGGCGATCCGGTCGAGCAACTCGGTGTGCCCGCGCGGATAGGACTGGTCCACCCCGCACGCGAGCACCGCCACGGTGGCCCCACCCGCCCCGAGTGCCCCTCGGTGCGCCGCCCCGTCCACCCCGTACGCGCCCCCGGACACCACGACCCAGCCGCGCTCGGCGAGCCCCGAGCCGAGGGCCGCCGCCATGTGTGCCCCGTACTCGGTGCAGGCCCGGGCGCCGACGACGGCCACCGACCGCAGCGCCCATATCCGCAGGCTGGGTCGCCCGCGCACCCACAGCCCCACGGGCCGTGTGTCCCCCAGGTCGTCGAGCTGCCCCGGCCACTCCTGGTCCCCCGGGCACACGAACCGGGCACCGACGCGGGCCGCGGCCTGCAGGTCGCGCTCCGGTTCGGCTCGCTCAGCGCGTGCCCGCAGTCCGGCCCAGCGTTTCGCGCCGATGCCCGGTGGCCGCTCCTCCGTCTCGCCGTCCGGTTCGCTCTCGGTGAGCCTGCGCAGCACCTCGGCGGGTCCGCTCTCCCGCAGCCATCGGCCGCACGCCTGGTCTCCGGGTTCCAGGACGCGGGTGAGGGCGATGCGCGCCCGGCGTTCCCGCTCCGGGGCCGCGTCGGGCGCCATCAGCCGGCTCCGATCGCCATGGGCACGCCCCGGGAGATGCCGGTGCGCAGTTGGAGGGCGAGGGCGACGTCCTGTGCGCCGGGCCGGTCCCGCCCGGCGAGATCCGCGACGGTCCAGGCGACTCGCAGCACCCGGTCGAGGCCGCGGGCGGTCAGGAAGCCCCGCTCCAGGTCGCGTTCGGCCAGGTCGAGGGCGCCGGGGGCGGCGGGCCAGCGGGAGCGCAGGGCGTGGCCGGGCACTTCGCTGTTGGTGCGCCAGCCGGTGCCCGCGAGCCGGGCGGTCGCTCTTTCGCGGGCCTCGCGCACCCGCTCGCCGACGATCTGGGTGGTCTCGCCTCGTGCGGTGTATCCGGAGAGCTCGGAGCGGGTGACGGGCTCCACCTCCACTTTGAGGTCGACGCGGTCGAGGAGAGGGCCGGAGAGGCGGGCCTGGTAGCGGCGGACGAGGGCGGGTGGGCATTCGCAGCCGTCGCCCATGAGGGAGTGCTGACCGCAGGGGCAGGGGTTCGCGGCGAGGACCATGAGGAATTTCGCGGGCAGGCGCACCACTCCGGCGCTGCGGGCGATCACGACGTGTCCGGACTCCAGGGGCTGGCGCAGGGAGTCCAGGGCCCGGCTGCTGAATTCCGGTGCCTCGTCGAGGAACAGGACGCCGCGGTGGGCCAGGGACACCGCTCCTGGGCGGGGGATTCCCTGGCCGCCGCCGACGAGGGACTGCATCGTCGCGGAGTGGTGGGGTGCGCAGTAGGGGGCGGTGTCGACGAGTGGTTTGCCCGGGGGCAGCATGCCTGCCACGGAGTGCACGGCGGTCACTTCGAGGGACTCTTCGCGGCTGAGTGGGGGCAGGATCGCGGGCAGGCGTTCGGCGAGCATGGTCTTGCCTGCGCCGGGTGGGCCGAGCAGGAAGAGGTGGTGGGCGCCGGCGGCGGCCACTTCGACGGCTGTGCGCGCGGAGACCTGGCCGACGACGTCGGCGAGGTCGAGGCCGTGTGTGTCGTCGGGGACGAGGCCGGTGCCGGCTCCGGCGCCGGGCACGCTGAGGCCCGCGAGCATCGGGTCGGGCCGCCCGACTTCGTCCGGTGGCTCGTCGGGGACGGGTTCGTCGGTGAGTACGGCGATGAGCTGGCGCAGGCTGCGTACGCCGAGGACGGAGATGCCTGGTACGAGTGCGGCTTCGGCTGCTGTGCACTCGGGGACCACGACTTGTTCGTAGCCCGCGTCGGCGGCGGCGAGGACGGCGGGGAGTACGCCGCGTACGGGCCGTACGCGTCCGTCGAGTCCCAGCTCGCCGATCATGACGATATCGGCGAGGACCCGGGGGTCGATGCGCTCGGCGGCGCCGAGGACCGCGCAGGCCACGGCCAGGTCGAAGCCGCTGCCGCCTTTGGGGACCGAGGCGGGGCTGAGCCCCACGGTGAGCTTCTTCTGTGGCCATGCGCCGCCCGAGTTGACCACGGCGGCCCGGACTCTGTCCCGGCTCTCCGTGAGGCTCTTGTCGGGCAGCCCGACGAGGGTGAACGCCGCGACGCCGGGTTCCAGGTCGGCCTGTACTTCGACGACCACGCCTTCGACGCCGACGAGCGCCACGGAGCAGGTGCGCGCGAATCCCATCAGGCCACCCCCCTGGCGTGCTCCACCACGGGGGCGCCTCGGCGGGGCACGAGGACGCCCACGAGGTCGATGCGGACGCCGCCTGGTGGCGGGCCGCCGCGTTGGTCGATCCAGTGCTCGGCGAGGCGGCGCAGCCGCTCGGCCTTGGTGCGGTTCACGGCCGCCATCGGGTGTTCGTAGATCCCGGGGCCGAGGCGGCCGGTGCGGCGCGTCTTGACCTCGCAGACGACGAGTGCGTCTCCGTCGAGGGCGACGATGTCGATCTCTCCGGCTCTGCCCGCGCGCCAGTTGCGCGCCAGAACCGTCATGCCGGCTTCGGTCAGCCGCCGCGCGGCCAGTCCCTCGCCGTACTTGCCCAGTGCCCCCCGTGCGTTCATGCCGGCACCACCTCCGGCATCAACGGTCATGCACTGGCCCCCGCCTTTTGGATCTTGGTGGACGGGTGCCGGGTTGTGGACAACTCGGTCACCCTTGCGGGGGCGGCAGGCTCCGGGGTCGGGGTCGGGTCACCCCTGCGGGAGCTCCAGGTCGCTCTTGTTGAGCTCCTCGATGTTCACGTCCTTGAACGTGAGGACCCGGACCTGCTTCACGAATCGTGCGGGCCGATACATGTCCCACACCCAGGCGTCCGCCATGGACACCTCGAAGAAGACCTCACCCTGGACCGAGTGCACCTGCATCTCGTAGTCGTTGGTGAGGTAGAAGCGCCGCTCGGTCTCGATCACGTATTTGAACAGACCGACGACATCGCGGTACTCCCGGTAGAGCTTCAGCTCCATCTCGGTCTCGTACTTCTCGAGGTCCTCGGCGCTCATGGCATGTTCCCCTTCAGCCGTGCGTCCCCCTATTGTGCGTCAGCCCCGCGAGCCCCTACACGATTTCCGTGTCGAGGATCTCGGGATGGTCCGGGGGACCCTCGTCGAGCAGCCTGCGGAGCAGCTCGGCGAGTCTGGTCGGATATACCGTCTCATGTGCCTCGGTCAGTTCCCGGCACGTCCACCAGCGCGCTCCGTCGACGCTGCGTCGCTCCAGCTCCGTGAGCCCTTCGGCTACGGCCGCCGTCCGCTGCGTCGTACGGGCCAGGTAGTACCACTCGTCCTGGTCCCAGCGGCGCCCGGCGAACGGGAAGGAGCAGATCCTGCGCCACAGCACCGGCCCGAGGTCGACGTCTGTGATGCCGGTCTCCTCGGCCAGTTCACGCAGCGCGGCCTCAGTCCGCGTCTCGTCGCCCTCGAGGCCGCCGCCCGGCGTGAACCACCAGTCGTCCTTCTGGTCGCCCGGCTCGTGGCCGTGCAGCAGCAGGATCCGGTCCTCGGGGTCGAGCAGCACGACCCTCGCGACCTTGCGCAGCGGCCGGGTCGCGACGTCGCCCTCGTCCGGGACGGGCGCCTGCTCGCCTGCTGGGTCAGCCGACATGTTCACCTGCCTGGTCATCCGGCATGAGCGGTCTCCCTCGTACGGCCTCCGGCACGGGCCCGCCCACGGCCGAGGCGCTTGGCCAGCGGTCCGTACGCGGCCCCGCCGAGGACGAGCACCATGCCCGCGACCACCGCGCCGAGGACGAGCCGCAGCGGCCCGGGCTCGGAGAGGCCGCCGGGCAGCTCGGCGAAGCCGTCGGGGCGCTCGAGCATGCCGAACTTGTCCATGGGCCAGGCCACCGCGTCGACCCGGGCCTTGACCGCGCTGCGCGGCACCGAGCCGTGGTCGGCGTCGCCGAGGTGGACGCTGGAGTCGAGGGAGCCGCTGCGTTCGTCGCCGAGCAGGAACAGGCGCCCCTCGGGGACGGTGGTCTCCTTGATCCCGGTCGCGGAAGCGCCCTTGCCCTTGAGGAGATACGGTTCTTCGATCTTCTTGCCGTTCACGGTGAGCTTGCCGTCGGTGCAGCAGGCGACCTTGTCGCCGCCGATGCCGACCACGCGCTTGACCATGGGCAGATTGCCCCAGCTCTGCTGCTCGAAGACGACGACGTCACCGCGGCGGACGTCGTCGCCGTCTATCCGCTGGGCGAGGACCCGGTCGCCGGAGCCGATGGTCGGGGTCATCGATCCGGTGGGGACGGTGTACGGCTGGTACAGGACGGCGCCCCAGGCGAAGCCGCCGAGGAAGAGCACACAGCCGAGGGCCACGGCGAGCCCCGACAGCACTCTGCCGGTGCGGCCGCGGCCCTCACCCGTACGACTTGTCCTGCTCATCCCAGTGCTCCCCCACGTCGGAGACGACCTCTGCGGCCCCCGGTACGGCGGCTCGGAAGATCGGCGATCTGGGACGGCACCCTACCCGGCGGTACCTCAGCCAGAAACCCTCGCACCACGGCCGGAATCCACGCCTCCGGTCGCCTCGAGGCGCACCCGGCGCCTGCGCCACAGCACGATCGGGACGGCGCCCGCGAGGCCGAGGGCCCCCGGAGCGGCGCTCATCGCGGCGTTGATGCCGGGCTGGTCGAAGGTGTCCGGGACGGGCAGCGTGGCCCAGCGGGTGGGCGGCCAGGCGATCACGATGGCGCGGCCCACGACGTTGTCCACGGGGACGGCGCCGCCGCCGGGCTGGTTCTGGTGGTAGCGGGAGTCCAGCGAGTTCTGCCGGTGGTCACCCATGACCCAGATTTTGCCCTTGGGGACTGTGACCTTGAACTGGCCGCCCTCGTCGTCGACGCTGCAGGGGGTGTTGCCGGGGAAGACGTACGGCTCGTTCAGCGCCTTGCCGTTGACCTTCACCGGGCCGGTGCCCTTGCACTCGACGGTGTCGCCGCCGACCCCGATGACGCGCTTGATGAGGTCCTTCTCGTCGGCGGACGGCATCAGGCCGATCCAGCCGAGGACCTTCTGCACCGCGTTCGGGTTGGGCGCGGGCTCGCCGTCCAGCCAGTGGCCGGGGTCCTTGAAGACGACGACCTCGCCGCGCTCGGGCTCGGAGCCGAACCACGGGGTGAGCTTGTCGACGAGGACCCGGTCGCCCTTCTGCAGGGTGTCCTGCATCGAGTCCGACGGGATGGAGAACGCCTGGACCAGGAAGGTCTTGATGATCAGCGCGAGCACCAGCGCGATGCCGATGAGCAGCGGGAGCTCTCTCCAGAAGGAGCGGGGCTTCTTCGGCGTCTCGGTCTTCTTGCCGCCCGCGTCGCCGGGGCCGCCCGCGGAGGGCGCGGTCTGGTCCGCCGCGTCAGTCCCGGGGGTCGCCTGGTGCGTGCCGTCCGCCGCGGATCCCGCCGGTTCGCCGGTCCGTCCCGGCTGCTCCTCGGGTCCTTCGTGTCCGGATCGTGCGCCGACCGCCAAATCCCCCACATCCACTCCTCAGTCCGTGCCGCCGCCTGCCCCATCCACGGTGCAGGCCCACCACTCCCATAACGAGCGGGAGTTCCGCAGGGGTCGGGAGCCGGATCATTCCGTTTGGATCGCCGGGGGCCACCCTATGCGAAGCCCCGAGGGCCGTGTCCGACCCGGATGGCGCGTCGGGGACCGTCGCGTAGGTGTCCGGCTCCTCGAGTTTGCGCCAGTGCCCGAAGGGCCAGGCGATGACCATCGCCCGCCCCACGACCGAGTCCTCCGAGACCGTGCCGTGGAAGGCTTCGGTGCGGTGGAAGCGCGAGTCGGCGGAGTCGCCGCGGTGGTCGCCCATGACGAAGAGGCGCCCCTTGGGGACCTTCACCTCGAAGTCGAAGTTCGAGGGCTTGTCACCAGGGTTGATGTACGGCTCGTTGAGCGGCACTCCGTTGACGGTGACTTTGCCGTTCTTGTCACAGCATTTGACGGTGTCGCCGCCGACGGCGACCACGCGTTTGATCAGGTCCCGTTCGTTGTCGGACGGGAGGAGCCCGATCCAGGTCAGACCTTCCTTGACCTGCTTGACGACGACGGGGTCGTCCTTCTTCTTGCCCTGTTCCTCTTCGAGCCAGCCGCCCGGGTCCTTGAAGACGACGACGTCGCCGCGCGCGGGCTTGGAGCCGAACCAGGGGGTGAGCTTGTCGACGAGGACCCGGTCGCCGATCTTGATGGTCTGTTCCATCGAGCCCGACGGGATCACGAACGCCTGCACCAGGAAGGTCTTCAGGACCAGGGCTATGAGCACCGCGACGCCTATGAGGAGGGGTATCTCCTTGATCGCGGAGCGCCGTCGGCGCCGTTTGACCTTCTTGGCGAGCTTGCGCCGCTCGGCCCGCCCGGGCAGCGCGGGCCCGTCGGTCGGCCGGGTTCCGGTGGGCAGGCGGGTGTCGGCCCGGTGACTGGCGCGGGAGCGCCCGCGGTTACCCATGCGCGCCGCCCGGTGCCGGCACGCGTGCGTAGCCGCTCGGGCGCTTCAGGGAGGTCCAGTGGCCGATCGGCCAGGCGATCCACTCGGCCCTGCCGATGACCTTGTCGACGGGGATCATGCCGCCGCCGGGTGAGCCGAGGTGGTCGCGGGAGTCACGGGAGTCGCTGCGGTGGTCGCCGAGCAGGAACAGGCTGCCGTCCGGTACGACGACGTCGAAGGGCACCTTCGACGGGGCGTCCCCGGGGTACAGGTACGGCTCGTCGACGGCCTGCCCGTTCACCTGGATCCTCCCCCGCCGGTCGCAGCAGACGACTCGGTCTCCCCCGACGCCCGCGACGCGCTTGATGTAGTCGGCATCACCGAAGTATCCGTCGCCGTCGAAGACGACGGCGTCACCCCGCTGCGGCCCGGAACCGAAACGGTACGCCAACTTGTTGACGAGTACGCGGTCTCCGACCCGGAACGTGGGCTCCATGGAGCGGCTCGGGATCTGGAAGGGCTGGATCACGAAGGTGCCGAGCAGCAGTACGAAGACCAGGCACAGCAGCAGGGTGAGCGTGATCCGGCCACCGGGCAGCCAGGAGGCCGCCCATGCGACGACGGAGCGCGACCGCTCCTCCGGCGCCTCCTCCTCGGACTCAGGGTCCGAGGAGGGCGGGGAGGGGCGGTCGCGCTCCGTCTGCTGTGCTTCGGTGTCCATCGGGGCCAGATGCTATCCGGCCCTTCTGTGGGACCCGTGCGCGAGCTCAGTTCTCGCGCTTCTCCTTGATCTTCGCGGCCTTGCCGCGCAGGTCGCGCAGGTAGTACAGCTTGGCGCGGCGGACGTCACCCTTGGTGACGAGCTCGATCTTCTCGACGATCGGGGTGTGCACCGGGAAGGTGCGCTCGACGCCCACGGAGAACGAGACCTTGCGGACCGTGAAGGTCTCGCGGACACCGGCGCCCTGGCGGCGGATGACAACGCCCTTGAACTGCTGCACACGGGAGCGGTTGCCCTCGATGACGCGGACGTGGACGTTGACGGTGTCACCCGGGCGGAAGGCCGGGATGTCGCTGCGCAGCGAAGCGGAGTCGACGGAGTCGAGCAGGTTGGCCATGATCGTCTGCTTTCTTCGCTGATGCCACAGGTCATCAGCGGTACGTGATGAATGAGGTTTCGACAGCTGATCGCGTCGGGCGGGCGTCGTTCCCCCTGTGGCAGGGGCGCACGCTGGACGTACAGCAGCGGTCTATTCTTCCACGGCCTCGGGGTCTCGCCCAAATCGGCCGTCGGGGCCCGGCCGCCACCCCAGGATGGAGAGCATCTCGCGGTCCTTCTTGTCGAAGGCCGCGGGGTCGCAACGCTCAATGAGATCGGGCCTGTTGCGGGTCGTGCGGCGCAGCGCCTCGTCCCGCCGCCAGCGCGCGATCTTGCCGTGGTGGCCGCTGAGCAGGACGTCCGGGATGCCCTGGCCGCGCCACTGTGGGGGCTTGGTGTACACGGGCCCCTCCAGGAGGTTGGCCATGGCCCCGGGCGCGAAGGAGTCGTCGCGGTGGGACTCGGCGTTGCCGAGGACGCCGGGCAGGAGGCGGGCCACGGCCTCGGTGACGACCAGGACGGCGGCCTCTCCGCCGGCGAGGACGTAGTCGCCGATGGACACCTCGTAGACGGGCAGCCGGGTCGCGTACTCGTCGATCACGCGCCGGTCGATGCCCTCGTAGCGCGCGGGTGTGAAGACGAGCCACGGGCGCTCGGAGAGCTCGACGGCGAGTTCCTGGGTGAAGGGGCGCCCGCTGGGCGTGGGGACGACGAGCGCGGGGCCGTGGCAGCCCGCTTCGTAGCCGTCGGCGAGGACCTGGTCGAGGGCGTCGCCCCAGGGCTCGGTCTTCATGACCATGCCGGGGCCGCCGCCGTAGGGGGTGTCGTCGACCGTGTTGTGCCGGTCGTACGTCCACTCCCTGAGGTCGTGCACGTGGACGTCGAGGCGGCCACGCGCGCGTGCCTTGCCGACGAGGGAGACGTTCAGCGGGTCCAGGTACTCGGGGAAGATCGTGACGACGTCGAGCCGCATTACGCGTCGTCCTTCGAGGCGTCGCGTGCGGAGGCGATCTCGGCGCGGTCGTCGATGAGCCCGGGGGGCGGGTCGATGACCGCGCGCTGCTCCTCCAGGTCGATCTCGGTGACGATCTCCTCGACGAACGGGATCATGACCTCGCTGCCGTCGGGCCGCTCCACGATGAACAGGTCCTGCGAGGGCAGGTGCGAGATCTCGGTGATCCGGCCGATCTCGGTGCCGTCCGCCAGGACCACGTCGAGGTCCATCAGCTGGTGGTCGTAGAACTCGTCCTCTTCTTCGGGGAGTTCCTCGGGGTCGACCTCGGCGATGAGGATGGTGTTGCGCAGGGCCTCGGCGGCCGTGCGGTCGCGTACGCCTTCGAAGCGCAGCAGGAGACGGCCGCTGTGCACCCGGCCCGACTCGATGGTCAGCGGGCCCGTGGCCGCGGGGTCGGTGGCGAGGACGGCGCCGGGGCCGAGCCGCAGCTCCGGCTCGTCGGTGCGGACCTCCACGGTGACCTCACCCTTGATGCCGTGGGCACGGCCGATGCGGGCGACTACCAGCTGCACTGCGTTCTCTCCTCGTTCACGACTACGGGCCGGGGACGGCTCTGAAGCCCTCCCCGGCCCGAGCCGGTGCTGCGATATAGGTTCAGCGAACCTGGTCCACGTCGACGAGGTCGACGCGGACACCGCGGCCGCCGATTGCACCCACGACGGTACGCAGGGCGCGTGCGGTGCGGCCGTTGCGGCCGATCACCTTGCCGAGGTCGTCGGGGTGGACCCGGACCTCAAGGACGCGCCCGCGGCGCAGGTTGCGCGAGGCGACCTGCACGTCGTCGGGGTTGTCGACGATGCCCTTCACGAGGTGCTCGAGAGCCTCCTCGAGCATGCTCAGGCCTCAGTCGACTCGGTGGACTCGGCCTTGGCCTCGTCCGCCTTCTTGTCGGCCTTCTTCGCCTTCTGGGTGATGGCCTCACCCTGGGCGTCGTCGCCCTCGAGGCCCTTGGTGAAGGCTTCGAACGCGGCGCGCTTGTCCTTGGGCTCGGCAACCTTCAGCGGCGCCGGGGCGGGCAGGCCCTTGTGCTTCTGCCAGTCGCCGGTGAGCTTCAGGATCGCCATGACCGGCTCGGTCGGCTGGGCGCCGACGGACAGCCAGTACTGGGCGCGCTCCGAGTTGACCTCGATGCGCGACGGGTTCTGCACCGGGTGGTACAGACCGATCTCCTCGATGGCCCGGCCGTCACGGCGGGTACGGGAGTCGGCGACGACGATGCGGTAGTGAGGCGAACGGATCTTGCCCAGACGCTTCAGCTTGATCTTGACTGCCACTGGAGTGGTGTCTCCTGGTCTTGACGTGGTTGGGCACAACGGGATGCCACGTGGGGTTGCGGTACTCGGAGTGCCCGATGGACGCGTCAGCCGGAGGCGAGAGGGTTCCTGTGCGGCTGTCGAGTACAGCTAGCCATTGTGCCACAAGCCTGCGGGGCGGCCGAACCGAGCCCTTCCCCGCTCGTCCGCCCCGAACCAGCTCAGGCAGGGTCACCCCACGCCGGCGCCGACCGCCTCCGGGATCCGGAAGGGCTTGCCGCAGCCGCCGCACATGATGGGGGCCTGGGCGAGCACCGACGGGACCACGCGGACGTTGCGACCGCAGTCGCACACCGCCTTCACGCGGACCCCGCCGCCGGAGGAGCCGTGCCGGGCGGCCGGGCCCCGGAAGCTGCGCGCGGAGTCGGCCGTCGTGGCCGCCGTGTGCGCCTTCAGGGCGCGCTGGAGGCGCTCGATGGTCGGGCGGTAGCGCTTCTTCGCCTCGGGGTTGAGCGTGACCAGGGAGAAGCCGCTGCTCGGGTGCGGCTCCTCGGGGTGGTCGAGCCCCAACTCCTCGGCGATCGCGAGGAATCTGCGGTTGTGATAGCGGCCCGCTCGTGAAGTGTCGCGAACGCCGCGTGAGGCGGCGATGCCATGGACTGCCTCGTGAAGCAGTCGCTCGAAGGAGAGCTCGGCGCCGCAGGCGGACGACGACTCTCCGATCAGGGACTCGGGCGCGGCAAGGTCGGGCAGCTCGGGGTGGTGCCGCTGAATGTCGGCCCACGCCTGTGCCAGCTCTGCGGCGAGAACAGGTGGTGTCGTGCTCACGTCGTGCTCAACGAGCCGGGGTGCCTTCTGGTTCCATTCCGGGGCATCCCAAATAATTTGCACGTACCCGTCAGTTGCCGTTGATGCGTCCGGACGAGGGCGGGTGCGCTGATCTGCGGAGAAGCCGCACAGCTCGTACCAAGGTGGTGCGTAGTGGCGCGTACGCCCCGGCGCGTAGAACTTTCCGCACGCCGGGGCTCCTGTTACCCGGAAGGCGCACGAGCCGCGGGCGCGCGCTAGTAGGCGCGGGCCACCAGAGCGACCGTACCGGGTGCGTCATCGGCGTCCGGCACCGCCCCGTCCTCGGCGACCAGACACCGTACGGTCACGGAGTGCTCGGCCAGTCTGGCCTCGCCCTCCTCGCCGACCGCGGCCCACGGGACGCGCGCCCAGTTGCCCGCGGCGGCCGCCTCCACGGCCTCGTCGACCGTGGCCACGTCCGTCGTACGGGACTCGCGGCGCTCGCGTGCCTGGGTCAGCAGCAGCCGCTGATCCTCCTCCAGGAGGCCGGGCAGCAAGGAGGGCAGCGTCTCGACCGCGACGGGCTCCTTGCCGCCGGGGATGCGGCGGGCCACCATCGCCGTGCCGCTCTCCAGGTCACGCGGGCCGACCTCGACGCGGACCGGCACGCCCTTGAGCTCCCAGTCGACGGCGCGGCGCCCGAAGGGGGTGTCGGTGCGGTCGTCGACCTGGACGCGGAGTCCGGCGGCCTTCAGGGCGTCGCCGATCTCGCGGACCTTCGCCAGGACGGCGTCGTCGCCCTTGATGGCGAGCACCACGACCTGGGTGGCCGCGAGGCGCGGCGGGACGCGCAGGCCGTTGTCGTCGCCGTGCATCATCACCAGGGCGCCGATCATGCGTGTCGTCGAGCCCCAGGAGGTCTGCCAGACCAGCTCCTGCGTGCCCTCCTTGGAGAGGTACTGGGTGTGGAAGGCGCGCGCGAAGTTCTGGCCGAGCTCGTGGCTGGTGCCGAGCTGCAGGGCCTTGCCGTCGCCCATCATCCCTTCGAGGGTGAGGGTGTTGATGGCGCCCGCGAAGCGCTCCTTGGGGGTCTTGCGGCCGAGCACGAAGTCCATGGCGAGGGTGTCGCGCATGAACGCCCCGTACACGTTCTCGTGGATGTGCGCCGCGAAGTCGCGCGCCTCCTCGTAGGTGGCGTGTGCGGTGTGGCCCTCCTGCCAGAGGAACTCCGACGTGCGCAGGAAGAGCCGCGGCCGCAGCTCCCAACGGACCACGTTCGCCCACTGGTTGATGAGCAGCGGCAGATCGCGGTAGCTCTGCACCCACTTGGAGAAGTACTCGTTGATGATCGTCTCCGACGTGGGGCGGACGACGACCGGCTCCTCCAGCTCCTTGCCGCCGCCGTGCGTGACGACGGCGAGCTCGGGCGCGAATCCCTCCACGTGCTCGGCCTCCCGCGTCAGGTACGACTGCGGGATGAACAGCGGGAAGTACGCGTTCTGGGTGCCCGTCTCCTTGATGCGGGCGTCCATGTCCTGCTGCATCCGCTCCCACAGGCCGTAGCCGTACGGTCGGATGACCATGGTGCCGCGCACCGGGCCGTTGTCGGCCAGCTCCGCCTTGGTGATCAGGTCCTGGTACCAGCGGGGGAAGTCGTCCGCGCGGGGCGTGAGTACGGGTGCCTTTGCCATGGCGCGCATGGTACGGCCGAGCATGCGGAGAGCTGCAATCCAATATGGCGCGCGGCGGCGGCGCAAGACATCCCAAGGAGTGGCCCACAACCCCTGGACGCCACGACGGATGCGGAGTTCTCTGGCATACGGGGGGAGTGCGAGCGCACTACACGGGGGCGGACGAACGGCGGGAAACACAGCCAAGCAGTAACTCCTCGGCGGATTGGGGCGCTTTCGATGACACCTACACTCGTGCAGTCGCACCTCCCGCGCGCGGGCACCTCCCCTCGTGTGGATCAGTGTGCACGCGCGCGTGACTGGGCGGAGATCCAGGAGCGGATGCTGGTCCCGCTCTATGAAGCGGTGTACGAACGACTTGAAGTGGGCACGGGAAGCCGCCTGTTGGGCCTCGGCTGCGGCTCCGGACTCGCCCTCCTGATGGCGGCCGCTCGCGGCGCCTCGGTCACCGGCGTCGACCCCTCGGCCCCCGAGCGCCTCGCGCTCGCCCGGGAGCGGCTGCTGCCGGAGTCCGCGCGGGACACCGGCCCGCGCGGCGACACCCGGCTCGTCGAGGGCGGCCCCGCCGACGCGGCGGACCCGGGCTCGGCCCCGTACGACGTCGTCACCGCGTTCCAGCCGATCGGGTGCATGGCGGGCGACTCCGAAGGGCTCGCGCAGCTCCTGGAGACCGCGGCGCCGCTCGCCGAGCGCGGCGCGGCCGTGGTGCTCGCCGGGTGGGGCCCGCCGGAGCGCTGTGCGACGTCGTCGGTGCTGCGGGTGGCCACGAAGCTCGCCGACCCCCTGCGCAGCCCCGGCAGCTGGCGCCCGGCGCTGCGTGACGACCTGGAGGAGGTCGCCAAGAGTGCGGGCCTGCGGCCGGACGGCTCGGGCCGGGTCGCCTGCCCCTTCGGGTACGCGGACCTGGCGAGCGCGGTGCGCGGCCTGCTGTCGACGGGCCTGTTCGACGCGGCGATCGGGGCGACGGACCAGGTGCAGGTCGACAAGGAGCTGACGGAGGCGCTCCATCCGCACCGGCGGCGCGACGGCACGGTGTGGATGCCGAACGTGTTCCGGTACCTGATCGCGCGCACGCCCTGACCGCGTGCATGCCCTGACCGGTCGGCCCGCCGCACCAGGACGGCGGCGGGTGATGAGATCTGTCAGCTGTCCTTGGTCAGCCTGGTGATCCCCGCGATCCGGTACGCGGCCGCCTCCTCCAGCGTCTCGTTCTCCAGGAGGGCGGCGGCGAGGTCGTCCAACTGGCCGCGGTGTTCGCGCAGTTGGCGGCAGGCGCTCTCGTAGCACTCGTCGACGATCCGCCGCATCTCCCCGTCGATCGTGTCGAGGGTCTCCGGGGCGGCGGCGAGCCCGTATGCCTGCTGGGCGTCGCCCGGGAGCGCGGAGAGGCGGCCGACGCGTTCGCTCATGCCCCAGCGGCCGACCATGCCGCGGGCGATGTTGGTGACCTGCTCCAGGTCGTTCTCGGCGCCCGTCGTGATGACTCCGTAGACGACGTGTTCGGCGGCCATGCCCCCCAGTGCGCCGATGATGCGGCCGCGCAGGTACTCCTCCGTGTACGCGTACTTGTCGGAGTCCGGGGTGGACAGGGTGACGCCGAGGGCGCGGCCGCGCGGCACGATGGTGATCTTGCGGACCGGGTCGGCGCCGGGCTGCAGCATGCCGAGCAGCGCGTGGCCGCTCTCGTGGTAGGCGGTGCGCCGCCGCTCCTCCTCCGGCATCACCAGGGGGCGTTCGGCGCCCAGTTGGACCTTCTCCATGGCTTCGGAGAGGTCGGACTGGCTGACGGTCTTCTGCTTCTTCTTGACGGCGAGGAGGGCTGCCTCGTTGGCGAGGTTGGCGAGTTCGGCGCCGGTCATCCCCGGTGTCGTACGGGCGACCTGGGCGAGGTCGACGTCGGGGGCGAGCGGGATCTCGCGGGTGTGGATCTCGAGGATGGCCTCGCGGCCGCCGCGGTCGGGCGGGGAGACGTTGACGACCCGGTCGAAGCGGCCGGGGCGGGTCAGGGCCGGGTCGAGGATGTCGGCGCGGTTGGTGGCGGCGAGGACGATGACGCCCTCGGCGCCGGAGAAGCCGTCCATCTCGGTGAGGATCTGGTTGAGGGTCTGCTCGCGTTCGTCGTGGCCGCCCATGCCGCTGCCGCCGCCGCGGGCCCGGCCGATGGTGTCGATCTCGTCGATGAAGATGATCGAGGGGGCGACCTTGCGGGCCTCGGCGAAGAGCTCCCGTACGCGCGAGGCGCCCACGCCCACGATCATCTCGATGAACTCGGAGGCGGAGGCGGAGAAGAAGGGCACCTCGGCCTCGCCCGCGACGGCCCGGGCGAGGAGCGTCTTGCCGGTGCCGGGCGGGCCCGCGAGCAGCACGCCGCGGGGCATCTTGGCGCCCATCTTCCGGTAGGCGTCGGGGTTCTTGAGGAAGTCGACGACGTCGTTGAGCTCGCCCTCGACCTCGTCGATGCCCGCGACGTCCGCGAAGGTCGTGCGCTTCTTGCCCGGCTCCAGCTCGACGGGCTTGGGCGGCTGCTTGCGGCCGAGCATGCCGCCGGCGCCGCCCATCCCGGAGCTCATGCGGCGCGCGATGAAGATCCACAGCACCACGAGGAGCAGCATCGGGGCGAGCGAGATGAGCAGGTTGGACAGGAAGCTGCGCTCCTGGACGACGGGCTCGGCGGTGACCGTGACGTTGTGCTTGGTCAGGTCGTCCCAGAGCTTGTCGTCGGCGAAGGCCGGGCGCTGCGTCTTGAACTTCGTGTACTTGCCGTCGCCGTCCGGGTCCTCCTGGGCGCTCTTGAGCTGGCCCTGGATCGCGTCGCCCTTGGAGTAGATCTTCGTGACGTTGCCGGAGTCGACCTGCTTGGCGAACTCCGTGTACGAGATCGTCGGCTCGTCGCCGTCGTTGAAGAAGGACAGGACGAGGTTGGCGATGAGGTAGACGATGAGGGCGGTGAGGATGAGGCTGCCCCAGCCGCCCGGCATCTTCCGCTTCGGCGGGGGCGCGGGCGGCGGCGGGGGTGCGCCTTCGGAGCGCCACGGTTTCTCGGGCGTCTGACGCGGCGGCACGGGGTTGCTCATATTCGGACGTTACGTCACGAACTGGGACCCGGCATGTGATCCGGAATGCGACGAGGGCGCCCCCTGTGACACACGGGGCGCCCCACCGGACGTACGGGATGGGCCTCGCTCAGCCCATGAACTTCTTGAACTCGTCGGGCAGCTCGAAGTCCTTGCCGCCCTGGCCGCCCGGCAGGCCGAAGGCGCCGCCCGGCTGGCCCGGCTGCTGCTCGGCCTGCTCGCGGCGCGTGGCCGCCTCGAGCTCCTGCTGCTTGCGCTTCATGGGGTTGCCGGAGCGCTGCTTGCCCTTGGCCTGCTTCTGCTTCTTCTTCTGCCGGCCGGCGCCGCCGCCCATGCCGGGCATCCCGGGCATGCCCGGCATGCCGCCGCCCTGGGCCATCCGCGACATCATCTTGCGGGCCTCGAAGAACCGCTCGACCAGGTTCTTGACGGCGCTGACCTCGACGCCGGAGCCCTTGGCGATACGGGCGCGGCGCGAGCCGTTGATGATCGAGGCGTCCGCCCGCTCGGCCGGGGTCATCGACTTGATGATGGCGGCGGTGCGGTCGACGTCCCGCTCGTCCAGGTTGTTGATCTGGTCCTTGATCTGGCCCATGCCGGGCATCATCCCGAGCAGCTTGCTGATGCTGCCCATCTTCCTGACCTGCTCCATCTGGGCCAGGAAGTCGTCGAGCGTGAAGTCCTGGCCCTTCTTGGAGGCCAGCTTCGAGGCCATCTTCTCTGCCTCTTGCTGCGAGAAGGTCTGCTCGGCCTTCTCGATCAGCGTGAGCATGTCGCCCATGCCGAGGATGCGGGAGGCCATGCGGTCCGGGTGGAACGCGTCGAAGTCGTCGAGCTTCTCGCCGTTCGACGCGAACATGATCTGCTTGCCGGTGACCTGCGCGATGGAGAGCGCGGCACCACCGCGGGCGTCGCCGTCGAGCTTGGACAGCACGACGCCGTCGAAGCCGACGCCGTCGCGGAACGCCTCGGCGGTGTTGACGGCGTCCTGGCCGATCATGGCGTCGACGACGAAGAGGACCTCGTCCGGGCTGACGGCGTCGCGGATGTCCGCGGCCTGCTGCATCAGCTCCTGGTCGATGCCGAGGCGGCCCGCGGTGTCGACGACGACCACGTCGAACTGCTTGGTGCGGGCGTACTCGATGGAGTCCTTGGCGACCTGGACCGGGTCGCCCACGCCGTTGCCCGGCTGCGGGGCGTAGACGCCGACGCCCGCGCGCTCGGCGACGACGGAGAGCTGGTTGACGGCGTTGGGGCGCTGCAGGTCACAGGCGACGAGCAGCGGCGAGTGGCCCTGCGCCTTGAGCCACATGCCGAGCTTTCCGGCGAGCGTCGTCTTACCGGCGCCCTGGAGACCGGCGAGCATGATGACGGTCGGCGCGGTCTTGGCGAAGCGCAGGCGGCGGGTCTCGCCACCGAGGATGCCGATGAGCTCCTCGTTGACGATCTTGATGACCTGCTGGGCCGGGTTCAGGGCCTGGGAGACCTCGGCGCCGGTCGCGCGGTCCTTGATCTGCTTGATGAAGGCGCGGACGACGGGCAGGGCGACGTCCGCCTCGAGCAGGGCGATACGGATCTCGCGGGCCGTGGCGTCGATGTCCGCCTCGGACAGGCGTCCCTTGCCCCTCAGAGTCTTGAAGGTATTCGCCAAGCGGTCGGAGAGAGTATCGAACACGGCGCTCGTCGGTCCTCGGAGTCGGGGGCAGTTCGGATTGCCCTCCAGGGTATCTGCACGGAAACGGTTGCTGGCCCCTGCCTGCTGGGATTGGCGGCCCCCGGCTGGTGGGGCCACGCACGCCGGGCACACCCAGGGGGCCGTGCCCGGCGCCGCACGCCCTGCGCCTCACCCCCGCAGCGCCCCCTCCACCGACCGCGCCACCTCCACCGCCCGCTCCCCCGGCAGCGGCGCCCCCTCGGTGCCCGTCCCACCCGTCCCGGTGTCCGTCACATAGAAGGCGTCCACCGCGTTGGCCCCCAGGGTCGACACATGGGCCGAGCGCACCCGCACGTCCGCGCCCTCCAAGGCCCGCCCGATGCGGTGCAGCAGCCCGGGGGCGTCCTGGGCGCGCACCTCGATGACCGTCGCACGGCGTGAGCCCGCCGAGGCGACCGTCACCCGGGGCGGCGGCGCCACCGTGCCCCGGCGCCGCGGATAGGCGGCGTCGCGCTCGGCGAGCCGGGCCACGATGTCGAGGGAGCCGTCGAGGGCGCGCACCAGGTCGGCGCGGAGCCGGGCGGCCTGGGGCAGGGAGCCGTACTGGGCGGAGACGCGCCAGTTGAGCAGGAGAACGGAGGCGGGCGCCTCGCTGCCGGGCGCCTCCCGGCCGGGCGCCTCCCGGCCGCTCTGCTGACCCCCCAGATCGTCGCTGCCCCGGCGGACGCCCTGCCGCCCGCCCTCGAGCACATCCGCCACCCCGAGCGACCGCAGCTCCGCCGTGCGCACCCCGAGCCGGTGCATCGCGAGCACCCCGGCGACCGCGGGCAGCACCCCCGGCTGCTCGGGCACGGCGATCAGGAGCTCCACGCCGAGGGGTTCGGGGTCGGCCGCGGCGGAACCGGCATCGGCGGTCGGCGGCTCCGTCTGGGCCCGCAACGCCAGGACCGGCGCCCCCGTGCGGTACGCCTCCACGGCGAGCCGCTCCTGTTCGGCGGTGGGCGCCGGGTCGGACACGTCCGCGGGCTCGCCCCCGGCCAGCACCGCCGCGACCCGCTTGACCAGGTCGGCAACGAGCGAGCCCCGCCACGACGACCAGGCGGCGGGCCCGGTGGCGAGCGCGTCGGCCTCGGTGAGGGCGTGCAGCAGTTCCAGGGTGGAGGTCGAGCCGACGGCGTCGGCGACGGAGCGGACGGTCGCCGGGTCGTCGAGGTCGCGCCGGGTCGCGGTGTCGACGAGGAGCAGGTGGTGGCGGACGAGGGTCGCGACGGTGGCGACGTCGTCGCGGTCGAAGCCGATGCGGGCGGCCACGTCCTTCGCGATGATCTCGCCCGCCTGGGAGTGGTCGCCGGGCCAGCCCTTGCCGATGTCGTGCAGCAGCCCGGCGACGAGCAGCAGGTCGGGCCGGCCCACGCGCCGGGTCAGCGCGGAGGCCCGTACGGCCGTCTCGACGAGGTGCCGGTCCACGGTCCAGGTGTGCACGGCGTTGCGCTGGGGGCGGCACCGCACCCGCTCCCAGTCGGGAAGCAGCCCGGCGATGAGGCCCTCCGCCTCCAGGGCCTCCCACACCTCGACGGTGGGGCGCCCGGCGCCGAGCAGCGTCACCAGCTGCTCGCGGGCCTCGGCGGGCCAGGGAGTGGGCAGCGGCCGGGCGACGGCTGCGAGCCTGCGCACGGCGTGCAGGTTCAGCGGCAGCCCGGCCTGCGCGGCCGCGGCGGCGGCGCGCAGCGGCAGCACGGGGTCGCGCTCGGGCCGGGCGGCACGGGCGAGCACCACTTCGCCGTCCTGCTCGACGACGCCTTCGGCGAGCGGCGACCGCTCGGCCGTCCCCGCCTTCCCTGCCTTCCCGCCGCCCAGCATGGCGCGCAAACGGGGCCTGACGGCGCGGGACTTGATGACCCGGCCGACCTCGCGCCAGGTGACGTCACTGGCGTACGCGATGGTGCGCGCGGCCTCGTACACCTGGCGCAGCAGTGTGTCGGCGTCCAACAGGCCGAGTTCGGCGGCGACTTGGTCCTGTTCCTGGAGGGCGAGCCGGTCGGTGGCGCGGCCGGTGGTGAGGTGCAGGGCGTCGCGTGCGTCGAGGAGGCGGCGGCGGGCGTTGTCGAGGCCCTCGCGGGGGGCGTCGGCGAGCCAGGACGCGGCGACGGCGCGCAGTGCGGTGGCGTCGCGCAGTCCGCCCCTGGCCTCCTTCAGGTCGGGTTCGAGGAGGTACCTCAACTCGCCCTGCCGCTCGGCCCGTTCGGCACACAGGTCGCGCAGCTCCAGGAGCCGCTTGGGGGCCTGGTTGCGCCAGTCGGCGAGGATCGTGGTGCGCAGGGCGGCGGTGAGGCCGAGGTCGCCGGCGAGGTGGCGGGCGTCGAGGAGGCCGAGGTGGACCTTGAGGTCGTCGCCGGCGGTCTTGCGGGCCTCGGCGGGGGTGCGCACGGAGTGGTCGAGGGCGAGGCCGAGGTCCCAGACGGGGTACCAGAGGCTGTCCGCGAGGGCGGCGACGGCGCCGGGTTCGGCGGTGCCGTCGTGCAGCAGCAGGAGGTCCAGGTCGCTGCGCGGCGACAGCTCCCCGCGCCCGTATCCGCCGACGGCGACGAGCGAGATCCCTCCCCACTCGCTTGCCGCATCCGTGAAGAGCCCGGCGAGCCAGTCGTCGGTCAGCTCCGCGAGGGCCGCACGGCGCGGCGGCCCGGACTGCGCCCCCTCCTGGAGGAGGCGCAGCCGGGCCGCCGCGTAACCGCTGGGTCCCGAGTCGTCTGCTTCGGTCGTCACGTCGTCCACACTCGTCACCCAGCGACTCCGTTCCCTCTGTTCTTCGAGCGCTCTAGAGCGCGTCCGGGCCGCGTTCGCCGGTCCGGACCCGGACCGCCGTGTCGACGGGGACGCTCCAGACCTTGCCGTCCCCGATCTTGCCGGTGCGGGCGGCCTTCACCACGACTTCGAGGAGCTGTTCGGCGTCGTCGTCCTCGGCGAGGACCTCGATGCGGATCTTCGGTACGAGGTCGACGGTGTACTCGGCGCCCCGGTAGACCTCGGTGTGGCCGCGCTGGCGCCCGTATCCGCTGGCTTCGGTGACGGTCAGGCCGTGGACGCCGAAGGCTTGCAGGGCTTCCTTGATCTCGTCGAGCCGGTGGGGCTTGACGACGGCGGTGATGAGCTTCATGCGTCCACCTTCTTGGCCGGGGCGGTCTTGGCGTCCGGTACGGGCCCGGGGACGGTCGTGCGGGGCGCGGTGCCGCCGCCCGCGCCGCTGAAGTCGTAGGCGGTCTCGGCGTGTTCGGCCTGGTCGATGCCGGTGACCTCGTCGTCCTCGGGGACGCGCATGCCCATCGTCTTGTCGATGAGGAAGGCGAGGGCGGCGGAGGCGACGAGGGAGTAGCCGAGGACCGCGCCGACGCCCGCGCACTGCTTCCACAGCTGGTCGAAGCTGTGGTCGCCGTAGAAGACGCCCGCGGCTTCGGACTGGCCGCCGCCGGTGGCGAAGAAGCCGACGAGCAGGGACCCGGCGACACCGCCGACGAGGTGGACGCCGACGACGTCCAGCGAGTCGTCGTATCCGAACTTGAACTTGAGGCCGACGGCCATGGCGCAGAGGAGACCGGCGATGGCCCCGATGGCGATGGCGCCGAGCGGCGAGCAGGAGCCGCCGGAGGGGGTGATGGCGACGAGTCCGGCGACCGCGCCGGAGGCGGCGCCGAGGGTGGTGAACGCGCCGTGGCGGATCTTCTCGTACGCGAGCCAGGCGAGCATCGCGGCGGCGGTGGCGACCTGCGTGTTCACGAACATGAGCGCGCCGACGCCGTCGTCGTTGCCGAGCCAGGACCCGGCGTTGAAACCGAACCAGCCGAACCACAGCAGGCCCGCGCCGAGCATCACCAGGGGCAGCGAGTGCGGGCGCATCGGGTCCTTCTTGAAGCCGACGCGCTTGCCGATGACGAGGATCACGCCGAGCGCCGCGGCACCGGCGTTGATGTGCACGGCCGTGCCGCCCGCGAAGTCGATGACGCCCATCTCGAAGGCCCAGCCGCCGGTGCCCCACACCCAGTGCGCCACCGGGAAGTAGACGACGATCGCCCACAGCGTGATGAACAGCGCCCACGCGGTGAACTTCACGCGGTCCGCGAGGGCACCGCTGATCAGGGCGGGCGTGATGATCGCGAACATCAGCTGGAACACGGCGAAGACGTAGATGGGGATGGTGTAGCCGTCCCACAGCTCGGTCTTGCCGATGCCGCTGAGCCCGACGAAGTCGCCGTCCCAGCCGAAGAGGCTGCCGTGGTCGGTGCCGAAGGCGACGGAGAAGCCGAAGAGGACCCAGAGGATCGTGATGATCCCGAGGCTGATGAAGCTCATCATCAGCATGTTCAGGGTGCTCTTGACGCGGACCATGCCTCCGTAGAAGAAGGCCAGGCCGGGCGTCATCAGCATCACCAGTGCGGAACAGATGAGCATGAACCCGGTGTTGGCGGCAGACAGGTGCGGGGTGTCTGCGGCAAGCGTGATGCCTGGGGGCATCGGAGTCTCCTCGTCGTCGTATGCGGCCCGTGGGGGCGGAGCCTGAGCGGTGCCATGAGGGGGTGGGCCGGTGATGCGCCATGAGGTTGGCGCAGCGCGGTTTCCGTCGATGCCCCTCGATGTTTCGCCGCAGTGACGAAGAGGGCGTGCGTGTTACGCACACATGAACCGCCGGGTCAGGGCGGGCGCGGTTTCCTACCCTGTGCCGACGACAGCAACCGGCCGCGGCGGCCATCCGTGGACCTTGGCGTGGGGGGAGCCGGTCGGCCTTTTCCGGATGGACCGGCCACGGCCGGAGTCCTGGGGTGCGGGCGTCGCTAGACGGCCTCCGCGGTCTCGGGCATCTCCAGGGCGAGCTGCTCGGTGAGCCGGACGACCTCGCCGACGTCCCCGAAGTCGCGGACGGCGGTGTCGACGGTCTTGCGGAGCCGGGTGTTGACCCTCTCGGAGCGGACCTTCTTGGCGATGGTGAGGGCCTGCCCGGCGAGCTCGGCGGACTGCTCGGGCTCCTTGTGGAGCAGGTGCACGGTGGCCATCCCGATCAGGTTCAGGGCGTACGACCGCTGGTGCTCGGGGTCCTTGCCGAAGAGCTCGACGGCGCGCTCCATGACGGGCTCGGAGAGCGAGGCGTAGGTGGGGCTGCGTCCGGCCACATAGGCGAGGTCGCGGTAGGAGTGGGCGTTCTCCCCGTTCAGTTCGGCCTCGGAGAAGAAGCGGATCCAGTCGGGCTCGGGCTCGTGGAAGTCGTCCGCGTCGGCGAAGGTGTCCTCGGCCATGCGCACGGCCCGCTTGCACTTGCCGGGCTGGCCCATGTTGGCGTAGGCGCGGGCCTCCATCGCATACAGCATCGCCTGGGTGCGGGGGCTGGCGCAGTCGCGGCTGCCGTACTGGGCGAGGTGGATGAGCTCCAGGGCGTCGTCGGGACGGCCGAGGTGGATCATCTGGCGGCTCATGCTGGAGAGGATGTACGAGCCCAGCGGCCGCTCCCCCGCTTCCTTCGCGGCGTGCAGGGCGAGCACGAAGTACTTCTGGGCGGTGGGCTGCAGGCCCACGTCGTAGCTCATCCACCCGGCCAGCTCGGCGAGTTCACCGGCGACCTTGAAGAGCCGCTTCGCGGTGGCCTCGGGCTGCGGCTCCTGCAACAGGTCGGTGACTTCGTGGAGTTGACCCACGACGGCCTTGCGGCGCAGTCCTCCCCCGCACTGGGCGTCCCACTGGCGGAACATGACCGTCGTCGACTCCAGGAGGTCGAGCTCGGGCTTGGAGAGGCGGGCGGGGCGGCGCGAGGCGGACGGCGACTCGGACTCCTGCGCCTGCGCGAGCGAGGTGGGCACGAGCCAGCGCTGCATGGGCTCGATGAGGGCGGGCCCGGCGGCGAGGGCGAGCGAGGTGCCGAGGAAGCCGCGCCGGGCGAGCATCAGGTCGCTGCGGGAGAACTCGCTGATCAGCGCGACCGTTTGGGGCCCGGTCCAGGGCAGGTCGACGCCGGAGACGGAGGGCGACTGGTGGGCGGCGCGCAGACCGAGGTCCTCGACGGCGACGACGCAGCCGAACCGCTCGGAGAAGAGCTCGGAGAGGATGCGCGGAATGGGCTCGCGGGGATTCTCCCCGTCCAGCCAGCGGCGCACCCGGGAGGTGTCCGTGGAGATGTGATGCGCACCCAACTGCCGTGCCCTGCGGTTGACTTGGCGGGCGAGCTCGCCCTTCGACCAGCCGCTGCGCACGAACCAGGAGCCGAGCATCTCATTGGGGCGCTTCTCAGCGTTCGTACCGCTTCCGCCATTGCCGCCCACTGGAACGCCCCCATTCCTCAAGACACTTGTACGCGGGTCCACGCCAAGCCCTAACAGAATGCCGCGTCTTGCGGCCCTCCACCCGGAGAACGTCACCCATCGAACAGGAAACCGACTTGCCTCCGGCATACCCACGAGTGCATGAGCCTCAGAGCTCGTGCACTGAAAGTAATCCTACGATCACCCCTCCGGCGAGGGCGATCCCGGAAACGCCACCATTCGCCACCCCTTCGAATGAACTCCGGGCCCGCTCCACACGATTCACTTGACACTGCACATCCGAAAGGGACGAAGCGGAGTGCGCAGGGGCGCCCATCACCCGGCGCGCGACCGACCTGAGCGCCGGGCGCCGCGGCGCAAACAGAGGGTCACGATCCGATTCCGTGACGTAACCAGAGGGCAGTCGACCCGTTGGAGGGGGCATGGGCTTCACGATCGGCGGTATTCGGGGGACCAAAGAGCCCCGGTCCGGTTCACGTCGTCGCGGCCGCGCCTCGGAGCGCACCACGGTCGCCGAATTCACCGGACTCTGGGGCTGGGACGCGGTGCCCGGAGCACGCGCCCTGGACGGCCGGTGCTCCTGCGGGCGGGACGACTGCGCGACACCGGGCGCGCACCCCCTGCCCGGCGCACCCGAGCTGCCCGCCGGGGCGACGCTCGACGAAGTGACCGGCACCTGGGACCAGTTCCCGGGCGCCGCGATCCTGCTGCCGGTGGGGCGCGCCTTCGACATCCTCGACGTGCCGGAGACGGCGGGGCGCCGCGCGCTGGTGCGCCTGGAGCGGATGGGCATCCCGCTGGGGCCGGTGACGGTCACGCCGCAGGGGCGCGCACACTTCTTCGTCGCGCCGGGCGCCGCCGCCGAACTCCCGCAGCTGCTCTACCGGATGGGCTGGGACGACGCGGCCCTCGACCTGCACGGCCTGGGCCCGGGCAGCCACATCACGGCCCCGCCGTCCGACCGGGGCGGCCTCGGCCCCGTCCGCTGGCTGCGGCCGCCCGCCCTGGACTCGGCGACCAACCCGCCGCAGGCCCGGCTGCTCCTCGGGACACTGGCGTACGTGGCACACCGGTCCCCGGCGTAACGGCATCCCACAGCCGCCCAAGGTCGCCCAAGACGGAAGGGCCCCTCCGCATCTGCACCATGCGAAGGGGCCCTTCCTCGCGTACGACGGGACGCACGCGCTCTCGGTCTCAGTCCCCGATGAGGGCGTCCACGAACGCCTCGGGCTCGAACGGGGCGAGGTCGTCCGGACCCTCGCCGAGGCCCACGAGCTTGACGGGGACGCCCAGTTCGCGCTGGACGGCGACGACGATGCCGCCCTTGGCGGTGCCGTCGAGCTTGGTCAGGACGATGCCGGTGATGTCGACGACCTCGGCGAACACGCGCGCCTGGACGAGGCCGTTCTGCCCGGTCGTGGCGTCGAGGACGAGGAGCACCTCGTCCAGCGGGGCGTGCTTCTCGACGACGCGCTTGACCTTGCCGAGCTCGTCCATGAGCCCGGTCTTGGTGTGCAGCCGGCCCGCGGTGTCGATGAGCACCACGTCGGCGTCGTCGGCGATGCCTTCCTTGACGGCGTCGAAGGCGATCGACGCGGGGTCGCCGCCCTCGGGGCCGCGCACGGTGCGGGCGCCGACGCGCTCACCCCAGGTCTGCAGCTGGTCGGCGGCGGCGGCGCGGAAGGTGTCGGCGGCGCCGAGGACCACGGACTTGCCGTCGGCCACGAGGACGCGCGCGAGCTTGCCGGTGGTGGTGGTCTTGCCGGTGCCGTTGACGCCGACGACCATCACGATGCCGGGCGTCTCCAGGCCCGACTCGGTCTTCACGGCACGGTCGAAGTCGGTGCCGACGAGGGTGAGGAGCTCCTCGCGCAGCAGGGTGCGCAGCTCCTCCGGGGTGCGGGTGCCGAGTACCTTCACGCGCTCACGGAGGCGCTCGACGAGCTCCTGCGTGGGCGCGACGCCGACGTCGGCGGTGAGGAGCGTGTCCTCGATCTCCTCCCAGGTGTCCTCGTCCAGGTGCTCGCGGGACAGCAGCGTGAGCAGTCCCTTGCCGAGCGCGTTCTGCGAGCGGGAGAGCCGGGCGCGCAGCCGGACCAGGCGGCCGGCGGTCGGCTCCGGGGTCTCGATGACCGGGGCGGCGGGGGCGGCCGGGGCCTCCTCGACGGGCTCTTCGACGGCCGTCGGGGCTTCGGCGGCGCCGCCGGGGAGCTCCACCTCCTCGATCGTGCGGCGCGGTTCGTCGCGCGGCGTCTCGGCCTCGTCGCCGACCTGAGGTTCGGCGGGAGGGGCGGTGATGGTGGGGGCGGACGACGGAGCCTGCGAGGGCAGCTGCTTCTTCTTGCGGCCACTGACCACGAGCCCGCTGATGGCGCCGACCACGACCACGGCGATGACTACAGCAAGGATGACGATTTCCATAACCCACCCAGTATCGGCCATGGGCCCACCACAGGCCCAGATTGTGGTTTCCTCCAAAGAACATATGCGCATAGAGGGCATCACTCGGATTAAAGTACGATGGAGCTCGCCGCATCAACGCGCGTAGAGTCCATCGCGATCACCCCCACCGACGGATCGCGACGTTGCGAGCCGAGCGAGAGGCACGGACCCCACCCATGAGCACCACCGCCGAATCCGAAGGCGCCCTCGAGACACGCGGCCTCGAGCCCGTGCCGCACGCGGAGCGCACCGGCAGGACCCGCGAGTTGTTCCCCACCTGGGTAGCGGCCAACATCAGCGTCCTCCTGCTCACCATGGGCGCCGGCCTCATCGTCACCAACGGCCTCAACTTCTGGCAGGTCCTGGTCGTCTCCCTGGTCTCCCCCGTCCTGAGCTACGGCCTGGTCGGCCTCATCTCCATCGCGGGCAAGCGCGGCGGCTCCCCCGGCATGACGCTCTCGCGCGCGGTCTTCGGCCAGCGCGGCAACCTCTTCCCCGGCGCCCTCATCTGGGTCGCGCGCTGGGGCTGGGAGACCATCAACGCGGTCACGGGCGCGTACGCGATCCTCACGGTCCTGGACATCTGCTTCGGCGTCCAGCAGAACACCGCGCTGAAGGTCATCACGCTGCTCGCCTTCGTCGCGGCCACGTTCGTCATCTCGGGCCTCGGCCGCAAGGTCCTGCACATCTGCAGCACCTGGTCGACGTACCTCTTCGGCGCCTTCAGCGTCCTGGTGCTGATCTACCTGATCGGTCACACCGACTGGGACGAGGTCTTCTCCCAGTCCGCGGGCTCCACCGCGGCGATGATCGCGGGCATCGGCACCATCGCCGCGGGCGGCATCAGCTGGGTCCCCACCGGCCCCGACTTCACCCGCTACCTCCCGCGCACCGCCTCCAACAAGCCCCTGGTCGGCCACGCGGTCGGCGGCGCGGGCATCGTGGTCGTGCCCCTGGTCCTGATGGGCGCCGTCATGGCGGTCTCCACGCCGGGCCTGTCCAAGGCGGCCGACCCGGTCTCCTTCCTCGGCGAGCTGCTGCCGACGTGGATCGCGGTGCCGTACCTGATCATGGCCCTCATCGGGATGCTCCTGATCAACTCGATGTCGATGTACTCCGCGGGCTTCACCGCGATGACCCTCGGCATCAAGGTCCCGCGCGCGTGGGCGGTCAGCGTGAACGCGATCATCAGCCTCGTCTTCGGCTACATCCTGATGAACGTG
>NZ_JBHYJB010000009.1:59551-95941 GCF_042740175.1 Streptomyces sp. NPDC059009 | reverse complement strand
CACCGCGATGACCCTCGGCATCAAGGTCCCGCGCGCGTGGGCGGTCAGCGTGAACGCGATCATCAGCCTCGTCTTCGGCTACATCCTGATGAACGTGGCGACGAGCTTCATGGGCTCCTTCATCTCCTTCCTCACGCTGCTCGCGGTCGCCTTCTCCGCCTGGATCGGCGTCTTCGGCATCGACATGCTGCGCAGGAAGACGTACGACGGCAAGGCGCTCATGGACACCACGCGCACCAGCGCCTACTGGTACAAGGCCGGATTCGCCTGGCAGGCCATGGCGGCCTGGGGCGTCGCCCTGGTCGTGGGCCTGCTCTTCACCAAGGTCGACTGGTTCAGCGGTCCGCTCGCCACGTCCTGGATCGGGCGCAACGGCCTGGGCTGGCTGGTCACGATCCTGATCGCCGCCGCCCTGTACGCGGTCCTGCCCCGGCAGCCGATCGTCGAGGCACCCGAGGCCGAGGGCAAGGACAGCGGCGAGGCGGAGCTGGTCACCGCGTAGCCGGGCCCAACTCGCGTACGGCACTGTTCATCTGACACAGCGTCAACTAACGTCCCCCTTCGCCGCCCACGGTGAAGGGGGACTTTCCCATGCCCGTCACAGTCGTACGCCTCAACCTCGTCGATCCGTCGGCGACGCCCGGCTCGCTCAGCGCCCGCTACAAATCCGCCCTGGAGATGGCCGCGTACGCCGACGACCGGGGCATCTCCACCATCCAGACCGAGGAGCACCACGGGGTCGCCAACAACTGGCTGCCCTCGCCGTTCACGTTCGCGGGCGCGGTGTTCGGGGCGACCCGGCGCATCGCGGTCACCGTCTCCGCGATCATCGGCCCGCTGCACGACCCGCTCCGGCTCGCCGAGGACATCGCCGTGCTCGACCTGCTCAGCGGCGGCCGTCTGGTGACGGTGGCGGGCATCGGCTACCGGCCCGCGGAGTACGAGGCGTTCGGCGTCGACTGGCACCGGCGCGGCAAGCTCCAGGACGAGCTCCTGGAGACCCTCCTCAAGGCGTGGACCGGCGAGGAGTTCGACTACCGCGGCCGCACGGTCCGCGTCACCCCGCGCCCGCACACGCGGCCGCACCCGATGCTCCTGGTCGGCGGCTCCTCGAAGGCGGCCGCACGGCGCGCGGCCCGGCTCGGCCTGCCGCTCTTCCCGAGCGCGCACCTGCCGGAGCTGGAGGCGTACTACAACGAGAAGCTCGCGGAGTACGGCACCGAGGGCTGGACGATGATGCCGGCCGCCGAGACCCCGCTCCTGCACCTCTCCGAGGACCCGGACCGCACCTGGGCCGAGCACGGCGAGCACTTCCTGCACGAGGCCCGCACCTACGCGTCCTGGCAGAACAAGGACATCCGCTCGGCCGTGAAGTCGGCGGCCACGACGGTCGAGGAACTGCGCACCGAGGGCGTCTACCGCGTCCTGACGCCCGACGAGTGCGTGGCCTTCGTGGAGGGCGGCGCCGCCAACCTCGTCCTGCATCCGCTCTCCGGCGGGATGCCGGTCGACGAGGGCTGGCGCAGCCTGCACCTGTTCGGCGAGAACGTACTGCCCCGGCTCAAGGACTGAACCTTGAACCGGGGCAGCTTCCCGCAGGAGGAGATGGCAGCGGGGACTTAACCCATCTCCTCCAGGGCCTTGCCCTTCGTCTCCTTGACGAACTTCATGACGAAGGGGATCGAGAGCGCCGCGAAGGCGCCGTAGATGATGTACGAGCCGGTCAGCGACCACTCGGACATGCTCGGGAAGGTCTTGGTGATCGCGAAATTGGCGAGCCACTGAGCGGCCGCGGCCACACCGAGCGCGGCGGCGCGGATCCGGTTCGGGAAGATCTCGCCGAGCAGCACCCAGACCACCACGCCCCAGGAGAGGGCAAAGAAGAGCACGAAGGCGTTGGCGGCGATGATCGCGGTCAGGCCCTGCGCGTTCGGCAGCGAGACGGTGTCACCGGAGCCGGTCTTGTACGAGAAGGCCCAGGCCATCGTGAACAGGGCGACCGCCATGCCCGCGGAGCCGATGATGGCGAGGGGCTTGCGGCCGATGCGGTCGACGAAGATCATCGCGATGACCGTACCGACGATGTTCACGATCGACGTCTCGAACGAGTACAGGAACGAGCTGCTCGGGTCCTTGCCGATCGACTGCCACAGCTGGTTCGAGTAGTAGAAGATCACGTTGATGCCGACGAGCTGCTGGAACACCGAGAGCCCGATGCCGATCCAGACGATCGGCAGGAAGCCGACCTTGCCGAGCAGGTCCTTGAACGACGGCTTGTGCTCGCTGCGCATGCCCGACTCGATCTCGGCGACGCGCGCGTCCAGGTCGATGGCGGTGCCCTCGACCTCGCCGAGGACCTTCTTGGCCTCGACGTCACGGCCGGCCGAGATCAGGAAGCGCGGCGACTCGGGGATGGCGAGGGAGAGCAGGCCGTACAGGACGGCCGGGATGACCATGACGCCGAGCATCCACTGCCATGCCTCGAGGCCCATCAGCTTGCCGCGCTGATCGCCGTCGGCCATGTTCAGGATGCCCCAGTTGACGAGCTGGGAGACGGCGATGCCGATGACGATGGCGGCCTGCTGGAAGGAGGCGAGCCGTCCGCGGTACGCGGGCGGGGCGACCTCGGCGATGTAGGCGGGGCCGATGACCGAGGCCATGCCGATGCCGATGCCGCCGATGAGGCGCCACACCGTCAGGTCCCAGGCGGCGAACGGCAGGGCCGAGCCGATGGCGCTGGCCGCGAAGAGGACGGCGGCGATCTGCATGCAGCGGATACGGCCGATGCGGTCGGCGATCCGGCCCGCGATGGCGGCGCCGACGGCACAGCCGAGGAGCGCGGTCGCGATGATCCAGCCGAGCATGTTGGCGTCGACGTCGAACCTGTGCTGGATGGCGACGGTCGCACCGTTGATCACGGAGCTGTCGTAGCCGAAGAGGAAGCCACCCATCGCGGCGGCCGCCGTGATGAAGATGACGTGCCCGAGGTGGTCGGGCTGGGCGTCTCGGGCTCCTGACTGCGGTGCCTGCGCTGTGCTGGTCACGTGAACTCCTCGGGCCACCGGCAGCGTCGCCGGGGGTGGGGGCGAGCTCTTCAAGTGGCGCACAACTTCACGCCGCCCACCACCTGAAGGTAAAAGCAACGTTGCAGAGACTATGCCTTCAAGTTTCGAAGTCAATACCTAGTCAGCTGTGAATTTAAGGGCAGTGCGAGGCCGTGGATGTTCAAGTCTTGAACTCTTGTAAATGATCTTGAATGCGACTGCCGAGCGGTGGCTAGTGCAGCCGCTGGCTGATCACCTTGGAGACGCCGTCGCCCTGCATGGAGACGCCGTACAGCGCGTCCGCGACCTCCATCGTGCGCTTCTGGTGCGTGATCACGATCAGCTGCGAAGCCTCCTGCAGCTCCTGCATGATGCGGATCAGCCGCTGCAGGTTGGTGTCGTCGAGCGCCGCCTCGACCTCGTCCATCACATAGAACGGGCTCGGCCGGGCCTTGAAGATCGACACCAGCATCGCCACGGCGGTCAGCGACCGCTCCCCGCCGGACAGCAGCGAGAGCCGCTTGACCTTCTTGCCCGGCGGCCGGGCCTCGACGTCCACACCCGTGGTGAGCATGTTGTCGGGGTCGGTCAGGATCAGCCGCCCCTCACCCCCCGGGAACAGCCGGCTGAAGACCCCTTCGAACTCCCGCGCGGTGTCCCGGTACGCCTCCGTGAAGACCTGCTCGACGCGCTCGTCGACCTCCTTCACCACTTGGAGGAGGTCGGCCCGCGTCTTCTTGAGGTCCTCCAGCTGCTCGCTGAGGAACTTGTGGCGCTCCTCCAGGGCCGCGAACTCCTCGAGCGCGAGGGGGTTCACCTTCCCCAGCTGCTGGTACGCCCGTTCGGCTGACTTCAGGCGCTTCTCCTGCTCGCCTCGGACGAACGGCCGGGGCCTGTTCCGCGGGTGCTCGGGGTCCTCGGGCAGCTCCTCGCCCTCGGCGGGGAGCGAGGGCGGCACCAGCTGCTGCGGGCCGTACTCGGCCACGAGCCCCGCCGGTTCCACACCGAGTTCCTCCAGCGCCTTCGCCTCCAGCTGCTCGATCCGCAGCCGCTTCTCGGCGCCGAGCACCTCGCCCCGGTGGACCGAATCCGTCAGCTTGTCGAGCTCCGCCTTCAGGTCGCGGCCCTGGTTGCGCGCCTCGACCAGGTCGCGCTCCCGCGCCGCCTTGGCCCGCTCGGCCGCGGCGCGCTCCGCCTCGGCCCGGCCCAGAGAGACCTCCACGTGCGCGAGCAGCTGCCCGGCGCCGGACGCGACGGCCTGCGCGACCGCCGCCTCGTGGCGCAGCCGGGCCCTGCGCTGCTCGGCACGCGCGCGTGCCTCGCGCTCCGCCCGCGCGGCCCGGTCGAGCCCGTCGGCCCGCCCCGCGAGCCCCTTCACCCGCTCCTCGTGCGTACGCACCTGGAGGCGGGCCTCCATCTCGGTCTGCCGGGCGTTGGCCCCGTCGGCGGCGAGCCGGTCGCGCACCGAGGTGTCGGGCTCCTCCTCCGCTCCGTCCCCCGAGGATGCCTCCTCGGCGACGGCGAGCCGCTCCGCCAGCTCCTCCACGTCCATGCGGGCCTGGTCCAGGGCGTCCTGCGCCTTGGCGGCGGCGGCCGTGGACCGCTCGGCCTCGCCCGCGGCACCCCGCGCCTGACCGGCGAGCGCCCCCAACTGCTGGGCCACGGCCGACTTCTCCCGGTCGGCCGCCCGGCGCCGCTCCCCCAACTCCTCGACGAGCGCGGCACATTCCTTGCGCCGTCCCTCTATGACCCGCTGCTCGCGCCCCAACTCCTCGCACCGCACGCCGAGTTCATCCAGCTCGGCGGCCGCCTCGTCGACGGACGCCTGCACCTCGAGGAGGCTGGGCGCCCCCGCCGAACCGCCCTGCGCGAAGTGCGCCCCGAGCAGATCTCCCTCCGTCGTGACGGCGGTCAGCTCGGGGTGGGCGTAGACGAGGTCCTCGGCGTCCTCGAGCGACCCGACGGCCACGATGTCACGCAGCAGCCCCCGGACGGCGGGCATCAACTCGGCGGGCCCGCGCACCAGATCGGCCACGAACGGCGGCCCGTCCCCGCGCTGCCGCTCCGATACGTCGGCCGGGGCACCCTGCGACTCCTGCGCGAGGAGCAGCGCCGCCCGCCCCGCGTCCTGCTTCCGCAGCAGGCGAATCGCTTCGGCCGCGTTAGAGGGCGTGCTGACGGCGACGGCGTCCGCGGCGGCACCGAAGGCGGCGGCGACGGCGACCTCGAACCCCGGGGCCACCGAGAGCAGTTCGGCCACCGGGCCGAGGACACCCGCGAGCCCTTCCTTGGCCGCCAGCAGCGCGCCGGTCCCGTCCTTCCTCCGCAGCCCGAGGGCGAGCGCATCGCGCCGGGCGGCCACCGCGGCCCGCTCACGCTCGGCGACGGTCGCGGCCTCCCGGGCGGCGGTCAGCTGTCCCTCCGCCTCGGTCAGGGCGCGCCTGGCCTCGTCGTGCCGCTCGCCGAGCTCCGTGTCGCCCGCGTCCAACCCGTCGACCTCGGCCTTGAGCTGCTCGTACTCCTCCTGGGCCAGGGCGGCGCGCTCGCGTGCCTCGTCCCGGGCGGCGGCGAGCCGGTCGATCTCGGCCTCCGCGGAGGCGGCCCGCGACCGCGCCGCGCTGACCTGTCCGGCGAGGCGGGCGAGCCCTTCCCTGCGGTCGGCGATGGCCCGCGCCACGTCCTTGAGCCGCCGCTCCTCGACCGCCAACTCCCGCTCCAGCTCGGCGCGGTGGGCGACCGTGTCCTCCAGGGCGGTCTGCGCCGCCTCCAGCGCGGCCTCCAGCTCCGCCTCCTGCTCGCGGATCCGGGCGGCCTCGCGCTCCATGTCCTCCGGCTCCCGGCCACGCCGCTCCTCGGCCGGCTGTGCGGAGGCGCTCTTGACGCGGGCCTCGGCGAGCGAGACGGTGCCGCGCACCCGCTCGGCGAGCTGCGACAGCTCGTACCAGGTCTGCTGGGCCCGCTGCAGGCGCGGCGTCAGCTGCCGGACCTCGTCCTCCAGGAGCGCCTCGCGCTGCAGCGCCTTCTTCAGCTCGGTCTCGGCGGCGTCCTTGCGCTCCTTGAGCGCGGCCTCGTCGGCGACCTCCGCGTTGAGGGCTTCCTGCAGCCGTACGAGATCGTCGGCGAGCAGCCGCAGCCGGGCGTCGCGCAGGTCGGCCTGGATGACGGCGGCGCGGCGGGCGACGGCGGCCTGCCGTCCCAGCGGCTTGAGCTGGCGGCGCAGCTCGTCGGTGAGGTCCTGCACGCGCGCGAGGTTGGCCTGCATCGCGTCGAGTTTCCGCAGCGCCTTCTCCTTGCGCTTGCGGTGCTTGAGGACTCCCGCGGCCTCTTCGATGAAGGCACGGCGCCCCATGGGGTCGGCGTGCAGCACCGAGTCGAGCTGGCCCTGCCCGACGATGACGTGCATCTCGCGCCCGATGCCGGAGTCGGAGAGCAGCTCCTGGATGTCGAGCAGCCGGCACGTATCACCATTGATCTGGTACTCGCTGCCGCCGTTGCGGAACATGATCCGCGTGATGGTGACCTCGGCATACTCGATGGGCAGCGCGCCGTCGGAGTTGTCGATGGTGAGGGAGACCTCGGCGCGGCCGAGCGGGGGCCGCCCGGTCGTCCCGGCGAAGATGACGTCCTCCATCTTGCCGCCGCGCAGCGACTTGGCGCCCTGCTCGCCCATGACCCAGCTCAGCGCGTCCACGACATTGGACTTGCCGGAGCCGTTGGGTCCGACGACGCAGGTGATGCCCGGCTCGAACTTCAGCGTGGTGGCCGAGGCGAAGGACTTGAAGCCGCGCAGGGTCAGGGCCTTGAGGTGCACGCGTCCGGACTCTACAGGCCCGCCCGTCGCCCGCCACCGCCCCTCCGATGAGGCGCTGCGCGCCGCACCGCTGGATTTGCCAGTTTCACCCATGAAGGTGCAGGGCACATCAGACGGTAAAGGAAGCGTGAACGGGGCTGACAGGACCGGCAGCGCCGGAGCGAAGAAAGAAGGGACGCCGAAGCGTCCCTTGCAGATCTGACGAACAAGCGGCTGACATGGGCAGCCTGACCACTCCGCGAACAGGACTCCGCTGGAAGAAGTTGCCTGGTGCGGGGGTTGGGTCAGGTGAGCGCAGGCTCCGCCTGGGGTACGTCGATGCTCTCCATGAGAGAGTCGTGAGAAGCGGCAGCCGCGAGCGCGTCGTTCTCGGCCTGGATCCTGACGAGCTCGGATTCCAGGTCCTGTACGCGCTGCTGGAGCCGTCGCATCTCGGCGAGGAGTCGCGGGTCGCTGCCGCCGACGTAACCGAGAAGCGCCTTTGCCATGATGGATGGTCCTCCACACTGAGTGACCGACCGAAGCGGTGTGGGTCGTGAGGGAATCGCACCCGCGGTGCTTGGCACTCGTTGTTCTTACTGGCCGTTCTCACATGCCAAACAGCTAAGGTGCGCGGGGCTTCCAGAGTCTCACCAAAAAGTTTGACGGTCAACACGATCACACCCCGTATTGGTGGGCAACCCGGGGGCTCGCGGCCGTGGAAACTGCGGCGGCGGCTTCTCCTGCGGGGCCCTGGGGGCGTGGTGAAGATCCGTACTCGTGGAGCCTCCCATGGCACGGGGTTCTTGGCAACCACCAGGCATTATTCGCACCGGGCAGTTGAACGGGGCCGGGTGCGGGCCCGCCGCGGCGGGCCCTTCGGTCAGCGAATGCTGAAGGTGTCGTAGATGCCGCGGGGAGTGTCCCAAATCTCAGTGACACCATCGACCCGGCCGGGTGTGTCGCCCTCGCAGAGCCAGTCGAGGAGCTTCTGGCAGCCCTCGCGCGAGCCCTCCGCGACGACCTGGACGCGGCCGTCGTCGAGATTGAGAGCAAAACCACTCAGGCCGCCGATCTCCAGCGCCGTGGCCCGCGTGAACCAGCGGAATCCCACGCCCTGCACGCGGCCGCGCACCCAGGCGACGAGCCGTACTTCTTCGTTCATGGGTGCACGCTAACCGGCCAATTGCTCTGGGAGCACTTCGTCCCCATCCGGCATCGCGTACAGTCGCGGTTCGATGAGCCTCACTCGTATGGGTGAGTCACGTTGACCGTAAGGACGAAAGGCCAGGAGATGGGACGCCACCGACGCTCCGCCGCTGGCGAGCACGACGCCCCCGAAGTGCGCCCCGGCGCTGTCTCGCACCGCCGTAAGGGCAAGGTCGCGGCTCCCGTGCGCACCGGCCTTCTCGGCGTCTCCGCGGCCGTGGCGATGGGCGCCGTGGCGGTGGCCTCCGGCCTGGTGCCCGGCAGCGACAACTACTCGCTGGGTGGCGGCAGCGGCTCGGACAAGGTCCGCTCCGCCAGCTCCCCGACGGAAGTGAACGCGCAGGGCGGCACCGACGGCGCCGCCGACCGCAGCCCGTCCTCCCCGAGCCGGAGCACCGACCGCTCCCAGGCCCCGGCCCCTTCGCCTTCGAAGTCCTCGGCCAAGCCGACCGAGAAGCCCTCTCAGAAGCCGTCCGAGAAGGCTCCCGAGTCGAAGGCTCCGGAGAAGGAGAAGGAGACCCCGGCCCCGACCCGCACGGCCACGCAGAAGCCGAAGCCGCCCGCGGCGAGCTCGCCGTCCGCCTCCACGGAGAGCGCGGCCGAGGCCGAGGTGCTCACGCTCGTCAACAAGGAGCGCGCCAAGGTGGGCTGCTCCCCCGTGCGCGCGGACACCGGTCTGGCCTCGCTCGCCGGCAGTTTCAGCTCGGACATGGCGGGCCGGGACTTCTTCGACCACACCGACCCGGACGGCGCGACCCCGTGGGACCGCGCCGAGAAGGCCGGGATAGCGGACCTGGGCGGCGAGAACATCGCCCGCGGCCAGGCCAACGCCCAGTCGGTGATGGATGCCTGGATGAACAGCCCCGGCCACCGCGCCAACATCCTCAACTGCGACTACAAGACCCTCGGCGTCGGCGCCCACTTCGCGCCGGGCGGCCCGTGGTGGACGCAGGACTTCGGCTTCTGAGCCTTCCAGCACCTGGGGCGCGAGCACTAACTTTTAGATAGCGCCACCCCTTGGTCAGCGCTGTGCGGGAGTACGCTGGGTGCATGGACTCCACCACCGACCGGACCGAGGGCGTCCCGGACCTCGCGTACGACGTCTTCTCCAGGCAGTGCCCCTCGCGCGGCACGCTGGAGCATGTGACCGGGCGGTGGGGTGCGCTCACCCTCGGGGCGCTGCACGACGGCAGCTTCCGGTTCAACGAGTTGCGGCGCCGGGTGGACGGCGTGAGCGAGAAGATGCTGTCGCAGACGCTGCACGCCCTGGAGCGGGACGGCCTGGTGCACCGCGAGGCACAGCCGACCAACCCGCCGCGCGTGGACTATGAACTCACCCCGCTGGGACGGGAGTTCGCCGAGCGCCTGCTGACCCTCGTGCACTACATGGAGGGCCGGATGGACGACGTACTGGCAGCCCGGAAGCGTTACGACGAGGCGCGCGGCGGGCGCTGACAGCGGGGGCAGAAGTAGCTGGACCGGTTCATCCAGGGGCGCCTGCGCATCGGGGTGCCGCAGCGGCGGCACGGCTCGTCCTCGCGCCCATAGGCGTCCAACGACCGGTCGAAGTAGCCCGATTCGCCGTTCACGTTGACGTAGAGGCTGTCGAAGCTGGTGCCGCCGACGGCGAGGGCCTCCGCCATCACGTTCCGTACGTGGCCGAGGAGTTCGGCGGTACGGGGGCGGGTGAAGCCGGCGGTCGGCCGCTCGTAGTGAACCTTGGCACGCCACAGCGCCTCGTCGGCGTAGATGTTGCCGACGCCGCTGATCAGCGACTGGTTGAGCAGGGCGCGCTTGATGGTGGTGCGGCTGCGGCGCAGCGCGTCGTGGAACGCCGCGTCGTCGAAGAGCTCGTCGAGCGGGTCGCGGGCGATGTGCGCGATGACGTCCGGGAGCCCGTCGGTACTGTCGGCGGCGCACTCGTGCAGCGAGAGCCCGCCGAAGGTGCGCTGGTCGACGAAGCGCAGCTCGGTGCCGGCGGCGGCCGGGTCGTCCGGGCCGTCCGTGAACCGCACACGGATCCTCAAGTGCTTCTCGTCGGGCGCCTGTTGGGGCTGCACGAGGAGCTGACCGCTCATGCCGAGGTGGGCGAGGACCGAGGTGTGGGTGTCCTCGAGCGGCAGCCACAGATACTTGCCGCGGCGCATGGGCACCCCGATGCGCTGCCCCTTGAGGCGCTGCGCGAAGTCGTCGGCGCCCGCGACGTGCCGGCGCACCGCGCGCGGGTGCAGGACCTCGACGTCGCCGATGGCGCGGTGGGCGACCCAGCGCTCGAGTCCGCGCCGGACGACCTCCACCTCGGGCAGTTCGGGCACGGTGTCTCCTCGGGGTGCGTCCTCAGGGGGTGCGGTAAAGCCACTGGCCTGCCCCGGAGGTCCGGGGCAGGCCAGTGTGAACGTACCGTCAGGCAGGAGCGGCGTCCGAGGCCGAGGGGGTGTCGGCGTTCCCCCCGGCTGCGGCTTCCGCCGCCTTGGCGCGCTCGTCCGCTGCCGCGCGGATCGCGCGCCAGGCGGACTCGGCGGCCTGCTGCTCCGCTTCCTTCTTGCTGCGGCCGGTGCCGGTGCCGTACGAGACGCCTCCGACGCGGGCGGCAGCGGTGAAGGTCTTCTCGTGGTCCGGGCCGGACTCCGTCACGAGGTACTCGGGCACGCCGAGGCTCTCGGTGGCGGTGAGCTCCTGGAGACTGGTCTTCCAGTCCAGGCCCGCGCCCAGGTTCGAGGACTTCTCGATCAGCGGGTCGAAGAGACGGTGGACGAGTTCGCCCGCCGCGTCCAGGCCCTGGTCGAGATAGACCGCGCCGATCACCGCTTCGAGGGTGTCGGCGAGAATGGACGCCTTGTCCCGGCCACCCGTGCCCTCTTCACCCCGGCCGAGCCGGATGAAGGAGCCGAGGTCGAGGCCGCGGCTGACCTCCGCCAGCGCACGCGAATTGACCACCGCGGCCCGCAACTTGGCCAGCTGGCCTTCGGGCAGGTCGGGGTGGGTGCGGTACAGCGTGTCCGTGACGACGAGGCCGAGCACGGAGTCACCGAGGAACTCCAGACGCTCGTTCGTCGGCAGACCGCCGTTCTCGTACGCGTACGAACGGTGGGTCAGCGCACGCACCAGAAGGGCGGACTCGAGCGTGTACCCGAGCCGCCCTTCCAGAAGCGTGTGGGACGAGGCTGTGGTCTCTGCCTGCTTTTTGGCGTCTTCCGCCTTCTTTGGGCTAGACACAGCGCCTCTCACCAGCCGCTCAGACCTCGAGGACCTGGCGCTTGTTGTAGGTGCCGCAAGACGGGCACGCGATGTGCTGCTGCTTGGGCTCCTGGCAACGCTCACACGAAACCAGGGGGGTGACCGCAGCCTTCCACTGCGACCGGCGGTGGCGCGTGTTGCTGCGCGACATCTTCCGCTTCGGAACAGCCACGGCTACTTCTCCTGCTTCTCGTCGACGCCCGCTTCCGCTTCGGCGCCGCTCATCTCGTCCTTCTCGCCGTCCTGGATGGTGCCAGCGAGTCCCTGCAGTGCCGCCCAACGGATGTCGACGGCGTCATGGTGGTGGTCCGGGTCGTCCGCGAGCCGCGCCCCGCACTGGGAGCACAGGCCCGGACAGTCGTCCTGGCACACCGGCTGCATCGGCAGTGCGAGCACCACCGCATCACGCAGCACAGGCTCGAGGTCGAACATGCCGTCCTCAAGATAGAGCCTGTCCTCGTCTTCCTCGGCGTCGTCGGCCGGTTCCGCGGTGCGGCCCCGGTCGTCGGCGTCAGGGTACGAGAACATCTCCTGGAAGTCCGCGTCGACCTCAAGCGTCAGCGGCTCCAGACACCTTACGCACTCCCCCTCGGCCGACGCACGGGCGGTGCCTGTGACAAGCACCCCTTCCATGACCGACTCGAGACGGATCTCCAGCTCGACCGGGGCGCCCTGCGGCACCCCGACGACCCCTTCGATGCCGAGGAGCGCCGGCGAACCGGGCGCCTCGATCTCGCGGGTCAGCCGCTGCATGGCACCAGGACGCCGCCCCAGCTCGTGTGTGTCGAACACGAGAGGGTTGCGATGGTCGAGGCGCGTGCTCAGGGCTTTTCCTGCTTTCGGATCCTGGGAGTTCAAGGAGGGGCTGCCCCTGCGTGGAGTCCCACGAGACGGGCAGCCTGGATCGCGGACGTATGCGCGACCGAAGAGCCAGGATACTGGACCTTTCGCTGTCGGCCCAATCCGGTCCCGATCCCCCTGGGGAGAGGCCCTTCAGCGGCCCTGCCCGTACTGGCGCTCCTGCTCGTACTGGCGGACCTGGTCCATGCTGATCATGCTCGTGTCGAAGAGGCTGGTCTCGTCGAGCGCGGTGGGAGCGGGCGCCTGCGGCTGCTGCGGTGCCTGCTGCTGCTCGGGGAGGCCCGGGAGCTGGTTGGGGTCGTAGCCCTGCTGCGGGTAGCCGTACGGGTCCTGCTGCTGGTAGGCGTACGGGTCCTGCTGGCCATAGGGCTGCTGGTACGCGTACTGGTCCTGCTGCTGGTGCTGGTAGCCGTACGGGTCCGGCTGGGCGTAGGGCTGCTGCTGGGGGAGCTGGGGGGCCGCCTGGGGCTGCGGGGGCTGGGCCGAGGGCTGCTGCTGGGCGGCCTGGGTGGGGTCGGCGAGGTCCGCGAGGTAGTCGGCGTCCGTGGAGTGGTGGGTGCTCGCGCCGTCCTGCGTGAGGGAGCCGAGCTCGTCGGCGGGGGCGCGGCCCTGCAGGGTCTGGCGGCCCTTGCCGACGGCCTCCAGGGTCTTGGCGAGGACCGCCTCGAAGGCGCCGAGCTTGGCGTCCACGTACGCGTCGGCGTCGCGGCGGAGCGTCTCGGGGTCGTGGCTGCGCTCGGGGGCGTCCTCGTCCTCGTAGCCCTGCTCGTCCAGGCCCGGGCCGGTGCCGAGGAGCTTCTCGCGGCCGCGGCCGACCGAGCCTAGGGTCTTGGTGAGGACGACCTCGAAGTTGGCGAGCTTGCTGTCCACGTAGTCGTCGGCCTCGGCGCGGACGTCGAGGGCCTCCTGGCGGGCCTCCGCGAGGATGCGGTCGGCCTCGCCCTGGGAGCCGCGGGCGACCTCGGTGTCGGAGATCAGCGAGCCGCGCTCGGCGCGGGCCGTCTCGATGATCCGGTCCGCCTCCTGGCGGGCCTGCTCGACCATCTGCTCGCGGCCGCCGATCAGCTCCTGGGCCTGGGCCAGGGAGCCGGGCAGGGCCTGGCGCACCTCTTCCAGCATCGAGAGCAGCTGTGCGCGGTTGACCACGCACGACGCGGACATGGGCATCGATTTGGCGCTGCCGACCGACGCGACGATCTCGTCGAGCTTCTTCTGCACGTCCACCGTGTGCTCGCCACTCTCTACAGCTGGTTGGGAGACGGACCAAGCGGGTCCCCCGGGCCCGCTGAGGCGACTGTAGCCCTTGATCAGCCTTTCGTAAGGCGCTTGTTGAGGGCTTCGAGCACGAGCGGCGGGACCAGGTGGGACACGTCGCCGCCCCAGGCCGCGACCTCCTTGACGAGCGAGGAGGAGAGGAAGCTGTAGGTGGGGTTGGTGGGCACGAAGAGGGTCTCGACGCCCGAGAGGCCGTTGTTCATCTGAGCCATCTGCAGTTCGTAGTCGAAGTCGCTGACGGCGCGCAGGCCCTTGACGATGGCCGGGATGTCGCGCTGCTTGCAGAAGTCGACCAACAGGCCGTGGAAGGACTCGACTTCGACGTTGCCGAACTCGGCGGTGACCTCGCGGATCAGCTCGATCCGCTCCTCGATCTCGAACAGGCCCTTCTTCGACTGGTTGATCATCACCGCGACGTGCACCACGTCGTACAGGCGGGAGGCGCGGGCGATGATGTCGAGGTGTCCATTGGTGATGGGGTCGAACGACCCCGGACAGACGGCGCGGCGCAACTGAAGTCCCTCGCTCTCCGGTCCGGTCATGGTGCGATTTCTGAGTCGTCGCACGTAGAGGCGGCGCGACCGTACCAAAACGTGCCCTCCCCGTAGCGACGGGAGCGCAGCGCCTCGAAGCCCTCCGGCCACCGGAATTCGCCGCCTCTAGTACTGCGTTCAACGGTGACGAGCGCTTCGTCCGTGAGCCAGCCCTCCGTGCGGAGTGTGAGCAGGATCTCGCGAAGATCGTCGTCGGAGACTGCGTACGGGGGGTCGAGGAACACCAGGTCGTAGGGGTCGGCGGGGGCCTGACCCTGGACGATCTGGGCTGCTTTGCCCGCCCGGACCTCGGCGCCGGGCAGGCCGAGCCCCTGCACGTTCTCCCTGATGGTGCGGACCGCCCTGGCGTCGGCCTCGACGAGAAGGGTGTGCGCGGCGCCGCGTGAGAGGGCCTCCAGGCCGACGGCGCCGGACCCCGCGTACAGGTCGAGCACGCGCGCGCCGTCGAGGGTGCCCTGGAACGCCTGCCAGGTGGAGAAGAGTCCTTCGCGCGCGCGGTCGGAGGTGGGGCGCGTGCCGTTTCCCGGGGGGACGGCGAGGCGGCGTCCGCCGGCCGTGCCGGCGATCACGCGGGTCATGTGAGTCCTTCGGTCCTTCGGGAGACGGGCCGCGGCTCGGGGCGGGCCGCTGTCCTCACGATATGGCGTGCGCGGGCGTCCCTCCTTGTCACCCCTTGTCCAGGTACTGCTCGCGCTCCTCGTCGAGCAGGGCGTCCAGGGCGACGCGGAGCTCGGGGAGGTGCTCCAGGTCGGGGTCGCGGGAGACGACGGCGGTGGCCTCCTCGCGGGCCTCGGCGATGATCTCCTCGTCGTCGATGACGGCCAGCATGCGCAGGCTGGAGCGGACGCCGGACTGGGCCTGGCCGAGGACGTCGCCCTCGCGGCGCTGTTCCAGGTCGATGCGGGAGAGCTCGAAGCCGTCCAGGGTGGCGGCGACGGCGCCGAGGCGGGCGCGGGCGGGGCTCGCCTCGGGCATGTCGGTCACCAGGAGGCAGAGGCCGGGGGCCGAGCCACGGCCGACGCGGCCGCGGAGCTGGTGCAGCTGGGAGACGCCGAAGCGGTCGGCGTCCATGATCACCATGGCCGTCGCGTTCGGGACGTTCACGCCGACCTCGATGACCGTCGTGGCGACCAGGACCTGGGTCTCGCCCGCGGCGAAGCGGCGCATCACCGCGTCCTTGTCGTCGGGCTGCATGCGGCCGTGCAGGACCTCGACCTTGAGGCCCTGGAGGGGGCCGTGGGCGAGCTGCTCGGCGACCTCGAGGACGGCGAGCGGGGGGCGCTTCTCGGCGGTGGCCGCCTCCTCCGCCTTCTCTTCGGCGGACTTCTTCTTGCCCTTCTTGGGCGCCGCTTCGTCGTCCCCCTCGTCGATGGAGTCGCCGATGCGGGGGCAGACCACGTACGCCTGGTGGCCGTTCTCCACCTCCTCGCGGACGCGTTCCCACGCGCGGGCGAGGAAGTGGGGCTTGTCCTGGGCGGGGACGACATGGCTGGCGATCGGCGAACGCCCCGCGGGGAGCTGGTCCAGGACCGATGTCTCCAGGTCGCCGAAGACCGTCATCGCGACCGTGCGCGGAATGGGGGTGGCCGTCATGACCAGGAGGTGCGGGGGCTGCTTGCCCTTGCCGCGCAGGGCGTCGCGCTGCTCGACTCCGAAGCGGTGCTGCTCGTCCACTACGACCAGGCCGAGGTCGTGGAACTGGACCTTGTCCTCGATCAGGGCGTGTGTGCCGATGACGATCCCGGCCTCGCCCGTGACCAGGTCCAGGAGGGCCTGGCGGCGGGCGGCGGCGCCCATGGAGCCGGTGAGCAGCGTGACCTTGGTGGCCTGCTCGGCGCCGCCCAGCATCCCTCCTTCCGCCAGCTCCCCCATCATTTCGGTGATCGAGCGGTGGTGCTGCTGGGCGAGGACCTCGGTGGGCGCGAGCATCGCGGCCTGCCCGCCCGCGTCCACGACGGCGAGCATCGCGCGCAGCGCCACCATCGTCTTGCCGGAGCCGACCTCGCCCTGGAGGAGGCGGTGCATGGGGTGTTCGGTCGCGAGGTCGTCGAAGATCTCCTTGGAGACCTTCTGCTGTCCTTCGGTGAGCGTGAAGGGCAGCTTGGCGTCGAACGCGTCGAGGAGGCCGCCCTCCTTGGGCTCACGGGCCACGGCGGGCAGCTGCGCGTCGGCGAACCGGCGCCGGGCCAGGGCGACTTGGAGCACGAACGCCTCGTCCCATTTGAGGCGGTCGCGGGCGGCGGCGATGTCCGCCTTCGTGTGCGGCCGGTGGATCTTGAGGAGGGCCTCGGGAAGCGGGATGAGGCCACGGCCGTCCCGCAGGGCGGGGGGCAGCGGGTCGAGGGCCTCCTGGGCGCTGGGCAGGACCATGTCGATCGACTTGGCGATCTTCCAGGACTCCAGCTTGGCGGTGGCCGGGTAGATCGGGATGAGGGCGCCCGCCCAGGAGTCGACCGCTTCGGCGGCGGATCTCTCGGACTGGTCCGCGTCGCCCTTCAGGAGCTCGTACGCCGGGTGGGCGAGCTGCATCTTGCGGTTGAAGACCGACGCCTTGCCCGCGAACATCGCGCGGGTGCCGGGCAGCAGGTCCTTGTGGGGCTTGTGGATGCCGCGGCCGAAGAAGACGAGCTGGAGCTGGCCGCTGCCGTCCGTGATCGTGACCTCGAGGCGCTGGCCCCGGCCGCCGTTGAACTTCAGGATGCGGGCACTTGCGACCTGGGCGACCACCGTCACGTGCTCGTCCAGCGGGAGCTCGGCGAGGCGGGTCAGCTCGCCCCGCTCCGCGTACCGCCGGGGGTAGTGGTGGAGGAGGTCGCCGACCGTGTGCAGGCCGAGGTGCTCGGCCATCACCTTCGCGGTGGCGGGGCCGACCACTTTCTTCAGGGGTTCTTGGAGCGCGGGCACGAGATCCATTGCACACCACGGCACTGACAATCCGCCGGTACGTGCCGGAAGTCCGCCCGCCGGGCCACCTCGTGCTCCGGCGGCGGCTACTCCACGCCGATCAGCATGGGCGCCGACTGGCTCCCCCGGTACACGACGGTGTCGACCGCCAGGTACGCCTCGCGCACGTGCTTCTCCAGCTCCTCGGCGACCTCGTCGGGCACGGTGTCGCCGAGGACGAGCGTCACCATCTCGCCGCCCGCGGCGAGCATCCGGTCGAGGACCGCTCGCGCCGTCGCGGCCACCTCGGCGCCGATCACCGCGACGTCGCCGTCGATCAGGCCGAGCACGTCACCGGCCTGGCAGATGCCCGCCATGGTCCACGACTGCCGCTCGGCGACGGCCAGTTCGGCGTAGCGGGTCGCGCCCGCGGCCGACGTCATGGCGACGACGTCCTCGTCGAAGCGCCGGTCCGGCTCGTGCACGGCGAGGGCCGCGATGCCCTGGACCGCGGAGCGCGTGGGGATCAGGGCGACGCGCACGCCCTCGGCACGGGCCTGCTCCGCCGCGGCCGCCGCGGTGTGGCGCAGCTCCGCGTCGTTGGGCAGCAGCACGACCTCGCGCGCGTAGGCCCGCCGGATCGCGTCGACGAGCTCGCCGCTCGCGGGCTGCTCACCGGTGCGCGCGGGCACGGTGGTGGCGCCCGCCTCCGCGTACAGCTCCGCGAGGCCGGCGCCGGGCACGACCGCCACGATGCCGCGCTGGGTGCGCTCCCGGGGCGTCCGGGGAAGCCGGCCGGAACCGGCGGCGTGCGCGTCTCCGGCGCCGAAGTGGGTGATGCGGATGCGGTACGGCCGGCCGGCCTCGACGCCCGCCTCCACGGCGGCGCCCGCGTCGTCCACATGGACGTGGACGTTCCACAGGCCGTCGCCGCCCACCACGACCAGGGAGTCGCCGAGGGAGTCGAGCCGGGCGCGCAGCCGGGCCACGGAGTCGTCGGGCGCCTCCAGGAGGTAGATCACCTCGAAGGCGGGGCCGCCGTCCCCGGTCTCCGGGTCCTCGCAGCCGACGGCGCCGATCTCCTCCACGCGCGTGTGCCCGCCCTCCGCGCCCTCCGCGCTCTTCGAGGGCTGGGCGCCGCTCTTCGCAGCGCCACCCTGCGCGGCGCTCTTCAGCGGCACGGCCTCCCCGGACAGCGCCCCCACCAGCGCCCCGAGAACCGCCACGAGGCCCCGCCCCCCGGCGTCCACCACTCCCGCGCGCCCCAGGACCGCGAGCTGCCCCGGGGTGGCGTCCAGCGCCGTGCACGCGCCGTCGTACGCGGCCCGGGCCACCGCCGCGCAGCCATCGCCTCGGGCCTCGCGCGCGGAGTCCGCCGCCGCGCTCGCCACCGTCAGGACGGTGCCCTCCACGGGGTGCGCGACCGCCCGCCGCGCGGACCCCGCGGCCTGCTCCAGGGCGTGGACGAGGGCGTGGCCGTCCGCGTGAGGTGCGTCACTCTCGGCCGCGAGGACCTGGGCCATGCCGCGCAGCAGCTCGGAGAGGATCGTGCCGGAGTTGCCGCGGGCCCCGATCAGGGCGCCGTGGGCCATGGCGCGCATGGCTTCGGCGAGGGACGGCAGGGCGGGCTCGTGCCCCGTGAAGGCCGCGTCGACCGCCTGGGCCGCCGACTCCACGGTCAGATAGAGGTTGGTTCCGGTGTCCCCGTCCGCGACCGGATAGACGTTGATCGCGTCGATCTCCTCGCGGGCCCGGCCCAGGGCGTCCAGGGCGAGACGGCACCAGGTGCGCACCGCGACCGCGTCGAGGTCCTGCTGCACCTGCTCGCCTCCTTGGGCAGACCGGCCGGGGCACGGGATCCGTGACATCGCGGAATCCCGGAATCCGGACGGGAGCCGGACTGGGACGCAGGGTAGACCCAGGCCGCACGGGGGCTCGGGGCAGGGCCGGGGCGAGCCATGGTAATTTCGTAAGGCCGAAGCAGCCGTTGTATGCTGCTCCGGTTGCCCGATACGCATCGGGCCATTCCTCCTGGCAACGCCACCCTGATCATTGCACTGATCCCGGCATGCCGGGTTTAACCGTAAGTGCATCTGAAGTCTTTGGAGTGACCCGTGGCTGCCAACTGCGACGTCTGCGGCAAGGGGCCGGGCTTCGGCAACAACATCTCGCACTCGCACCGCCGTACGCCCCGTCGCTGGAACCCGAACATCCAGCGCGTGCGTGCCGTGGTCGGCGGGACGCCGAAGCGCCTCAACGCCTGCACCTCGTGCATCAAGGCCGGCAAGGTCTCGCGCTGACGTAGCGCGGCCACCTAGCCGGTTGCCGAAAGGCCGGTCCCCCCTCGGGTGGGCCGGCTTTTTCGTGTACCCACACGCGGGTGGGTCGGCCCGCACACAGGTGTGCCGTTCACCGTCCACGCGCGCGGGTGGCCTGCCAGAATCGGCCGGATGCGCTTCGGCATACTCGGCCCCCTCGACGTCCGCTCCCCCGACGGCAGCCCTCTGGACCCCGGCGGTCCGCGCCCCCGCGCGCTGCTGACGCTGCTGCTCCTGGACGCCGGGCGCACCGTCTCCGTGGAGCGCCTGACCGACGGCCTGTACGGCGACGAGCCGCCCGCCGGAGCCGCGAACGCCCTGCAGTCCCAGGTCTCCCGGCTGCGCAGGCGCCTGGGCCTGGACATCGAGGCGGCCCCCACCGGCTACCGGCTCGACGTCTCCCCCGAGGACGTCGATCTGCACCGCTTCGAGCGGCTCGCGCGTGCGGGGCACCGGGCCCTGGCTGCCGGGGACCACCCGCAGGCCGCCGCGCTCCTGAGGGAGGCGCTCGGCCTGTGGCGGGGCCCCGCGCTCGCCGAGCTGCCCACCGCGCACCCGCGCGTGCCCCGCCTCGAAGAGCTGCGGTTCGCCGCCGTCCAGGACCGCGTCGACGCGGATCTCGCGCTCGGCGGCGGCCCCGATCTCGTACCGGAGCTGCGGGAGCTGCTCTCCCGGCAGCCGCTGAGCGAGCGGCTGTACGGGCAGCTGATGCGGGCGCTGCACGCGGGCGGGCGGCCCGCGGAGGCGCTCACGGTGTACGAGGAGGCCCGGCGCACCCTCGCCGACCAGTTGGGCGCGGACCCCTCCGCGGAGCTGTCAGAGCTGCACCTGGAGCTCCTGCGGGGCCGGGAGCCCGCGCGGCGGCAGGGGGTGCCCGCGCAGCTCACGCGGTTCGTCGGGCGCGCCGACGAGCTCGGCCGGATCGGGGAGCTGCTGTCCGGAGCGCGCCTCGTGACGCTCACAGGGCCGGGCGGCGCGGGCAAGACGCGGCTGGCGATCGAGGCGGTGCGCGACCGGGAGAGCGTCTGTTACGTCGAGCTCGCGCCGCTCGGTGACGGCACCCAGGTGACGTATGCGATCCTCACCGCCCTCGGAGTCCGTGAGGGCTTCCAGGGGTCGGGCGCGGACACGACCGGGCGTCTTCTTGCCGCGCTCGAGGATCGTGACCTTCTTCTTGTGCTCGACAACTGCGAGCACCTCGTGGAGGACGCGGCCCGGATCACGGGGCTCGTACTCGGGGCCTGTCCGGGGGTGCGGGTCCTCGCCACCAGCAGGGAGGGGCTCGGGATCACCGGGGAGGTGCTGTGGCCGGTGCCGCCGCTGGCGCCGGGGCCCGCCGCGCGGCTCTTCGAGGACCGGGCCGTGGCTGTCCGCCCTGGTGTGGCGGCGGATCCCGCGGCCGTACGGGAGATCTGCGCGGCTCTCGACGGGCTGCCCCTCGCGATCGAGCTGGCCGCCGCCCGGCTGCGCACCCTCACGGTCGAGGAGCTCGCCGCGCGCCTCGGCGACCGCTTCCGGCTGCTGTCGCGCGGCGACCGCACGAAGGCGCCCCGGCACCGCACGCTGCACGCGGTCGTGGAGTGGAGCTGGGAGCTTCTGGACGACGCGGAGCGGGAGCTGGCGCGGCGGCTCACGGTGTTCTCCGGAGGTGCGACGGGCGATGCCGTCGAGGCCGTCTGCGGGGTCGGGGATCCGGAGGACCTGCTCGCGTCGCTCACCGAGAAGTCCTTCGTCGAGGTGGCCGACGGACGCTTCCGGATGCTGCAGACGATCCGCGCCTTCTGTGCCGGGCGCCTCGCCGACGCCGGCGAGGCGGACCGCTTCCGGGACGCGCACGCCGCGTACGTCCTGGGCCTCGCCGAGCGCGCCGAGCCGTATCTGCGCGGCCACGACCAACTGCCGTGGCTGGCGCGCCTGTCGGCCGAGCACGGCAACTTCGACGCCGCCCTGCGCCACCTGGTCGGTGCCGATCCGCACCGGGGGCTGCGCCTGATGGCGGTGCTCACCTGGTTCTGGCGGCTGCGCGGCCTGCACGGGGAGCAGGTGCCGCTCGCCCGTGAGCTCCTCGCCGCCGTGGGCTCCCAGCCGCCCGCGGGCCTGGCCGAGGAGTACCTCCTGTGCCTGATCAACACCGTCAAGGGCGACGGCGACGACCCGGCTGAACCGGATCGCATCGCGCGCGGGCATGCCCTCATGCAGGTGCTGGAGCCGCCGTTGCGGCTGCCGTACCTGGTGGTGCTGTGGTCGCTCGCGGGCGGTCCGCAGCACGCCATGGAGGACCAGGTGCGGCGCCAGGTCGGCACGGACCCGTGGGGGCTCGCGCTGCTCGACCTCGGGCACGGGTTCCAGGAGTGGTTCGCGGGCCGTCCCGAGGCGGCCGAGGAGGTGTTCGCGCGGGCCCTCGTGCGGTTCCGCGAGACCGGTGACCGCTGGGGCACGGCCAACTGCCTCGATCCACTGGGCATGTTCGCGCACTGGCGGGGCGACCGCCGCAGCGCGCTGCGGCGCCTGGACGAAGGGCTCGCCTGTGTAAGGGAGTTGGCCGCCCCTGAAGAGACGTCCGACCTGCTCCACCAGCGCGCCACGGTCCTGCTGTACGAGGGCGAGACCGAGGAGGCCGAGGCGCACTTCACGCACGCGGCGGCCCTCGCGCGCACGGCGGGCGCCGCCGACAAGGTGGCGACGGCACTGCGCGGCCTCGGGGACGTCGCCCGTCTCTCCGGGGACACGGCACGCGCGCGTGGGCACTACGAAGCGGCCCTGGAGGCGTGCGCCGCGAACTGGTTCAGCATCGGCGAGACCGTACGGATCTTCATCGGCCTGGGGCGCACCGCGCTCGCCGAGTCCCGCGCGGACGAGGCCGCCGACTGGTTCGAGCAGGCCCGCGTCCTCGCGCTGAGCCCGGAGCGGGGGCCCGCTTCGGGCTTCGGAGAGGCCGCCGGCGTCGCGGAGGCCCTCGCGGCCGTCGCCGCGGCCCCGGAGGACGCGGCCCGGCTCCTCGGTGCCGCGACAGGAGTGCGCGGCACCCTGATCGCGGGCGACCCCGATGTCGTACCCGTCGAGGAGGCGGCCCGCGCGCGGGTGAGCCCCCAGGCGTACGAGAAAGCCTTCGAAGAGGGCCGGGAGCTGGGAGAACGCGCCCTGGAGTGAGGCCGGTCAGCGACGGTGAGCGAACGGTAAGCCGCCGGTCAGCGCTCCCCCGCACGCTCTTCCCATGACGAACTCGACACCGCACCCCGCCCGCCTCTCCCACCTCGACGTCCTGATCTCCGGCGCCAGCGTCGCGGGCCCGGCCCTCGCCTTCTGGCTCACCCGCTACGGGGCCCGCGTCACCGTCGTGGAGAAGGCGCCCGTCCTGCGCGAGGGCGGTTTCGCCGTGGACTTCCGCGGCGAGGTCCACCGCACCGTCCTGCAGCGCATGGGCATCTGGGACGAAGTCCACCGCCACCAGACCGACATGGGCCGCCAGACCGTCGTCGACGTCGACGACAAGGAGCGGGTGGATCTGCCCGCGTTCCTGATGAGCGGCGACGTGGAGATCTTCCGCGGCGACCTCTCCAAGATCCTCCACGAGCGGACGAAGGACTGTGCGGAGTACGTCTTCGGAGACTCCATCGCCTCGCTGACCGAGCACTCCGAAGGCATCGACGTCACCTTCGAGAACGGCGCGCCCCGCCGCTTCGACCTCGTCGTCGGCGCCGACGGTCTGCACTCCAACACGCGCCGCCTCGTCTTCGGGGACGAGTCCCGCTACCTGCGCCACCAGGGCTACTACGTGGCGGGCTTCCCGATGCCGAACCACCTCGGCCTGGACCGCACCGCCCGGATGTGCTGCGACCCCGGCCGCATGATGGGCCTCAGCAACTACGGCCGCGACCCGCACGCGGGCGTGAGCCTCGTCTTCAAGGCGGAGCCCATCGACTACGACCGGCACGACACCGCGCAGCAGAAGCGGATCCTCGCCGAGCGGTTCGCCGATCTCCCCTGGAAGCACGCCCCCGCCGCCCTGGCGGCCCTTCAGGAGGCCGACGACCTCTACTTCGACGCGATCGCCCAGATCCACGTCGACCGGCTCTCACAGGGCCGTGTGGCGCTCCTCGGGGATGCCGGGTACGGCGCCACGATGGGCGGCATCGGCACCGGCACGGCGCTCGTCGCCGCGTACGTCCTGGCCGGGGAGCTGGCCGCCGCCCGCGGCGATCACAAGGCGGGCTTCGCCGCGTACGAGGCGGAGATCGGCGCCTACGCGAAGGGCTGCCAGAAGATCTCCGGGAACGCGGGGCCGTTCCTCGCCCCGGCCACCGAACGGAAGATGCGCAGCCGCGACCGGATGTACCGGATGCTGAGCTCCCGCTTCCTCGCGGGCTTCTTCAAGCGGCTCACGGAGAAGGCGGCGAGCGACCTCGTCCTCAAGGACTACGCGGCGTACGGCGGTTACGCGGGCGACGCCCCGTCCCTGAACCGCCAGCCGTGATCCACCGGGCCGATCCCGCCGCCGAGCGCGAACCCGGCGGCGATGGCCCCGGTCACGTACTCCTTGGCCGAGGCGACGGCTGCCGGTACGGGCTGCCCTTGTGCCAGCCGCGAGGCGATCGCGCTGGCGAGGGTGCAGCCCGTGCCGTGCGTATGACGGTTGTCGTGGCGCGGGGCACGGAACCAGTGCTCTTCGGAGCCGTCGGTCAGCAGGTCCGTGGCGTCGCCCTGGAGGTGGCCGCCCTTGATGAGCGCCCAGGACGGCCCGTACGCGAGGAGGGCCGCGGCCGCGCGCCGCATGTCGTCCTCCGACTCGACCTGTACGCCGGTGAGTTGGGCGACCTCGTCCAGGTTCGGCGTCGCGACGGTGGCGGCCGGGAGCAGCTTGGTGCGGACGGCGTCGAGCGCGGAGGCGGCGAGCAGCGAGTCGCCGTGCTTGGAGACGCCGACGGGGTCGACGACGGCGGGGGCTTCGGTGCCCGCGATCAACTCGGCGACGGTCTCGACCAGTTCGGGCGAGGCGAGCATGCCGGTCTTGACGGCCTGGACGCCGATGTCGTCGACGACGCTGCGGTACTGGGCCCGCACCGCCTCCACGGGGAGCTCCCAAACCCCCTGGACGCCCAGGGAGTTCTGCGCGGTGACGGCCGTGACGACGCTCATGCCGTGCGCGCCGAGGGCGAGCATGGCCTTCAGGTCGGCCTGGATGCCGGCGCCGCCTCCGGAATCGGAGCCCGCGACCGTCAACACACGCGCGGGGACGGTCATTCGGAGGCTCCGCTCTCCCCGTTGTCCCCGAAGTGGTCCCAGCCCTTGCTCGTCCAGGGCGCCCCGTCGACGGTGACCTGGGGCAGTGCCGAGGGGTTGAGGACCTCGCCGATGACCTTCCAGCGGGCGGGCAGCTTCACGTCGGACGGGAACGTCGCGACGATGGCGTGGTCCTCGCCGCCGTTGAGCACCCACTGCAGCGGGTCGACGCCGACGGCCTGCCCGATGTCGTTCATCTGCGAGGGCACGTCCACGTCTCCGGAGCGGATGTCGATGCGGACCTTGCTGGCCTCGGCGATGTGGCCGAGGTCGGCGATGAGCCCGTCGCTCACGTCCGTCATCGAGGTCGCGCCGAGCCCGGCGGCCGCGGGGCCCGCGTGGTACGGCGGTTCGGGCCTGCGGTGGGCCTCCACGAAGGCGCGCGGCGAGCGGAAGCCGCGGGAGAGCACCGCGTGCCCGGCAGCGGACCAGCCGAGCCAGCCGGTGACCGCGACGACGTCGCCGGGCTGCGCTCCCGCGCGCGTGACGGGTTCGTGGTTGCGCAGGTCGCCGAGCGCGGTGATCGAGACGGTGATGGTGTCTCCGCGTACGACGTCGCCGCCGACCACGGCCGCGCCCGCCACCTGGCACTCGTCCCGCAGGCCGTCCATGAGCTCCGTGGGCCAGCTGGCGGGGAGTTCGGCGGGGACGACCAGGCCGAGCAGGAGCGCGGTCGGCACGGCGCCCATGGCGGCGATGTCGGCGAGGTTCTGGGCGGCGGCCTTGCGGCCCACGTCGTAGGCGGTGGACCAGTCGCGGCGGAAGTGGCGCCCCTCCAGGAGGATGTCGGTGCTCGCCACGACCCGGCGGTCGGGGGCGGAGACGACCGCCGCGTCGTCGCCGGGGCCGAGTCGTACGGCCGGGGTGGAGGTCAGGCGCGAGGTGAGCTCTCTGATGAGCCCGAACTCCCCCAACTCGCCAACGGTGCCCTTCATGCGTGCGCTGCCCCTTCTGCCCCGGTCCGCTTGCGGTCGCGAGCCGTCACTGTCGTCGGTACGGTCGACGTGACCGTCAACTTCTGTTGTCCGTCCGCCGCGATGTGCGCGCCACAGCTCCCACAGGTCTCCCCGTGGCGAGCGACGACGCGGTACCGTGGCGTCCCTTCTTCCCACATGATCCTCGTGGCCGCCCTGGAGGTTCCGTGGTACAGGCGTACATCCTGATCCAGACCGAGGTCGGCAAGGCGTCGACCGTCGCCGAGCTGATCGGCAAGATCCCGGGAGTGATTCAGGCCGAGGACGTGACCGGTCCCTACGATGTCATCGTGCGCGCACAGGCGGACACGGTGGACGAGCTCGGCCGCATGGTGGTCGCCAAGGTCCAGCAAGTGGACGGCATCACGCGAACCCTGACCTGCCCCGTCGTGCACCTGTAGCCCCCGTCTACGCTTGGCCGGTGTTCTCTTCCCGCATCCGGCGCCGCTGCCTCACAGGAACGTCCGCTCTCGCCTTGTTGATCACGACAGCGGCCTGCTCCTCTACGGACGACGAGGCGTCAGTGACGGTTCCGTCGCCGGATGCGAAGGCCGCAGGACTCTGCCGGGACCTGCACGCACAACTCCCGAAGAAGCTCGACGGGCTTGAGCGCACCGACCCCGGCCCCACGTCGGACCTGACCGCCGGGTGGGGAGATCCGGCGATCATACTGCGCTGCGGTGTGGAGCGGCCCCCCGAGATGGTCGATCCCGATTACGCCCCGAACAACGGCGTAAAGGTGAACGGCGTCGCCTGGCTCCTGCAGAAGCACGACGACGGCTCGTACACCTTCACCACCGGGGCGCGCCTGGCCTACGTCGAGGTGACGCTGCCCAAGGAACGGACGGGGGACGGTCTCGGCCCGCTCACGGACTTCGCCGCCCCCATCAAGAAGACCATCCCCAAGGGGATCGCCTGAGCACGTCGTACGTGCGTCAGCGCAGCCCCGTCGAGCGGGTCAGGGCCGCCGTCAGGAGCCGGTCCACCAGCTCCGGGTAGCTGACGCCGCTCTTCTCCCACATCTGCGGGTACATGGAGATGGGCGTGAAGCCGGGCATCGTGTTGATCTCGTTGATCACGAACTGCCCTTCCTCGGTGAGGAAGAAGTCCGCGCGGACGAGCCCCTCGCAGGACGTGGCCTCGAAGGCGGCGACGGCCAGGCGCTGGACCTCCGCGGTCTCCTCGGGCGTCAGGGGGGCGGGCACGATGCCGGGAGTCGAGTCGATGTACTTCGCCTCGAAGTCGTAGTACTCGTGGGCCTGCACCGGCGGGATCTCGGCGGGCACGCTCGCGCGCGGGCCGTCCTCGAACTCCAGGACCCCGCACTCGATCTCGCGGCCGCGCAGCAGCGACTCGACGAGGATCTTGGGGTCGTGGCGCCGGGCCTCCTCGATCGCCTCGTCGAGACCTTCGAAGGAGTTGACCTTCGTGATGCCCATCGACGAGCCCCCGCGCGCGGGCTTGATGAACAGCGGCCAGCCGTGCTCACCGGCGAACTCCGCGATGCGCGCCCGCGCCCCGGACTCGTCCTGCTCCCACTCGCGCGGGCGGATCACCAGGTACGGGCCGACGGGCAGCCCGAAGGAGATGAAGATCCGCTTCATGTACTCCTTGTCCTGGCCGACGGCCGAGGCGAGCACACCCGCGCCCACGTAGGGCACTCCGGAGAGCTCGAGCAGCCCCTGGAGGGTGCCGTCCTCTCCGTAGGGACCGTGCAGCATCGGGAAGACGACGTCGACCTCGCCGAGCGCCTTGGGCACGGAGCCGGGCTCGCTGTAGACGACCTCGCGGGAGCTGGGGTCCAGGGGCAGGACGACGCCGCCCTCCACGGAGTCGGCGAGCTGATCGACGTCCGGCACCCGGCGGTCGGTGATGGCCATCCGGTCGGGCTCGTCGGCGGTCAGGGCCCAGCGGCCGTCGCGGGTGATGCCGATGGGCAGCACGTCGTACTTGGTGCGGTCGATGGCGCGCAGTACGGCGCCCGCGGTGACGACGGAAATGCCGTGCTCCGAGCTGCGGCCGCCGAAGACGACGGCCACCCGCGGCTTGCGGAGCGGCTGCTCAGGGCTCTGCTCGGGGCTCTGGGGGAGGTTCTCGCTGCTCATATTGCGTTTGAGGGTACCCGCTGCCCAGAAAGTAGTCAGCGTCCCTCGGCCACCATCAAGAACCGGTCAGGCCCGCTCGGGCTTGGCGCTGCGGGACATCAGCTCCTTGAGCGCGACCAGCGGCGGCGTCCCCTCGTGCACGATGCCGACGACGGTCTCCGTGATCGGCATGTCGACGCCGTGCCTGCGGGCCAGATCCAGCACGGACTCACAGGACTTGACGCCCTCGGCGGTCTGCTTGGTGACCGCGATGGTCTCCTCCAGGGTCATGCCCTTGCCGAGGTTGGTGCCGAAGGTGTGGTTGCGCGACAGCGGCGAGGAGCAGGTGGCCACCAGGTCGCCGAGGCCCGCGAGTCCGGAGAAGGTCAGCGGGTCGGCGCCCATCGCGAGGCCGAGCCGGGTCGTCTCGGCGAGCCCGCGCGTGATGAGCGAGCCCTTGGTGTTGTCGCCGAGGCCCATGCCGTCGGCGATGCCCACGGCGAGGCCGATCACGTTCTTGACGGCGCCGCCGAGTTCACAGCCGATCACGTCGGTGTTGGTGTACGGGCGGAAGTACGGGGTGTGGCAGGCCGCCTGGAGGCGCTGCGCAACCGATTCGTCCCGGCAGGCGACCACGGCGGCGGCGGGCTGCCTGGCGGCGATCTCGCGGGCCAGGTTGGGGCCCGTGACGACGGCGACGCGGTCCCCCGGGACCTTCGTGACGTCCTCGATGACCTCGCTCATCCGCATCGCGGAGCCGAGTTCGACGCCCTTCATGAGGGAGACGAGAACGGTGTCGGGGGCGAGCAGCGGGGCCCACTTGGCGAGGTTGCCGCGCAGGGTCTGCGAGGGCACCGCGAGGACCGTGAAGTCGGCGCCGTCCGCGGCCTCGGCCGGGTCGGTGGTCGCCCGCAGGTTCTCGGGGAGTTCGACGCCGGGGAGGTAGTCGGGGTTGCTGCGCGTGGAGTTGACCGCTTCGGCGAGTTCGGCGCGACGGCCCCACAGGGTGACGTCGCAGCCCGCGTCGGCGAGCACCATGCCGAAGGCCGTACCCCACGAGCCCGTTCCGAAGACGGCGGCCTTCACGGGGCCAACCGGGTTCATGGAGTTCGTCACTTGCTGTCCTCCGCACCGTCGGTGCTGTCGGTGCCGTTCGTGCTGTCGCTGTCGGCGTTGTTCTTGGCCTTGGCCTTGCGCCGCTGTTCGATCCGCGCCTGGCGCGGGTCGAAGCGCGTAGCGGGTGCCTTCTCGCCGCGCAACTCCTCGAGGAGTTCGGTGATCGCGGCCATGATGGCCTCCGTCGCGTCCTTGAGGACCTCCGGAGTCATCTCCTTGTCGTAGAAGCGCTCCAGGTCGACCGGCGGCCCGGCGAGCACCGTGTGCGTCTTGCGCGGGAAGAGGTTCGGCTTCTTCGCGTACGGCGGCAGAACGAGGTTGGCGCCCCACTGAGCGACGGGAATCACCGGGCACTTGGTCTGCAGGGCCACGCGCGCGACGCCCGTCTTGCCCGTCATGGGCCAGAGTTCGGGGTCGCGGGTGAGGGTGCCCTCGGGGTAGAAGGCGACGCACTCGCCGCGCTCCACGGCGTCGATCGCGGCGCGGAACGCGCTGAGGGCGTTGGTGGACTCGCGGTACACGGGGATCTGTCCGGTGCCGCGCATGACGGACCCGACGAAACCCTTCTTGAAAAGACCGTGCTTCGCGAGGAATCGCGGAACTCGCCCGGTGTTGTACTGGTAGTGCGCGTACGCGAACGGATCGAGATGCGAATTGTGGTTCACCGCGGTGATAAAACCGCCGTCGGCCGGAATGTGCTCCATTCCACGCCAGTCCCGCTTGATCAGAACCACCAGCGGCGGTTTAGCGATGACCGCCGCCAGGCGGTACCAGAAGCCGATTCTGCGGCGGGACACTCGGACACCTTCCTCCATGAGCCTGGTCGGCCGCACAAGTGTCGCCCCAGGCTGCCTGTCTGTCGAGAACACCGTACGCCCGCCCGTCTCCCGCCACCGCCCCTGCATCGAGGCGCTGCGCGCCACCTCACCCTCTGCCCGTCCTGAGGCACCTCACCACGGCAGACAACAATGAACCCCGAGCCAACGGACGGAGCGCACGTGCACTGGACCCTCGTGATACCGCTGAAACCCTTGGTCCTGGCCAAGAGCAGGCTCGGACCGAGCACGGGCGACAGCCTGCGCCCCGGCCTCGCCCTGGCGTTCGCGCAGGACACCGTGGCCGCGGCGGTGGCCAGCGCCGCGGTACGCGATGTGGCGGTCGTCACGGCGGACGCGCGCGCGGGGCGGGAGTTGGCGGCCCTGGGCGCCCGTATCGTCCCCGACGAGCCCGCACAGGGCCTCAACGCCGCGCTCGCGCACGGGGTGGCCGCTGTGCGCGCCGAGCGTCCGGACGCGGCCGTCGCGGCCCTGAACGCCGATCTGCCGGCGCTGCGCCCCCATGAATTGGCCCGGGTCCTGGATAGCGCGGCCCAATTCCCCCGGTCATTTCTGCCGGATGCCGCCGGAATCGGGACAACACTGCTCGCCGCGGCCCCGCACACGGAATTGCGCCCGGTTTTCGGCACCGCCTCCCGCGCCCGCCACACGGCCTCCGGCGCCCGGGAACTCACCCTCGACGGCGTCGACTCCGTGCGCCAGGACGTGGACACCGGCGACGACCTGCGGGCCGCTCTCGCACTCGGCGTGGGCCCGCGCACCGCGACGGCGGCCGCCCAGCTCCTGATCGCGGACTGAGTACGCTTCCCCCATGCAGGCGACCGCGTACACATACGACCCCGAATCCCGCACCGGCAGCGTGCTGCTCGACGACGGCACCCCCGTGCCGTTCGGCGCACCGGCCTTCGACGCCGGCGGCCTGCGCCTGCTGCGGCCGGGGCAGCGGGTGCGCATCGAGGTCGAGGGTGCGGGCGAGGAGCGCCGCATCACGCTGGTGACGCTGCAGACCTTCTGACGCACGCCGCACGGGCTTTCCGACGCACGCCGCACGGCTTTCACGGATACGGGCCCCAGGCCGCTCTTCCGGCCGGCAGTCGGCCCGTACGCCCCCGAACGCGCCGCGGGCCGGGCTCCCCTGGGGGAAGCCCGGCCCGGCGCGTGAGTAGCCCGGTGACCCTCAGCCCTTACTTCTTGCGGGCGGTGGCCTTCTTGGCGGTGGTCTTGCGCGCCGTGGACTTCTTCGCGGGCGCCTTCTTGGCGGTGGCCTTCTTCGCCGGCGCGGTCTTCTTGGCCGTGGCCTTCTTGGCGGTGGTGGCCTTCTTCGCCGTCGCCTTCTTGGCCGTGGTCTTCTTCGCCGTGGCCTTCTTGGCGGTCGTCTTCTTCGCCGTCGCCTTCTTGGCCGTGGTCTTCTTCGCCGCAGTCTTCTTCGCGGTGGTCTTCTTCGCCGTCGCCTTCTTGGCCGTGGTCTTCTTGGCGGCCGCCTTCTTGACGGTCGAACGGGACGAAGTGCCACTCGAGAGGCTGCCCTTCGGCGCCTTCTTGACCGCGACGTCGTTCTTCGGGAGCTTCTTCGAGCCGCTCACCAGGTCCTTGAAGCCCTGGCCCGCGCGGAAGCGGGGCACCGAGGTCTTCTTGACCCGGACGCGCTCCCCGGTCTGCGGGTTGCGGGCGTAGCGGGCCGGGCGGTCCACCTTCTCGAACGAGCCGAAGCCGGTGACCGAAACACGGTCCCCGCTGACAACGGCACGGACGATGGCGTCGAGTACCGCGTCGACGGCGTCGGCGGCCTGCTGACGGCCGCCAACCTTGTCGGCAATCGCTTCTACGAGCTGCGCCTTGTTCACGTCTTCCCCTTCGGAGACATTGCCTGGAGCGAATTGCTCAGGCTTTTTCGCACGTTAGGCAGATATATACCGCAAATCAAACACGAAACGGGCTAATCACCCTTGTGCCGCAACGAACTGGACCATCTCGGAGTTCCACGAAGGCATGTTGAGGCCGGCCGCTCAGGCGTCCTCGGGGAATCGGCCCTCGTCGAGGTCCGCCATCAATCGCTCCAGACGCCTTGCCGCATCGGCGAGATCGTGTTTGGCCGCGGCCGTAATGACCAGCAGCTTCCGGGTCAGCGCCATCCGTACGCCCTCCGGGACTTGCAGTGCGCGCACCCGGGAGTGCGCTTCCTTCAGTTGGTCCGCGACGAGCCCGTAGAGCTCGAGTTGGCTGTCACGTCCCATGCACCGATTGTGCCATCTGGGGCGAGTTGTCGCCTCCGCAGGGGGTAACTACCCACCTCTGGAGGCATCCTGAGACTCCCTGGCAAGGCCAAGGGCAAGGGACTTTCAAGCCTCTTCTGCCGCAAGAATCAAGGTAGTTGAGACCACCCGTTCAGGTCATCCCGGGGTGGCGCGAGGCACACATGGAAGTACCCCCAACCGGCCACGATTGGGGGTACTTCGAGATGCTCGGGCTCGCCGTGGGGCGATTCAGACCTGCACGGTGCGGGGCTTGTAGGAGGGCCGCTCGGCCTCGTACGCCGCGATGTCGGCCTCGTTCTGCAGCGTGATGCTGATGTCGTCCAGGCCGTTGAGCAGCCGCCAGCGGGCGTTCTCGTCGAGCTCGAAGTCGGCGGTGACGCCCTCGGCGCGGACCTGGCGATCCTGCAGGTCAACGGTGATTTCGGCCTGCGGGTCGCGCTCGGTCAGCTCCCAGAGCGCGTCCACGACCTTCTGGTCGAGCACGACGGTGAGCAGGCCGTTCTTCAGCGAGTTGCCGCGGAAGATGTCGGCGAAGCGGGAGGAGATGACCGCCTTGAAGCCGTAGTTCTGCAGCGCCCAGACGGCGTGCTCGCGCGAGGAACCCGTACCGAAGTCGGGGCCGGCGACCAGGACCGTGGCGCCCTTGCGCTCGGGCCTGTTCAGGACGAAGTCGGCGTCCTTGCGCCATGCCTCGAAGAGGCCGTCCTCGAAGCCGTCCCGGGTGACCTTCTTCAGCCAGTGGGCGGGGATGATCTGGTCGGTGTCGACGTTGCTGCGGCGCAGCGGGACGGCCCGGCCGGTGTGCGTGGTGAATGCTTCCATGACTCTCAGACTCCGGCGGTGGCGGGGGCGTCGGACAGGTCGGCGGGCGAGGCCAGATGGCCGGTGACCGCGGTGGCGGCGGCGACCTGCGGGGAGACCAGATGGGTGCGGCCGCCCTTGCCCTGCCTGCCCTCGAAGTTGCGGTTCGACGTGGACGCCGAGCGCTCCCCCGGGGCCAGTTGGTCGGGGTTCATGCCCAGGCACATCGAGCAGCCCGCGTGCCGCCATTCGGCGCCCGCCGCGGTGAACACCTTGTCCAGACCCTCCTCGACGGCCTGCAGGGCCACCCGCACCGAGCCGGGCACGACCAGCATCCGTACGCCGTCGGCGACTTTGCGACCCTCGACGATGGCGGCGGCCGAGCGCAGGTCCTCGATACGGCCGTTGGTGCACGAGCCTACGAAGACGGTGTCGACCTTGATGTCGCGCAGCGGCTGCCCGGCGGTCAACCCCATGTATTTCAGGGCGTTTTCGGCGGCGAGGCGCTCCGAAGCGTCTTCGTACGAAGCCGGGTCGGGGACCGCGGCCGAAAGCGGCGCACCCTGGCCGGGGTTGGTGCCCCAGGTGACGAACGGGGCCAGTTCGGCGGCGTCGATGTAGACCTCGGCGTCGAAGACCGCGTCCTCGTCCGTCCTCAGGGTCTTCCAGTACGCCACCGCGGCGTCCCAGTCGGCGCCCTGCGGGGCGTGGGCGCGGCCCTGGATGTAGTCGAAGGTGGTCTCGTCGGGGGCGATCATGCCCGCGCGCGCACCGGCCTCGATGGACATGTTGCAGATGGTCATGCGGGCCTCCATCGAGAGCTTCTCGATGGCCGAGCCGCGGTATTCCAGGATGTAGCCCTGGCCGCCGCCGGTGCCGATCTTCGCGATGATGGCGAGGATCAGGTCCTTGGCCGTGACGCCCTCGGGCAGTTCGCCGTCGACGGTGATGGCCATGGTCTTGGGGCGGGCCATCGGCAGCGTCTGCGTGGCGAGCACGTGCTCGACCTGCGAGGTGCCGATGCCGAACGCCAGGGCGCCGAAGGCGCCGTGCGTCGAGGTGTGCGAGTCGCCGCAGACGACCGTGGTGCCGGGCTGGGTCAGGCCCAGCTGCGGTCCCACCACGTGGACGACGCCCTGCTCGACGTCGCCCAGGGAGTGCAGCCGGACGCCGAACTCGGCGCAGTTCTTGCGCAGCGTCTCCAACTGGGCCCGCGAGACCGGGTCCGCGATGGGCTTGTCGATGTCGAGGGTCGGGGTGTTGTGATCCTCGGTCGCGATGGTGAGGTCGAGCCGCCGCACCGGACGACCACCCTTGCGAAGGCCGTCGAACGCCTGCGGGCTGGTCACCTCGTGCAGCAGGTGCAGATCGATGAAGAGGAGGTCGGGCTCGCCCTCGGCGCGCCGGACGACGTGGTCGTCCCAGACCTTCTCCGCGAGTGTCCTACCCATCGCTTTCCCTCCGACCGGCCTTGGTGAGCCGGCCCAACTAGAGAATCTGTCCGCCGCCGCCCGTACCCCTCGTACCGGACGCCGGCCACGAATCCGTTGGTCATCGGACCGCTCGTACAGAGTGGCGTGTTCCACGGAAATTTGAACTTGCGTTTCACAGAGTGAGACGCGAGTATCGACGCATGGACAACTCTAGCGGCGTCGGCGTTCTCGACAAGGCGGCTCTCGTCTTGAGCGCCCTGGAGTCCGGTCCGGCCACCCTCGCGGGACTGGTCGCGGCGACCGGACTGGCTCGACCCACGGCACACCGCCTTGCCGTGGCTCTGGAACACCACCGGATGGTGGCGCGCGACATGCAGGGCCGTTTCATTCTCGGCCCGCGGCTCGCGGAACTCGCGGCGGCGGCCGGTGAGGACCGCCTCCTCGCCACGGCGGGCCCGGTCCTGACGCACCTGCGGGACGTCACGGGCGAGAGCGCACAGCTCTACCGCCGCCAGGGCGACATGCGCATCTGCGTGGCCGCGGCGGAGCGCCTCTCGGGCCTGCGGGACACCGTCCCGGTCGGCTCGACGCTCACGATGAAGGCCGGCTCCTCCGCGCAGATCCTGATGGCCTGGGAGGAGCCCGAGCGCCTCCACCGCGGCCTTCAGGGCGCCCGGTTCACGGCGACGGCCCTGTCGGGCGTACGACGCCGTGGCTGGTCCCAGTCGATCGGCGAGCGCGAGCCGGGCGTGGCCTCCGTCTCCGCGCCCGTGCGGGGCCCCTCGAACCGCGTGGTGGCCGCCGTCTCGGTCTCCGGACCGATCGAGCGGCTGACCCGGCACCCGGGCCGCATGCACGCGCAGGCCGTCATCGACGCGGCCGGCCGCCTCTCCGAGGCGCTGCGCCGCACCAGCTGATCCCCGTATCAGCTGCCGCCGCTACCGGCCGCACTCCGGTACCGGCTGATTCCTCCACCGCCCGCAGGGGCCGCCTCAACGCCGCGGCGACCCCTGCGGGCGGACTCATGTCCAGCCGCCGAGGCCGCTCAGGCCGCCCCGAGACGCTCGCGCGCCCGCTCGCCGCGGCGGCCCACGGGGACCACGCCCGCGGCCTTGCCCAGGCCGAACGCCGGCATGTTCACATAGATCGACTCATGGGCCCCGGCGGGCACCACATAGGTCTCGTGCCAGAAGCCGACGTCCCCGTGCCCTTCCCGCATGCGGCGGTTGAAGGCGGCCCAGGCCGGGTGGTGCTCCTTGTCCGGCGCGGTGGCGTACGCGAAGAGCTTCTCCTTCGACTCCCAGTACTGCACGGTGTAGAGCACCCGCGGGCCGCCCGACAGCAGGCGATAGCCCAGCAGTCCGCTCTCCGGATCCCGGGACAGCTCCTTGAGCATCCTCGGCATGGCCCGGGACACGGGCCACCAACTGCGCAGCGCACGGAACTTGTTGATCCGCATCCCGATGAGGAAGACGGTCACGCCGCCTCGCGCATCGTCGGTCATACGCCCGTCGATCGGCTTGTCGCTCATGGTGATTCCCCCTTCACACCCTTCTCCACAACCTTTGGATAGTTCCGCTATCCATGCTTGGATAGTGCCACTCTCCAAGGAAGGGCGCAAGAGGAATGAGACTGGCGGAGCTGAGCGATCGCAGCGGGGTCTCCCCGGCCACGATCAAGTACTACTTGCGCGAGGGCCTGCTGCCCGCCGGGCGCCGGGTGAGCGCCACCCAGGCCGCGTACGACGAGACGCATCTGCAGCGGCTCCGCCTCGTGCGGGCGCTGATCCAGGTGGGCCGGGTCCCGGTCGCCGCCGCCCGCGAGGTGCTCGCGGCCCTGGAGGACGAGTCCCTGGACCACAACTCCCGGTTGGGGACGGCCGTCTGGGCCCTGCCGCACGGCCCGGAGCCCGAGGACGGCGACCCGGCGACGGAGGTGGCGCGGCGCACGGCCGACGCGCTCCTGGAGCACCTCGGCTGGCCCTACGTGGCGGAGTTGAGGGACGAGTCACCGGCGTACCGCATGCTGGTGACGGCGATCGCCACGATGACGCGGCTCGGATATCCGTGCTCCGTCGACGACTTGGCGCCGTACGGGCGTGCGGCCCGCCAACTGGCGGTCACCGACCTGGACTTGATGGAGCGCTACGAGCCGGCCGAGCAGCTGGAGGCGGCGGTGGCGCTGACCGTGCTGTACGAGCCGGTGCTGCTCGGCCTGCGCCGCATCGCCCAGGCCGAGGAGTCCAACCGCCGCTTCGGGAGCGGCAGAAGCGGCGACTCGGAGGCATAGGGAGACCGAGGGCGCGGGGGCACCCGGACACAGGAAAGGGGCCCTCCCTCACGGGAAGGCCCCTCACCTTTTTGTGTACCCCCGACCGGATTCGAACCGGCGCTACCGCCTTGAGAGGGCGGCGTGCTAGGCCGCTACACAACGGGGGCTA
>NZ_JBHYJB010000009.1:18704-59454 GCF_042740175.1 Streptomyces sp. NPDC059009 | reverse complement strand
GGAAGGCCCCTCACCTTTTTGTGTACCCCCGACCGGATTCGAACCGGCGCTACCGCCTTGAGAGGGCGGCGTGCTAGGCCGCTACACAACGGGGGCAAGATCTTGTGTTGTACGAGATCAGCTGGCCTACCAGGACTCGAACCTAAACTAACGGAACCAGAAACCGTCGTGCTGCCAATTACACCATAGGCCAATGAGGTCCAGGCCAGGCCCGGGACCTTCAGTACCCCCGACCGGATTCGAACCGGCGCTACCGCCTTGAGAGGGCGGCGTGCTAGGCCGCTACACAACGGGGGCCCTAGCGATCCTGCATCGAGGTCAGCGGGTGCGACCCGAAACTGTCCTCGCGGGAAGGATCTGTACCCCCGACCGGATTCGAACCGGCGCTACTGCCTTGAGAGGGCAGCGTGCTAGGCCGCTACACAACGGGGGCTTTGTGGATGTGATCCACGGTTGCAGATGAGCTCTGCGAGCTGGCCTACCAGGACTCGAACCTAGACTAACTGAACCAGAATCAGTCGTGCTGCCAATTACACCATAGGCCATCAAAGCGCAACCCCCGGTGGGGGTTTTGTTTGACTTGCGCTTCCCGGCCGGACCTCTCGGCCCTCTCGGGCGGCGCAGGAAGAACATTACCCGAAGGTGGACGGCGCTCCAAAACGGGTATCGGCCAGGAGCAGCGCGGGGAGATCGGCGAGGCTCGTGATCCGGTGCACCCCCGACGGGCCTTCCTGCGCCGAGCCGTTGCGGTCGAGCCAGATGCCGAGCAGCCCCGCGTCGCGGGCGCCCCGGGCGTCGATGTCGGGCTGGTCCCCCACGTACGCGACCTCTTCCGGCGGGAGCCCGACGGCCGCGCAGGCCGCGAGGAACGCCTCGGCGGCGGGCTTGGAGACGCCGAGCTCGGCGGCGCACAGGACGGCCTCGAAGCGGTCGCGCACGCCGAGGACGCGCAGCTTGCGGTCCTGGGCGACCAGGGCGGAGTTGGAGAGGACCGCGTGCCGGTAGCCCTCGGCGAGGGCGTCCAGGGCGGGGAGGGTGTCGGGGAAGAGGCTCCAGGCGGCCTCGTAGTGGACGAGGTAGCGGTCGAACCACGCGTCGGCCGCCGCGTCGTCCAGGACGGCGCCCAGGAAGTCGCGCACGCGGTCGCGGCGCTGGTCCTGGAACTCCACCTCGCCGGCGCCGAAGCGGGCCCAGTGGCGCTCGGTGAGCTGCTTCCACACGGCGAGGGCGCGCTCGGCCGAGCCGTACCGCTCCAGGATTCCCTCGGTGGTGAGGTGGGCGTGCATGCCCGCGGTGTCGGCGCGCGCGTAGTCGAAGATCGTGTCATCGATGTCCCAGACCACCGCTTTGATCGCCATGCCCTCGAACGTACGCGAAGGGCCCGGGAGCCGTGGTGGCTTCCGGGCCCTTCGTCTGCGTACGGAGTGCTGTGTGCGCGGTTACGCGGTGAGCTTGGCCAGGGCCGCGTCGATGCGGGTCAGGGTCTTGTCCTTGCCCAGGATCTCCAGGGACTCGAAGAGGGGCAGGCCGACCGTGCGGCCGGTGACGGCGACGCGGACCGGGGCCTGGGCCTTGCCGAGCTTGAGGCCGTGCTCCTCGCCGGCGGCCAGGACGGCCTCCTTGAGGGACTCGGCGGAGGTCCAGTCGGCCGCCTCCAGCTTGGCGCGGGCCGTGCGCAGGAGGGCGTCGGAGCCTTCCTTCATGGCCTTCGTCCAGCTCGGCTCGTCGAAGACCGGCTCCGGGAGGAACAGGAAGTCGACGTTGGCGGTGATCTCGGAGAGGACCTTCAGGCGGGACTGGGCGTGCGGGGCGACGGCCTGCCAGGCGGCCTCGTCGAAGTCCTCGGGGGCCCAGTTGGCGTGCGGGGCCTTCAGCCAGGGGGCGCATGCCTCGGCGAAGGTCTTCACGTCCAGCATGCGGATGTGGTCGGCGTTGATCGCCTCGGCCTTCTTGAGGTCGAAGCGGGCCGGGTTCGGGTTCACGTCCGCGACGTCGAAGGCGGCGACCATCTCGTCCATCGAGAAGAGGTCCTGGTCCGCCGAGAACGACCAGCCGAGGAGGGAGAGGTAGTTGAGCAGGCCCTCCGGGAGGAAGCCGCGCTCGCGGTAGAGGTTGAGCGACGACTGCGGGTCGCGCTTGCTCAGCTTCTTGTTGCCCTCGCCCATCACGTACGGGAGGTGGCCGAACTCGGGGATCGTCTTCGCGATGCCGAGCTCGATCAGCGCCTTGTAGAGGGCGATCTGGCGGGGCGTGGAGGAGAGCAGGTCCTCGCCGCGCAGGACGTGGGTGATCTCCATCAGGGCGTCGTCGACCGGGTTGACGAGCGTGTAGAGCGGGGCGCCGTTCGCGCGGACGATGCCGTAGTCCGTGACGTTCTCCGCCTGGACCGTGATCTCGCCGCGGACCAGGTCGGTGAAGGTCGTGGCCTCGTCGGGCATCCGGAAGCGGACGATGTGGCTGCGGCCCTCGGCCTCGTACGCCTGCTTCTGCTCGTCCGTGAGGTCGCGGCAGTGGCCGTCGTAGCCGGAGGGCTTGCCGGCGGCGCGGGCGGCCTCGCGGCGGGCGTCCAGCTCCTCGGTGGTGCAGTAGCAGGGGTAGGCGTGGCCGGAGGCGAGGAGCTTCTCGGCGACGTCCTTGTAGATGTCCATGCGCTGCGACTGGCGGTACGGCGCGTGCGGGCCGCCGACCTCGGGGCCCTCGTCCCAGTCGAAGCCCAGCCAGCGCATCGAGTCCAGGAGCTGCTCGTACGACTCCTCCGAGTCGCGAGCCGCGTCGGTGTCTTCGATGCGGAAGACCAGGGTGCCCTCGTTGTGCCGGGCGTAGGCCCAGTTGAAGAGGGCGGTGCGGACCAGGCCCACGTGGGGGTTGCCGGTCGGCGAGGGACAGAAACGTACGCGGACGTTCGCGTTAGCCACGCTTGATCACCTTGTTGGTGAGAGTGCCGATGCCTTCGATGGTGACGGCGACCTCGTCGCCGACGTTCAGGGGGCCGACCCCTGCCGGGGTGCCCGTGAGGATCACGTCGCCGGGGAGCAGCGTCATGGCCTCGGAGATGTTCACGATCAGGTCCGCGATGGAGTGGACCATCTCGCTGGTGCGGCCGAGCTGGCGCTGCTGGCCGTTGACCGTGCACTGGACGGTGAGGTCGCCCGCCCTGGCCAGGTCGATGTCCGTCTCCACCCAGGGGCCGAGGGGGCAGGCCCCGTCGAAGCCCTTGGCGCGGGCCCACTGCTTCTCGCGGCGCTGGACGTCGCGCGCGGTGACGTCGTTGGCGCAGGTGTAGCCGAAGATCACGTCCTGGACGCGCTCCCTGGGGACCTCGCGGCACATGCGGCCGATGACCACGGCCAGCTCGGCCTCGTGGTGCAGCTCCTCGGAGAACGAGGGGTAGGTGATCGCGTCGCCCGTGCCGACGAGGGACGTCGAGGGCTTGAAGAACGCGAAGGGGGCCTCGGGGGTCTCGTTGCCGAGCTCCGCCGCGTGTTCCGCGTAGTTGCGGCCGAAGGCCACGATCTTGTTCGGCAGCACCGGCGGCAGCAGGCGGACCTTGCTCAGCGGGACCTTGGTCCCGGAGAGCTCGAAGTCGGCGTACGGGATGCCCTTGATGATGTCGAGGACGAGCTCGCCCTCCTTGCCGGGGGCGCTGTCGCCCTCGACCGCGCCGTAGCCGACGTTGCCGTCGATGGAGAACCTGGCGATGCGCACGGTGCGGTGCCCTTTGCTGCGGAGGGGGAGAACGGACACCTCAGGCTACCTCTCAGTGGGGCGCCCCTCCTGGGGGCTTCGCCCCCAGACCCCCTTGTCGCCGCTTCGCGGCTCGTCCTCAAACGCCGGACAGGCTGATTACGCCGCCTGGATCTCCTCCGGCACGTCCATCAGGATCGTGCGCTTCGGGTTGGCGGTGTTCGTCGGCAGCGTGAGGGTGTGCTCGGGCCGCTCCAGAGGCTGCTGCACCTCGTCGGCGCCGTCCAGGTGCGCCAGGGTGGTGCGGCGGGGGTTGGCTATGTTGCGGACCATCTTCATCTGCCGTTCAGACCTTGTCGGTTGGGGCGTCACCAGCGGGACGCAGGTTGTCGGATTCGCCATCCCTGTAAAGCGTCAGGCTAAACATCCAATTCCCTGCGAAAGTCGAGAAGAGGCCATGATCTTTGTGTGAGTTTGCTCACGAGGTAGTGGGCAAATCGGTCAATTCCGGCCCAGGAATGGCCTGTTGGAAACGGACATTGCGCCATTGAAGGCGTCATTCCGCTCCCGATCATGAAGACTGGGACACCCCCTCCCGGTAGCCACCTTGTTCGCATACGTCCGCTTTCTCCTAGATCACTTTCTACGTCTCGTAACGCACCACTCACGCCCTGTCACGGAGGTCACGACCCGACACACGGGCCTTGTTGGAGATCCGGCACTGTGCTGGAATTCCCGGGACCGCCGCAGGGATCGAACCGGCGCGCAGGGGCGCAACGCAGCGCCGAGTGGCGGCGGGAAGAAGGGGGAGCGCCGGTCACTCACGACCACCATGGGGCGCTTCGGTGCCCCACGACGCCGACACCGTCCCACCGTCTTGCGGAGGGACGCCTGGTCCAGAGGTTGCGACGCTAGTGCAGGGACGTTTCAAGAGGGATGGCAGCGCTGCGGCGGAGCCGGAGCGTGGCGGCGGGACCGACCGCGGCTCCTCGGCCCAGCACGCCCAGAACCCGGGTCAGGCACCCGGCGACTCCGGCCCGCAGGCCGTGCGTCAGCCGGCCGCAGGCGGCAGCCTGCCCGCGGCGCCGGCCAAGCCGAAGGGCCCGACCGGCCCCGGCTCGCGAATAGCCCTGCGCAACTGGCGCATCTCCACCCGACTGGTGTCGCTCCTAGCGCTGCCCGTGGTCGCCGCGACCACCCTCGGCGGCCTGCGCATCAACAACTCCCTCGAAGACATCCAGCAGCTCGACAACATGAAGCTGCTGACCGAGATGACCAAGCAGGCGACCGAGCTGGCCGCGGCGCTCCAGGAGGAGCGCGACCAGTCCGCCGGTCCCCTCGCCCACGGCGCGACGGCCTCCGACTACAAGGTCAAGGGCACCCGCGAGAAGACCGACCGCGCGTACAACGCCTTCCTCCAGGGCACCCAGGACCTCGACGACTCGAGCGACGACGAGGGCCTGCTCGGCGTCCGGGCCAACACCGTCCAGATCACCGCCCAGCTGCGCCAGATCAAGGACATCCGCTCCAGCGCGTACGACGACAAGAAGTCCTCCTCGCGGACGGTCGACGCCTACAGCCAGCTCATCCAGCAGCTCCTCGGTCTCTCCGAGGACATGGCGCAGGCGACCAGCAACCCGGACATGATCCGGCGCACCCGCGCCCTGGCCGCCTTCTCCTCGGCCAAGGAGTACGCGTCCATCCAGCGCGCCATCATCGCGGCGGCCCTGCCGGAGAACGACAAGAAGTTCGGCGAGCTCTCCGGGATCGACCGGCAGTACGGCTGGAACGCGAACACCAAGGAGCACACGGAGACCCAGACGTTCAGCAGCGTCTACTCCGGCAACGCCGCCGAGCTGACCAAGCCGCTCACCGGCACCAACTCGAACATCAAGTCGTCCGACCAGTACGCCAAGCGCGTCCTGGAGCAGGACGGCGGCCTCAAGCTGCAGAGCAAGCGGTCCTACATGGACTGGCTCGACGAGGACTCGACCAAGATCGAGGCCATGTCGAAGATCGAGCTCACGCTGCTCGACGAGATGGAGCAGAAGGCCCGCGAGCTGCGCAACGACGCCGAGCAGGACGCCATCATCAACGGTGCGCTGATCCTGCTGGTGCTCGGCGTCTCGCTCGTCGGCGCCTTCGTCGTGGCGCGGTCCATGATCCGCTCGCTGCGCCGCCTCCAGGACACCGCCACCAAGGTCGCCCAGGACCGCCTGCCCGAGCTGGTCAAGCAGCTCTCGGAGTCGGACCCGCAGGACGTGGACACCTCGGTGGAGTCCGTGGGTGTGCACTCGCGCGACGAGATCGGCCAGGTGGCCGCGGCCTTCGACGACGTGCACCGCGAGGCCGTCCGCCTCGCCGCCGAGCAGGCCCTGCTGCGGGGCAACGTCAACGCGATGTTCACCAACCTCTCGCGGCGTTCCCAGGGCCTCATCCAGCGCCAGCTCTCGCTCATCTCCGAGCTGGAGTCGCGCGAGGCCGACCCGGACCAGCTGTCCTCGCTCTTCAAGCTCGACCACCTCGCGACCCGCATGCGCCGTAACGGTGAGAACCTCCTCGTTCTCGCCGGTGAGGAGCCGGGGCGCCGGTGGACCCGGCCCGTTCCGCTCGTCGACGTGCTGCGTGCCGCCGCGTCCGAGGTGGAGCAGTACGAGCGCATCGAGCTCTCGGCCGTGCCCTCGACCGAGGTCGCCGGCCGCGTCGTCAACGACCTCGTGCACCTGCTCGCCGAGCTGCTCGAGAACGCGACCTCGTTCTCGTCCCCGCAGACCAAGGTCAAGGTCACCGGTCACGCGCTGCCCGACGGCCGCGTGCTCATCGAGATCCACGACACCGGCATCGGCCTCTCCCCCGAGGACCTCGCCTCCATCAACGAGCGGCTCGCCTCGCCGCCCACCGTGGACGTCTCGGTCTCCCGGCGCATGGGCCTGTTCGTGGTCGGCCGCCTCTCGCAGCGCCACGGCATCCGCATCCAGCTGCGTCCGTCGGACTCCGGCGGCACCACCGCGCTCGTCATGCTCCCCGTCGACGTCGCCCAGGGCGGCAAGAAGGGTCCCGGCGCGCCCGGCCCGACCGGTGGTCCCGCCGCGGCTCAGGCCGCCGCGGGTGCCGCGGCGGCGCGGCGCGGTGTGAGCGGCGGCAGCGGTGCGCCCGGCCTCGGCGCGGGTCCCGGTCTCGGCGGTCCCGGCCTCACCGGCGGTCCCGGTGGCCAGGGCGGTCCCGGCGGCGGCAACGCCGGGCGTCTCGGCGCCGGTTCGGCTCCGCGCGGCCAGGTCGCGGGTTCGGGGCCGCGGGCGGCGCTGCCCTCGCGGGAGACGGGCACGCCGCAGCGGTCCGGCTCCGTCGGCGGACCGAACGGTCCCGGTGGTCCGGGTGGTCCGGGTGGTCCCGGTGGGCTGCAGCCCGCGGGTCCGACGGCGCCTCAGGGCGGCGGGGACCAGGGCAACCGCGGCGACCTGTTCCGGCCCGCAGGTGACCAGGGCGGCCGTCCCGGTACGCCGGGTCAGCAGCCGCAGCGGCCGCCGGTGCCCCAGCAGCGCACCAACGAGGCCGAGGGCCAGCAGGGCCAGCGACGCCGTCCCCAGCTGCCGCCGCGCGGTGGTCCGCGCGCCGAGCTGCCCGGGGGCAACCCGCAGCCGCGCGTGCCGAGTTGGAGCGACGAGAACGCCCAGCCGCAGGTCTCGCACGAGCCGTTCGACGCCCCGCGCGGACACGAGGAGCCGGAGTCGACCGGCCAGTTCGCGCGCCCCGCCGAGCCGACGGGCACGGGCCAGTTCAACCTGCCGGAGTCCGGGGCCCCCGGGTCGCAGAGCTCCACGGGTCAGTTCCAGCGGCCGGACGTCTTCCAACAGCCGGAGTCGACCGGGCAGTTCGCGCAGGCGGACGCCGGGTCCGGGGCCGGGTCCACGGGGCAGTTCCAGCGTCCCGAGACGACCGGGCAGTTCCAGCAGCCCGACACCACCGGCCAGTTCGCCCGGCCCGGCGCCGACGACCGCCAGGGCCCCGGCTCCACCGCCGAGTTCGCGCGCCCCGACTTCGACGGGCCGCCGCCCGGCCAGCAGAGCCCCCAGGCGCCGCAGCCCCCGCAGGCCCAGAGCCCGCAGACCACCGGCCAGTTCGCGGTGCCCGGCGTGCCCCGGCCGCCCGCCCCCCGGCGCGGCCAGGACCAGGGCGTCCCGCAGCAGCCGCAGGGCCCCGCGCAGCAGCAGCCCCAGCAGCCCGCCCAGCCGGAGCCGCTGCCGCCCGCCGCCGACCCCGGCGACGGCCGCACCCCCCTGTACGACACCCTGGAAACCAACTGGTTCCACACCCAGCAGGGCGCCCAGGACCCGCAGGGCGGCGGCACCTCGTACCCCCAGAGCGGTGCGCAGGACCAGGGCGCCCAGGACCGCGGTCCGCAGCAGCGCGAGCCCGAGCCCGCGCGCGGCGAGGCGCCCGCCCCCGAGCAGCCGCGCAGCCCGCTGCCGCCGCGCCGTCCGCAGGCCGCGCAGCCGGGACAGCCCGCGCAGCCGACGCCTCCGCAGCACCCGGCCACCGCGCCCGGCGGCCCGCAGACCGGCGGCCCGCAGGCCGGCGTGGGCAACGGTCCGGCGGCCGGCTGGCGCACCTCACCCAATGACGAGCTCGGCCGCCAGGCCGAGCGGGTCCGTCAGCCCTCGGCGGGCGGGGTCACCACCTCCGGCCTGCCGCGCCGCGTCCCGCGCGCCAACCTCGTCGCGGGCACGGCTCAGCAGCAGCAGGACAGCACAGGTCCGCAGGTCTCGCGTGCGCCCGAAGAGGTACGCGGCCGGCTGACGAATCTCCGTCGGGGCATCCAGCAGGGTCGCCAGGCCGGTTCCGGCCAGACCGGCAGTTTCCCTAGCCCCACTCACCAGCAGGAGCGTTAGTTGAGTCCGATGAGCCAGGCGGCACAGAATCTGAACTGGTTGATCACCAACTTCGTGGACAACACCCCCGGGGTGTCCCACACGGTCGTGGTCTCCGCCGACGGCCTGCTTCTCGCCATGTCCGAGGGCTTCCCGCGCGACCGCGCCGACCAACTGGCCGCGGTGGCCTCGGGGTTGACCTCGCTCACGGCCGGGGCCTCCCGGATCTTCGAGGGCGGCACGGTCACCCAGACCGTGGTGGAGATGGAGCGCGGCTTCCTCTTCATCATGTCGGTCTCGGACGGCTCGTCCCTGGCCGTGCTCGCCCACCCGGAGTGCGACATCGGTCTGGTCGGGTACGAGATGGCGCTCCTCGTCGACCGCGCGGGCGCCGTCCTCACCCCGGACCTGCGCGCCGAGCTCCAGGGCAGCCTGCTCCACTAGCCGTACCGGTTCCCGGCCGACCCCACTCGGCCGCCCCTCGTCCGAACGTTCGACCAACCGTCCGGCCGCCACTCGTGCCCCCACCAGGCTCTGTCAGACGGCACCGCAGCCCAACTGCTGTCCCGCCCGGAGGATCCATGACCCCGCCCACCGCCTCTCACGACCCGTACGGAGCTCCGCACGCCGCCCCGTACGGCATTGAGGGCGACCAGCCGCTGGTGCGTCCGTACGCGATGACCGGCGGCCGGACCCGGCCCCGCTACCAGCTCGCCATCGAGGCGCTGGTGAGCACGACGGCCGACCCGGCCCAGCTGATGGGGCTGCTCCCCGAACACCAGCGGATCTGCCACCTGTGCCGTGAGGTCAAGTCGGTGGCCGAGGTCTCGGCCCTGCTCTCGATGCCGCTCGGCGTCGCGCGCATCCTCGTGGCGGACCTGGCGGAGGCCGGGCTCGTCGCCATCCACCAGCCCGGCGGCGACGAGAACGCCGGTGGCCAGCCTGACGTGACACTGCTCGAGAGGGTGCTCAGTGGACTTCGCAAGCTCTAACACCGAAAGCCGGTCCACCACTTCGGCCAAGATCGTGGTGGCGGGCGGCTTCGGCGTGGGCAAGACCACGTTCGTCGGGGCGGTCTCTGAGATCAACCCGCTGCGCACCGAGGCCGTCATGACGTCCGCCTCCGCGGGCATCGACGACCTCACCCACACCGGAGACAAGACGACGACCACCGTCGCCATGGACTTCGGCCGCATCACCCTCGACCAGGACCTCATCCTCTACCTCTTCGGCACCCCCGGACAGGACCGGTTCTGGTTCATGTGGGACGACCTCGTCCGCGGCGCCATCGGCGCCGTCGTCCTCGTCGACACCCGCCGCCTCGCCGACTGCTTCCCCGCCGTCGACTACTTCGAGAACTCCGGTCTTCCGTTCGTCATCGCGCTGAACGGCTTTGACGGGCACCAGCCGTACACCCCCGACGAGGTCCGCGAAGCGCTGCAGATCGGGCCGGGTACGCCGATCATCACCACCGACGCGCGACACCGTGCGGACGCAAAGAGTGGCTTGATCACGCTGGTCGAGCACGCGCTGATGGCCCGACTCAAGTAGTCCCTCAAGTGGGCTGAGCCATACGGCAGTTGTCGTACATCGCACGGCGCGGTCTGTGTCCTTTGACACGGCCGTCCGCCGTGTTCATAACGTTTCGACAGAGAATTCCGGTGACGCAGACACGCGTCGCGTTCACCTGGTGTCGCTGTGTTCACATGAGCCTCGCCTTTTGGCGGGGCTCGCTCTTTATGACCGTTTTATCTGAGGCTTTCGCCACTCGGAAGATTTCGTTCCCACTGTTTGGCGAGCGTCCGCCTGACGTGCTGGAATGCGCTGAACTGCCCAGTAGCACGGGCCTTGGAGACGACAGCGGCGCCGACGTGGGTGCCGCCGCCGAGAGGTTGTTGGTCGAGTGAGGCGAAGCAAGACGAGCCCCGCACCGCAGCAGACGCGGGACACGCGGGGCAACTTCACCCCGCCGTCGCGCACAGCGGCATCGCCCGCGGCGGGCGCCCCCGGCGCAGCGGGCGGCGAGGCCCCGGCCGACCCCGGCGGCAGGTTCTCGCCGCGCAACTGGCGGGTGCCCACCCGGCTGAACGCGATCCTCCTCATACCCGTGCTCGTCGGCCTCGTCATGGGCGGCTTCCAGGTCAAGGCGGCCATCGACACCTGGAACCAGGCCCGCGACGCCGAGAGCACCGCCCGTCTGGTCCGGGCCGCCCTGACCTACAGCAACCGCCTCATCGAAGAGCGCGACATCTCCGCCGCTCCCCTCCTGAAGGGCAAGCGGAACGACCCCGCCGTCGTCAAGGCCCGCAAGGCCACCGACGCCGCCGCCGCCGAGTTCAAGGCCGCGACCACGGACATGCCGGACAAGGAGGGCCTCAACCGGCGCCTCGACGGCTTCCACAAGGTCGAGCCGAAGCTGACCGCGCTGCGCCAGGCCGCGTACACCTCCAAGCTCCCCGGCGTGCAGACCGAAGAGGGCTACGTCGCCATCCAGCACCCGCTGATGGAGTTCGCCAACGAACTGGGCCTCGGCACCGGCAACATCACCAGCTACGGCCGCACCGTCTACGCGATCTCGCTGTCCAAGGGCGCGCTCTCCCTGGAGCGCTCCATCGGCACGCACCTGCTGACCGAGCCCGGGCCCGGCACCGCCGCGTTCACCAAGCAGCGCACCTCCTTCGCCTCGTACGCCTACCTCGAGAACATCGCCATCGAGGAGTACACCGGTGGTGGCACCGCCGAGGACGTCGCCAAGCTCGACGAGGCCAGGGAGAAGCTGAAGGCCGACGGCGAGGCCCAGGCCAAGAAGGCCGCGGCCGCCGCGAAGGCGAAGGGCAAGAAGTTCACGCCGCCGCCGGCGCCCGAGAAGATGGTCGCGGGCATCGCGGGGATGCCGTCCACGCAGCCGAGCGCCCGTCTCGCCCTGGCCGGCCAGGGCATCACGGCCGAGAGCTGGTGGGCCTCCACCACCGCGCGCTTCGACGCCTACCGCACCATCGAGTCGGACCTCGCCGACAAGGCCGTGAACGAGGCGTCGGACATCGCCGACAACGCCAAGCAGGACGCGTACCTCAACGGCGCCGTCGTGGTGGTCGCGCTGCTCGCCGCCTTCGTCCTGGCCGGGCTCATGGCCCGCCAGATGTCCCGCTCCATGCGCCAGCTGCGCACCGCCGCCTTCGGCATCGCCGAGCAGCGCCTGCCGATGCTGGTCGACCAGCTCTCGCGCACCGACCCGGGCCGCGTGGACACCCGTGTCCAGCCCATCCCGATCACGTCCACGGACGAGATCGGCGAGGTCGCCCGCGCCTTCGACCAGGTGCACCGCGAGGCCGTCCGGCTCGCCGCCGAGCAGGCCCTGCTGCGGGGCAACATCAACGCGATCTTCACCAACCTGTCGCGCCGCAACCAGTCGCTGATCGAGGGCCAGCTGACCCTCATCACCGACCTGGAGAACAACGAGGCCGACCCGGACCAGCTGGAGTCCCTCTTCAAGCTGGACCACCTGGCGACCCGTATGCGCCGCAACGGCGAGAACCTCCTGGTCCTCTCCGGCGAGGAGCCCGGCCGCCGCTGGGACCAGCCGGTGCCGCTGGTCGACGTCCTGCGCGCCGCCTCCTCCGAGGTGGAGCAGTACGAGCGCATCGAGCTCTCCGGCGTCCCGGAGGCCGAGATCCACGGCCTGGCCGTGACCGACCTCGTGCACCTGCTCGCCGAGCTGCTGGAGAACGCCACCACGTTCTCCTCGCCGCAGACCAAGGTCCGGGTCACCGCGACCCGTCTTCCCGACGGTCGCGTGATGGTCGAGATCCACGACAAGGGCATCGGCCTGACCGCCGAGGACTTCGCGGACATCAACCACAAGCTGGCCAACCCGCCGACCGTGGACGCCGCGATCTCGCAGCGCATGGGCCTGTTCGTGGTCGGCCGGCTGGCCGACCGGCACGGCATCCGCGTCCAGCTGCGCCCCTCCGGCGAGCAGGCGGGCACCACCTCGCTGGTCATGCTCCCGGACGGGATCACGCACGGCGGTGGCGGTGAACTCCAGTCGCACGACCCGGAGTTCACGGTCTCCTCGATCATCCCGGAGCAGCAGCCCGAGCAGCCCGCCTTCGAGCACGCCCCGCTGCGCACCGCCGCGGAGCTCGGCTTCGACGACAGCCGCTACCACGGCGAGCACCCCGAGGCGACGCCCGAACTCGACCCGGTGGGCCGGTCGTTGATGCGCGAGGAGCGGCGTGCCGCCCTGGAGGCGCAGGCCCAGGGCCAGCCGAACGGCGGTCACCGTCCGCTCTTCCGCGACGAGGTCGAGGCGCAGCAGCAGCCGCACACGGCACCGCAGGACACGTACGAGCACGTCCGGCAGGACGTGTACGAGCAGCCACAGCAGCATCAGCAGGGCGCGTACGACCAACAGCAGGGCGCGTACGACCAGTTCACTCCGGCGCACGACGGTTACCAGGACGGCGCGTATGCGGAGCCGGGCTACCAAGATGACTGGCCGCTCCAGAACGGGTATGCGCAGGACACGGATGCGTATCAGAGCGAGTACGCTCCGGAACCGGAATCTGCTCCGGCCGCTCCCCAGGGAGAAGCCGAGCGCGTAGGCTTCGACCGTCCCGGCCCGACGCCGTCGGTCGTCCACGAGATGACGGACGCGGGGCTCCCCCGACGCGGCTCCACGGCGCCGGGCGGCACCGCACCGTCGAACGGCGACGCGGCGTCGAACGGGAACGCGGCGTCGAACGGAACCGGCAGCGCCCCCGCCGCCGCGCCCCATGACAACGCCGACGGCGACAGCTGGCGTTCGTCCAACGACGATCGCTGGCAGCGCGCCGAGCAGCTCCGTGCGCCGAGGGCGGGCGGGGTCACCTCGTCCGGCCTGCCGCGCCGGGTGCCCAAGGCCAATCTGGTCGAGGGCACCGCGGAGCAGACCCCGCAGGGCGGCCCCCAGGTCTCCCGCGACCCCGAGGACGTGCGGGGCAGGTTGAGCAACCTGCGCCGGGGCGTCCAGCGGGGCCGCAGCGCAGGTAGTGACACGAACGGCCAGGGCTTCGGCCCTGACAGCACCTACAACCAGGAGCGTTAGTGTGAGCCCGATGAGCCAGGCGGCGCAGAACCTGAACTGGTTGATCACCAACTTCGTGGACAACACCCCCGGGGTGTCCCACACGGTGGTGGTCTCCGCCGACGGACTCCTTCTGGCGATGTCCGAAGGTTTTCCCCGCGACCGTGCCGACCAGCTCGCGGCCGTCGCATCGGGTCTGACGTCCCTCACCGCCGGGGCCTCCCGGATCTTCGAGGGCGGCTCCGTCACCCAGACCGTTGTGGAGATGGAGCGAGGATTTCTCTTCATCATGTCCATCTCGGACGGGTCCTCGCTGGCCGTCCTCGCCCACCCGGATGCGGACATCGGTCTCATTGGGTACGAGATGGCACTTCTTGTCGACCGCGCGGGCACGGTTCTCACCCCGGACCTGCGTGCCGAGCTCCAAGGGAGCCTTCTCAACTAGCAGACAGACGGTGCGTTTTCGCGTCCCGTGGCCGTAAAGTTTCGGGACGCGGCTCCACAGTGATGGTGCCCGGCACATTCGGAGGAGGAGCACGTGACAGGTGCCGCTACACCCCCAGAGGGTTCGTCGTCGGCCAACTGGTCCGCAGGTCGTGGCCAGGGCCAGGGCGGTCCCCAGGACGGGCAGCCGAACCGGTACAACTTCCCCTCCGCGCCCAGCCACCGACGCCAGCCGTACCCCCCGCAGCAGCAGCAGCCGCCGCAGCACCATCAGCAGCAGCGGCCCCACCAGCAGCCGCAGGGGCCCGGCCCGTCACCGTACGAGCAGCCGCACGCGCCCCGCATCCAGCCCGTGCAGCCCCAGCGACGCGCCCCCGAACCGGCGCCCGCGGGAGCCGCGAACAACCCCCTGGTGCGCCCGTACGCCATGACGGGCGGCCGCACCAGGCCCCGCTACCAGCTCGCCATCGAGGCGCTGGTGCACACCACCGCACAACCGCACCAGTTGCAGGGCCAGTTGCCCGAGCATCAGCGGATCTGCAACCTGTGCCGGGAGATCAAGTCGGTGGCCGAGATCTCGGCCCTGCTCTCGATCCCCCTCGGCGTCGCCCGGATCCTTGTCGCCGACTTGGCGGAGGCCGGGCTCGTCGCCATCCATCAGCCGGGCGGAGACGAATCCGCCGGCGGCCAGCCAGACGTGACACTGCTCGAAAGGGTGCTCAGTGGACTTCGCAAGCTCTAGCGGCGGAGCAACAGCCCGCTCCACGACCTCGGCCAAGATCGTGGTGGCGGGCGGCTTCGGCGTGGGCAAGACCACGTTCGTCGGGGCGGTCTCTGAGATCAACCCGCTGCGCACCGAGGCCGTCATGACGTCCGCCTCCGCGGGCATCGACGACCTCACCCACACCGGAGACAAGACCACCACCACGGTGGCCATGGACTTCGGCCGCATCACCCTCGACCAGGACCTCATCCTCTACCTCTTCGGCACCCCCGGACAGGACCGGTTCTGGTTCATGTGGGACGACCTCGTCCGCGGCGCCATCGGCGCCGTCGTCCTCGTCGACACCCGCCGCCTCGCCGACTGCTTCCCCGCCGTCGACTACTTCGAGAACAGCGGCCTCCCCTTCGTCATCGCCCTCAACGGCTTCGACGGACACCAGCCCTACACCCCCGACGAGGTGCGCGAGGCCCTGCAGATCGGGCCGGACACCCCGATCATCACCACCGACGCCCGCCACCGCGCGGACGCGAAGAGCGCGCTGATCACACTGGTCGAGCATGCGCTGATGGCCCGCCTGCGGTAGCTCTCGCACGCCTGCCTCCTGCCGAACGTGACCGTGGGCGGGGTCCGTTCACCGGATATCCGGTGGAAGGGCCCCGCCCACAGTCACGTTCACCCACAATGCGCACATGAGTGCTGAGGCGGCGGCGATCAAGTTGGGCGGAGCGGTGGCGACGCGAGCGGTCCGGCTGTGGCTCGCCCCCAAGGAGCGGGAGCAGCAGGCACGTTCCTCGATGGGCGACCTGATCCGGGTGCGGGTGCCGGGGCTGCGGGCGAGCCGTGGCGTGGAGCGGCAGTTCGAGCAGATAGCCGACGCGGTGGCGGGCCGGGTCCAGCCGCTCCTGGAGCACGAGTTCCGTGACCTGACGGAGAACGGCAGGGAGGCGGTTCTCCAGGCCGTCACCGACACCTTCGTACGGGCGGACCTCTCCGACGACGCCGTCCTCAGCTCCGACGCCGATCCGGCCGAGCTGACCCGACGCGTACGGGCGTCGGTGCCGGTGCCGAGTGGGTTCTCCGAAGTGGAGACGCGCTTTTACGAGGTGGTGCTCGGCGAATGCTGCGACTGCTACGTACGCGTCCTGCGCAGGCTGCCCGTCTTCACCGAGCGGGCGGCGAGCGAACTCCTCGCGCGTACGACCTCGTTGGGCGACGAGCTGGAGAAGGTCCTGGAACGCCTGCCCGCGCGTTCGCTCTACGCACCGGAGGGCACCAGCGAGGACGAGGCGTTCCGGCGCCACTATCTGGAGCTGATCAGCCGCTCCCTTGACGAGATCGAGCTGTTCGGGCTCGGCCCGGCCGACCAGGCGCCGCGCACCAAGCTGTCAGTGGCGTACGTGAGCCTGCGGACGTCTGAGGACGACGGCGGTCGCAGGCGGGCACTCCCACGACCAGTCCTGCGGAGCGGCGCGCAGCTCTGGGAGGCCGGCGAGGCCGAGCACACCTCCAGGATGCGCGTGGAGGCCGCGCTCAAGGGCTCTCCCAGGGTGCTGCTGCGCGGCGAGGCCGGGTCGGGGAAGACGACGCTGCTCCAGTGGCTCGCGGTGACGGCGGCGCGCGGCGCGTTCACCGGCCCGCTCGCCGAATGGAACGGACTGATACCGGTCCTGGTCAAGCTGCGCCAGTACGCCGGGGAGCCGCCGCCCCCGCCAGAGGCGATGCTGGACCGGGTGGCCGGGCCGCTGAGCGGACTGATGCCGACCGGGTGGCTGCACCGGGCGTTCGCGGACGGGCGGGTGCTGCTCCTGGTGGACGGCGTGGACGAACTCCACGCGGGCGAGCGGCGCGGGGTCCGCGACTGGCTGCGCGGGCTGCTGCATCTGTACGCCGGCACCCGCGTCGTGGTCACCACGCGGCCCGCCGCGGCGCGGGTTGACTGGCTGCGCACCGAGCGGTTCGCCGCGCTGCAGCTGGAGCGGATGACACCCGCCGATCTCGCCTCGTTCGTACGGCAGTGGCATCAGGCGGTGCACAGGCAGGACGCGGGACTCCCCTGCCCTCCGGAGGAACTGCCGCGCTACGAACGCTCCTTGCTGACCAGCCTCCAGGACCGCCCGCACCTCCAGTCTCTGGCCACGAATCCGCTGCTCGCGGCACTGCTGTGCTCCCTGCACCTGGCGCGCAAGGGGCAATTGCCGCGCAACCGAATGGAGTTGTACCGGATGACCCTTGAGGTCCTGGTGCAGCAGCGCGACACGGACCGGGGCGTGCACAGTGAACTCCCCGTGCCGCTGACGTTGACGGACAAGCTCTGCCTGCTGCGGGACCTGGCTTGGCGCCTGTCCGACAACAGCCGCACCGAGATCTCCGTCGAGCGGGCGGCGGCCCACGTCACCGCGAAGCTCACGGCCATGCGGCACCTGGACGGACTCGAAGGCCCCGCCGTCCTCGACCATCTCCTGCACCGCTCCGGGGTACTGCGCTCCCCCGTCGAGGGCCGACTGGACTTCCTGCACCGGACGTTCCAGGAGTACCTCGCGGCACAGGAGGCGGCGGTCGAGGACCGGATCGGGAACCTGGTGGGCCGGGCGCATCTCGACCTGTGGCGCGAGACGGTCGTCATGGCGGCCGGACCCGCGAACCGCACGCAGCAGGAGGAACTCCTCGGCGGCATCCTGGAGCGCGCGGAGCGGGAACCGCGGCACAAGCGGACGCTGCGCCTTGTCGCGGCGTCGTGCCAGGAGACGATGGCCTCGGTGCCGGACGTCCTGGCGGCCCGGCTCGACGAGGCGGTGATGCATTTGGTGCCACCTCGGCGAAAGACGGAGGCAGACTCGTTGGCCGCGGTGGGGGCACCAGTGATGCGGTGGCTGCCGCCGACCCTTGAGGGGGTCGGCGCCAAAGCCGCCGAGGCCACGATCAGGACGGTGCGGCAGATCGGTGGCGAAAGGGCCCTGGCCAGGATGGAGCGGTACGCGTCGGATCCTCGGGTGCGGGTCCAGCAACTCCTGATGGACTCGTGGGAGTACTTCGACTCCGACGCCTATGGGGACGCGGTCCTGCGACAGTTGCCTCTGCACCAGCAGGTCCTCTTCATCACACATGCGGGACAGTGGTCCACCCTGAGTCGGCTCAAGGGAGCCCGCTGGCTCTCCTTCGCATATCCCTTCTCCCGGAGCCTGGCCTTCCTCAACGAACGGGATCCGGTCCGGGGGCTGTGGTTCGAAGACCTGCAAGGCGATGTCGATCTGACTCCGCTGCGCGCTCAGGCGGATCTGGGTGTGCTGTCCTTGCGCGGGGAGGGACGGCTGGTGAACCTCGACGCGATCGAGGACCTGGCCGATCTCACCATTCTCAAACTGCGGTCATGGCCCGTGCTGCCGCCGTTCGACCACCTGTCCGTGCTGGATTCCCTCCACATCCTGGAGCTGGGCAAGCTTCCGCCCGGGCACGACCTGGGCCGGCTGACCCGGCTCACCAATCTGACGGACCTCACACTCACCGGCAGCGGGCAGCCCTGCGGCATCGACGATCCGGCGCAGTGGGAACATCTGGCCCGGCTGGAGCTACACGGCTACGACCTCGACGGCTGGGCACTCTGTGACGCCCTCCCTGAGTGTCTCGACCTCGTCGAGGACTGTGTGCTGCCGGCGTCCTTCGGGTCGGCGCCCTGGTGCACCGTGCAGGACTGCCACACCCCCGACGGCCGCCCCCACCCCCGCAACGAACGGTGAGAACGCACGCGGGCCCCGCCCTCCCGAAGGAAAACGGAGCCCGATGCCAGAAGCCAGGAAGGACTCAGCCCTGCCAGCTGTGCGGGGCACGGAAGCCCGGCGTGCGCTCGAGACGGCGCCAGCCGGCCTTGTCACGGCCGCGGTGGGCCGGGGCGGTCTGCGGCTGCGCCGCGGCGCGGGCGAGCAGGATCGCGGTGATGGCCGCGACCTCTTCAGGTTCGGCGTGACCCTTCTCGACGCGAATGTCGGGAGTGGACATATGCAGTGTTCTCCTTGTGGGTTACTGCAGGCAGGAAGTCTGGGTGCAGGGCTACTGCGGGGGGTTGCCGTGCTTGCGGGACGGCAGGTCCGCGTGCTTGTTGCGGAGCATGTCGAGGGACTTGATCAGCACCTCGCGGGTCTCCGCCGGGTCGATGACGTCATCCACCAGGCCGCGCTCGGCGGCGTAGTACGGGTGCATCAGCTCGGCCTTGTACTCCTTGACCATGCGCGCGCGCATCGCCTCCGGGTCCTCCGCGGAGGCGATCTGCCGACGGAAGATCACGTTCGCGGCGCCCTCGGCGCCCATCACGGCGATCTCGTTGGTCGGCCAGGCATAGGTCAGGTCCGCCCCGATGGACTGGCTGTCCATCACGATGTACGCACCTCCGTACGCCTTGCGCAGGATCAGGGAGATCCGCGGCACGGTGGCGTTGCAGTACGCGTACAGCAGCTTGGCGCCGTGCCTGATGATTCCACCGTGCTCCTGGTCGACGCCGGGCAGGAAGCCGGGGACGTCCAGCAGGGTGACGATGGGGATGTTGAAGGCGTCGCACATCTGCACGAAGCGAGCGGCCTTCTCGGACGCCTCGATGTCCAGCACACCGGCCAGGGACTGGGGCTGGTTGGCGATGATGCCGACGACCTTGCCGTCCAGGCGGGCCAGGGCGCAGATGATGTTGCGCGCCCAGCGCTCGTGGACCTCCAGGTAGTCGCCGTCGTCGACGAGCTCCTCGATGACCTTGGCCATGTCGTACGGCCGGTTGCCGTCCGCCGGGACCAGGTCGAGCAGGACGTCGCCGCGCCGCTCCACGGGGTCCTCGGACTCCACGGCCGGGGGGTTCTCGCGATTGTTCGACGGGAGCATCGTGAGGAGGTAGCGGACCTCCGCGAGGCAGGTCTCCTCGTCGTCGTACGCGAAGTGGCACACGCCCGAGGTCTCGGCGTGCACGTCGGCGCCGCCGAGGCCGTTCTGGGAGATCTCCTCGCCGGTCACCGCGCGGACCACGTCGGGACCGGTGATGAACATCTGCGAGGTGTCGCGGACCATGAACACGAAGTCCGTCAGGGCGGGGCTGTAGGCCGCGCCGCCCGCGCACGGGCCGAGCATCACGCTGATCTGCGGGATGACGCCGGACGCCTTCGTGTTGCGCTGGAAGATGCCGCCGTACCCGGCGAGGGCCGAGACGCCCTCCTGGATGCGGGCGCCCGCGCCGTCGTTGAGCGAGACCAGCGGGGCACCGGCCGCGATGGCCATGTCCATGATCTTGTGGATCTTCGTGGCGTGCGCCTCGCCGAGGGCACCGCCGAAGATCCGGAAGTCGTGCGCGTAGACGAAGACCGTGCGGCCCTCGACCGTTCCCCAGCCCGTGATGACACCGTCGGTGTACGGCTTCTTCGCCTCCAGGCCGAAGCCGGTGGCGCGGTGCCGGCGCAGCTGCTCGACCTCGTTGAACGACCCCTCGTCAAGGAGCAGCTCGATCCGCTCGCGAGCCGTCAGCTTGCCCTTGGCGTGCTGGGCCTCGGTCGCCTTGTCGCTCGGTCCGCGCAGCGCCTGCGCACGGATCTCGTGCAGCTCGGCGGTGCGCCCGCGGGCGTCGGTGGGCTCGCCCCCGGAGGAAGCTGCGTCGTCCAAAACGGTCATGTAGCGACCTTACGAAGCGGACCCAGGGAAACGGACCGTCGACTCCGTACAGTCTCCGGCCCGTTTTCCTGGTAGCCCCAAACAGAAGGCCCCGCGGAAGCAGCGGAAGTGGCAGCTCAGGCCCCCATGGGGCTGTAGGGGTTCAACAAAGCCCACCCGTGAGACCCAGCTCACATCGGGCCCCGGGGCGTGCCGCTCACCGAGTGATCTGCGATCGAGCGCCAGGCGACCTGCGGTCGAGCCTACGCCCGCGACCCGCGGCCCCGACCTGCCGGCGGCGCGCAGTTGAACAACACTCGAACACAACCGTGAGCGACAAAGAGGACACTCTCCGCTTAATGTTGAATGTTGAACCTGATCGCGCTACAGTCGTCCTTGTTGAAAGTTAAACCTTCAACAGCTCGCCACCCGCAGCCCTCTCCCCCGAGGGCTCGTCCCCAAGGAGCACGTCATGGGCATCTTCGGCCGCAAGAACGACAGCGCCACGACCCCGGCCACCACCCCCGCCGCCGCTTCCGCCCCGGCCTCGGTGAGCCCCGAACTCGCCGCCCTGACCGGTGAGTACACCCTCGACCCGGCCCACACGACGATCGGCTTCGTCGCCCGCCACGCGATGGTCACCAACGTCAAGGGCTCCTTCCAGGACTTCTCCGGCACGCTGCACCTGGACGGCGCCGACCCGGCCGCCTCGACGGCCTCCATCGACGTCAGGATGGACAGCATCGACACCGGCAACGCGGACCGCGACGGCCACCTGAAGAGCGCGGACTTCTTCAAGACCGAGGAGTTCCCGGAGATGACGTTCCGCTCCACCAAGGCCGAGGCCCTGGGCGGCGACGACTACGCGATCACCGGCGACCTGACGATCCTCGGCACCACCAGGCCGCTCACGATCACCCTGGAGTTCAACGGCGCCGCCAAGGACCCCTTCGGCAACGAGCGCGTCGGCTTCGAGGGCAAGGCCGAGATCCTGCGCTCCGAGTGGGGCCTGACCTGGAACGCCGCGCTCGAGACGGGCGGCGTGCTGGTCTCCGACAAGATCAAGCTGAACTTCGACATCTCGGCGATCAAGAACGCCGCGTGATCACCGCGTGTGCGCATGGCTCCAGCGCGTGCGTGGCCCGAGCGCGCGCATGGCCCCAGCGGCCCCGGCGCGTGTGTGGCCCGAGCGGCCCGGGCGCATGCGTGGCTCCAGCGCGTACGTGGTTCCAGGCCGTGTCCGCGCAGTCGGCCTAGCCGGTGGTGCCGCCGGCCCGCCGCACCAGCCGGCTGAGCACCTCCGTGAGCCCCTCACGGAGGTGCTCGTCGTTCGCCTGGAGCCGGACGCAGGCGTCCGCCACGATGTCGGCACCCGTGTAGCCGAGCACCGTCCGCAGCGTGGCCTCCGCGCCCCCGCCTCGCCCCGGCGCCGCGGCGTTCACCCAGGCCGTGGGCTTGTCGCAGATCTCCGTACCGCCGACGGTCCAGTCCAGCAGGTTCTTGAACGAGCCGGGCAGGGTGCCCGCGTACTCCGGAGTGCAGATCAGCAGGGCGTCCGCGGCGGCGATGGCGGCACGCAACTCGGCGACGGGGGCCGGGAGTCGGCCCGTCCCCTCCGGGTCGTCGTCATCGGGGTTGAAGTGCGGGAGCCCGCCGAGTCCCGCGTACCGCACCGTGCGCACTCCCTCGGGCGCGGCGTCCTGCGCGGCGCGCAGCACGGCCTCATTGGAGGAACCGGAGCGGAGGCTCCCGGACAACAGCAGAACCACGGAGGGTGAGGCCATCCCCCGAACTTACCGCCTGGCCTTGTCGTGCGCGGCGCTGTGTCCGGTGCGGTGGGCGGCGCGGTGGGCGGCGTTGTGGGCGGCGCGGTGGGCGCCGTTGTGCGCCGCCAGCGCGTGGAAGGACTGCTTCGGCTCCCAGTGGTACGGCGACTTGGGGTCGCCCCAGTCCCGTCGCACCATCTTGACCAGGCCGTACGCGGCGGTGTCCAGGTCGTGCACCGGGTCGTCGGCGAGGTGCGGCATGTCCGGCGCCATGAACTCGTACGGCGAGGCGCCGAAGAGCCCCTCCGCCTCGAAGACCTCCATCATGTGCGCGATGTGCTCGGCCTGTTCGCGCTCGTCGCGGACGATGCCCGGCCTGAGCCGGGGCACCTCCGACTCCAGGTCGACGGCGTCCCAGCCGTCCCCGCCCCGCTTGGCCGCCCCCCGGTAGGTGCAGCAGCCGAACTCCAGGATCATGATCGGCTTGCGCCAACGCCGGTGCGGGGCCAGGTCCTTGGTGTGTCCGGCCTGGTCACGGTGGTACGTGTAGTAGTCGAGCCCGACGATGTCGAAGAGGCTCCAGTCGACCGACGCCCACTCCATCTCGGAGGCGCCGTAGGTGATCCGCCCGTGGAAGTGGCGCCGTGCGACGGCGACGGCCTTGTGCACGAAGGCGTTCAGGCGGCGCAGGATCACCTCGAAGTCGTAACCCCCCTCGGTGAGGTATGCGATCCGGTCCATGAACGTCCTGCCCGGCACGATCCCGGGTGTGAACAGGATGTACTCGCAGCCGATGACGAGGATCGTCTCGGGTCCATGGGCGGCCCGCAGACACTCGGCCTCGCGGGCGGTGCGGGCCAGGTGGTCGAGGATCTCGCGCTGCGGCCGGTCGAAGAGGCGCGGCTGCACCCAGACGTGCAGCCCGCGCTCCAGAGCGGCCCGCGCGGTCTCGGTGAGCCGCTCGACGCGGCTGCCCGAGATCACGACGGAGTTGCAGTGCAACTGCCGCTCGATGGCGTGCAGTTCGTCGTGGAGGTACCGGTCGCTCCACACCTCGCGGGTGAGAGCGCCGTCGCCGCTGTAGTCGGTGCCGGTGTCGTACATGACGGCCCGGTGGGTGAGGCCGCGGCGACGACCGCCGTCCGTGGTGGCGCTCGCGGGGGCGGCGGCGAGCAGGGAGCCCGCCGACGCGAGGGCGCCCAGGGCTGCGGCGCGCTTGAGGAAGTCGGCCCGGTTCATGCCGGGGTGTGCGGTGGGTGCCATGGGCCCAGACTGGCCCGCGGAGACGGGGAGTTCGTCCGCCCAAAGTCCACGGCGGCGAGACTTAAGTCGGCCTCCGGGCGCGACAGGGACGGCCACCCGGATACCGTGCGGCGGTGAACGAGTTCATACAGCAACTGCCCACCCTGCTCGGCGTGATCATCGGTGCTCTCGGTTCCTACGTGGCGATCATGCGGGGCGAGCGGGTCCGCTTCCGGCGCGAGCAGGCCGTGCGCTGGGAGGAGCGGCGGCTCTCGACGTACACGGAGTACGCGCGGTCGGTGAAGAAGACGGTCACGCTCACCTACCGCATCGCCGCCCACCACGGCAACGACCCGCACCCCCACCCCCTCTCCCCCGCCGAGGCCGAACCCCTGCTCGCCGAGGCCAACGACGCCCGCGACCCGGCCGGGGAAGCCCTCCTGATGCTCGGCACCAAGGACGTGGTGGACAAGGCCCGGGTGTGGGTGGTCGTGGTCATCGAGATGGAACTCTTCGTACACGAGGGCAGGTTGGCGCCCGAGGAGTGGCAGGCACTGCTGGAGCGCCAACGGGTCGCGCGCGAGGGCTACTACGCGGCGACCCGCACGGATCTTGCGCTGCCGCCGGGGCATTCGGGGCGGTGGCAGGCGACGTGGCCGAGGGCGGACGCGGCCGACTGAGCGGGGCACGGCCCATGTGCGGGCTGCGGACTGCGGCGGGCCACGGACTGCGGGCTGCGGCGGGCCACGGACTGCGGGCTGCGGCGGGCCACGGACCATTTGGATGTCACCCGGCTACCCGGCTACGACCCGGGTGCCAGAATCTCCCCATGCCCTTCGCCCACGCCGCCGACGGCACCGCACTCCACTACGACGTCCACGGCGAGCGCGGCGGCCCCCCGTTGCTGCTGCTCAGCGGGCAGTCGAACAGCCACCGCTGGTGGGACGCGGTGCGCGACGGCTTCGACGCCGAGTTCACGACCGTGGCGCTGGACCACCGGGGCACGGGTGAGAGCGGCCGCCCCGACACCGACACGTACAGCACACCCGGCTTCGCCCGCGACGTCGTCGCCGTCCTCGACCACGCGGGGATCGAACGGGCCCACGTGTACGGGACGTCCATGGGCGGCCGGATCGCGCAGTGGCTGGCCGCCGGCTTCCCCGAGCGCGTCGACCGGCTCGTCCTCGGCTGTACGTCGCCGGGGGCGCCGCACGGGGTGGAGCGGGGGCCCGAGGTGCGGGCGGCGCTGGCGCAGCCGGACGCGGCGGCGGCACGGCGGGCGCTGGCCGAGCTGATGTACACGCCGGAGTGGATCGCGGCGCGGCTCGCGGCGGACCCGGGGCATACGTTCCACACGCTCGGCGACCCGACCATGCCCGCGTACGCGCGGCGGCGGCATCTGCGGGCGAGCGCGCGCCATGACGCGTGGGAGGCGCTGCCCCGGATCGCGGCGCCGACGCTGGTCGTGCACGGCACGGAGGATCTCTTCAACCCGACGGCCAATGCGCCGCTGCTTGTCGAGCGCATTCCGGATGCCAGGCTGCAGCTGATCCCGGGGGCACGGCATGCGTATTTCGAGGAGTTCGAGGGGGTGGCGACGCCACTGGTGATCGACTTCCTGCGAAGCAAGGGGGAAGAGGGGCAAGAGCAGGAAGAGGGGCAAGAGGGGGAAGAGTGAGCAAGGCTGGGGGCGGTGGCTCTGCCGACGGTGGCCGTGCCGACGAGGACCATGTCCGCGGCGGCGGGCACCACGTCGATGGGGACGACGTCGATGGGCACCACGTCGATGGGGACGACGTCGACTGGGCCCATGTCGACGGGGACCACGTCGACCTGAGGCGCGGCACCTTTCACGGGCCCGTCACCGGGAAGGTCGAGCACCACGAGCACGCACACTACGGGCCCGCGCCCGACGCCACCTCGGCGCTGCCCGCGCCGCCCGCGGCCTTCACGGGGCGGGACGCCGACACCGAGGGGCTGTTGAGCGCGCTCGGCCCCGAGCCCGCCGTACTGATCTCCGCTGTCGCCGGGCTCGGCGGTGTCGGCAAGACGGCGCTCGCGCTGCATGTGGCGCATGAGGCGAGGGGGCGGGGCTGGTTTTCCGGGGGCACTCTCTTCCTGGACCTGCGGGGGTACGACGAGGCTCCGGTGCGCGCGGAGCAGGCCGTGCTCTCGCTGCTGCGGGCGCTGGGGGTGCGGGACCGGGACCTGCCGCCCACGGCCGCCGAGCAGTTCGGCCTCTACCGCTCCGAACTCGGGCGCAGGGAGCCCCTGTTGATCGTCCTCGACAATGTGTCGGGGCCCGAGCAGGTCGTCCCGCTCCTCCCCGGCCGCGGGGGCCATCGTGTGCTCGTCACCTCGCGGGACAGCCTGGACTCGTTGCCGGTACGGCAGTTCGACCTGGACGCGCTGGAGCCCGGGGCCGCCGTGGAGTTGGTCGACAGGACGCTGCGGCTCGGGGACCCGGGGGACGGGCGGGTCACCGAAGCCCCGGAAGAGGCTTATCGACTTGTCGAGTTGTGCGGTTGCCTGCCGCTCGGACTGAAGATCGCCGCCGCGCAGTTACGGAAGGCACGGCGCCGTCCGCTACGGATGCTGGTCGCCGAACTGGGCGCGGCACGGGACCGGTTGGGCGCGCTGCGGGCGCGCGGGGTGGACCAGTACGGGCGGGAGCTGGCGCTCCGGCCGGTGTTCGACGTGACGTACGACCGCCTGGGCGAGGAGCAGGCGGCGCTCTTCCGGAAGCTCTCCGTCGTCCCGGGCGCGGACTTCGGGCTGTGGGCGGCGCAGTGCCTGGTGGGCGCGGAGCGCGCGGCGCTGCCGCTGCTCGACGACCTGGTCGCCGCCTCGCTGCTGACCGCGTCGGCGGACGGCGAGCGGTGGCGGGTGCACGATCTCGTACGGGAGTACGCCGGGGTGGTGGTCGAGGAGAGCGATCCGGTCCTTCAGCACGAGGCTCGAACCACCCGCTATGCGCTGCTGCTGGACATGGTGCGCTGCGTGCACGCGGCGAACGGACACCTTCAACGAGGGGTCGCGGACGAGCCGTTCACGGATCAGCGCCAGGCCCTTGCCTGGCTCGACGCCGAGCGGCAAGGGCTGGTCGAGTTCGCCCTCTCGGCCGGCTCCGTCGAGGACGGCGCGCACCTCATGGCCTCCGTGGCCATCGCCATCGGCCTCACCTTCTACCTCGGCTTCCGCGGGTACTTCGAGGACTCCATGGCCGTGGCCCGTGCGGCCCAGTCCCGCGCGGCCCACCTCGGGGAAGCGGTCCTCGAAGCCGCCGCGTGGGACGACCTCGGCCGCGCCGCCTGCAGCCTCCGCCAACTCGATGTGGCCCTCGACGCCTTCGCCCGGGCCGCGGATCTCCACCGCCGGTCGGAGCTCAAGAATCTGGAGGCGAGATCCCTGGTCAGTCTCGCTCTCGTCCAGTTGAGCCTCGGCCACCTGGAAGAGGCCGGCACCACCATCACGCGCGCCGGCGAGTCGACGACGGGCCGCCCGGGCGACGTCCCGAACTGGGCGGACGCCGCAACGTGGACCCAGATGGGTACGAGCATGCTGCACATCGGCCAGTACGCCAAAGCCTGCGAGTGCCTCGAGGCCGCGCGGGACATCTTCGGCGAGCTCGGCGCCCGGCTCCAGCAAGCCGCCACCTGGACCAGCATCGGCATCTGCAAGCACCGGGCGCAGCTGCACGAGGAGGCCCTGGAGGCGCTCGGCCGGGGCGAGGAGCTGAGCCACGCGCTGGACGACTGGCACGAGGTGGGCCGGGCCCGCCAGGCCCGCGCCCTGGTCCACCAGGACCTCGACCGGGCCGACGAGGCCCGCGCCGCCTTTCTCGCCGCCGCCGACGCGTACGAACGCGCGGGCGCTCAGGACAAGGCCGACGAGGTCCGCGGCCTCGCGCAGTAGATGAGGCCCCCGCCTCACGGAGAAGGCGGGGCCCGCCACCCCACCGAGAAGGCGGGGCCCGCCGCCCCACGGAGTGACGGGCTCACAGCCGGGCGCGCGATGAGCGAGGGCTAGAAGCCCCCACCCCCGAAGTCCCCACCGCCACCGAAGTCCCCGCCCCCGCCGAAGTCCCCTCCGCCGCCGAAGTCCCCCGGGTCGAAGTCCGCCCCGGACACGTCGCCGCCGTCGAAGCCGGAGCCCTGCCCGAAGTCCCCGTACCCGGAGCCGTAGTCCGCCGCGTACGCCGGGCTCGACATCATGCCGCCGAGCATCGTGCCGATCAGGAGGCCCGGCAGGATTCCGCCGCCGAAGTAGCCGCCCGCCCACGGGCCGTACGCCGGGCCCGCCTCGTAGTAGGGGCGGCGTTCGCCGGTGTCCGTCTCGACCGTGCGGACCATCGGGTCCTGGCCGTCGGCGAGGCGCGTCGCGTCCGCCTGGCAGACCGGTACCTCTCGCTCCGCGCCGCCCGCCGGAGCCCACACGGCGTCCTTGACCGACGGGCCGTGGCGCGGGTCGAAGAAGCAGGGGGCACGCCGCTCCGGCAGCGGGCGGCCCTCGCGGCGCGCGGCGAGGAGCGCGAGCGAGAAGCGGCCGTCCTCCAGTGCCTGCGTCACGCCGCGCACATCCTCGGGCCGCTGCGCCGCCGCCATGTACGACTTCGCCTTCTCGTACGCGTCCAGGCCACGCTCGTAGTCCGCCCGCATCGCGTCGTCCGCGCCCGCCTCGGCGGGGTGGAAGTCGAGGCGGTCCAGCTCCTCGCCGAACGCGGTGATGTCCTCGTCGACGACGACCCGCAGCTTGTCGAGGGAGGCGCGCTGCTCCTCCTCGCGGCGGCGCCGGTTGCGGCGCGTGATCGCGTAGACGCCCGCGCCGCCCGCCACGACGACCGCGCCGACGCCGACCAGGGCGCCCACGGGGACGCCGCCGCCACCGTCGCCCTTGCCGGAGCCGCCCCACGAGGACGGCGCCGAGCCGCGCGCCTGGGGCAGCGCCTGGCCGACGAAGCGGTTGAGCTGGGCGTCGGCGGCCTCGCCCTGCACGGAGGTGACGAGGTTGCGGACCGCGTTGCGGCTGAGCACCTGGCGGTCGGCGCCCGCGTCGAAGGCGGAGCCGAGGCGGACCGCGTAGACGCCGGTGATCCCGGTCTCGGTGCGGAGGTTCTGAAGCAGGGCCTGGCGCGGGAAGCCCTCGGGCAGCACGGCCACCATGATCGGCTTGTCCGCGTTCTTGATCTTGTTCGCGAGGGCCTGCTGCTGGCCGGTGGAGAGCTGGTCACGGGCGGCCGGGTCGACGTACACGGGGCTCTTCTTCAGGGCGTCCGCGACCGGCGTGACGGCCGATTCCTGGGCGGCCGCCACATCCGGTTCGGCGCCCTCGGCCGCCAGTGCCCCGGGCGCCGTGGCGAAGACGGCGCCCAGGACGAGGATCAGTCCGGACAGTCCACGGAGAGCGTTACGGGCACTACGTACCGTTTTGACGGGCATCATGCTTCGACAGTAGCCCCCACGCGGGACGAATGACGGGGCCGGGCGTCCCGGTCCGCCGCCCTCCGTGGCACCCGTGGCCGCGGGCCGCCGCGGTCCCCGGCGGCCGCCGCCCCGCCCCGGCTACTCCGGCGGCTCGACCCCGGCTCGCAGCAGGCCATAGGTGTAGGCGTCCTCCAGGGCCTGCCAGGACGCCGAGATCACGTTCTCCGCGACGCCGACCGTGGACCACTCGCCCTCGCCGTCGCTGGTCGCGACCAGGACGCGGGTCGTGGAGTTCGTGCCGTGCGTGCCCTCCAGGATGCGGACCTTGTAGTCGACGAGCTCCAGCTTCGCCAGCTGCGGGTAGATCCGCTCCAGGCCCACGCGCAGCGCGCGGTCGAGGGCGTTGACCGGGCCGTTGCCCTCGGCGGTGGCGACGATGCGCTCGCCCTTCGCCCACAGCTTCACCGTCGCCTCGTTGGCGTGCGTGCCGTCGGGGCGGTCCTCGACGATGGCCCGCCAGGACTCCGTACGGAAGTAGCTGCGCTCCCGGCCCTCCGCCTCGGCGCGCAGGAGCAGCTCGAAGGAGGCGTCCGCCGCCTCGTACGTGTAGCCCTTGAGCTCGCGCTCCTTGACCCGCTCGACGACCCGGCCGATCAGCTCGCGGTCGCCGCGCAGGTCGACGCCGAGCTCCTTGCCCTTGAGCTCGATGGAGGCGCGCCCGGCCATGTCGGAGACGAGCATCCGGATGCGGTTGCCCACGAGGTCCGGGTCGATGTGCTGGTACAGGTCCGGGTCGACCTTGATCGCGGAGGCGTGCAGGCCCGCCTTGTGCGCGAAGGCCGAGACGCCCACGTACGGCTGGTGGGTGGAGGGCGTGAGGTTCACGACCTCGGCGATCGCGTGCGAGACCCGGGTCATGTCGCGCAGCGCACCCTCGGGGAGCACCTTCTTGCCGTACTTGAGCTCCAGGGCGGCGACCACCGGGAAGAGGTTGGCGTTGCCCACGCGCTCGCCGTAGCCGTTGGCCGTGCACTGGACGTGGGTCGCGCCCGCGTCCACGGCGGCCAGCGTGTTGGCGACCGCGCAGCCCGTGTCGTCCTGGGCGTGGATGCCGAGGCGGGCGCCGGTGTCGTCGAGGACGGTGTGCACGATCGCCTGGACCTGGGCGGGCAGCATGCCGCCGTTGGTGTCGCAGAGGATCACGACGTCGGCGCCGGCCTCGGCTGCGGCCCGGACCACGGACTTGGCGTACTCGGGGTTGGCGCGGTAGCCGTCGAAGAAGTGCTCGCAGTCGACGAAGACACGGCGGCCCTTGGAGACGAGGTGGGCGACGGTGTCGCGGACCATCTCCACGTTCTCGTCGAGCGTGGTGCGCAGGGCCAGCTCGACGTGCCGGTCATGGGACTTGGCGACCAGCGTGATCACCGGCGCACCGGAGTCGAGCAGGGCGTTGACCTGCGGGTCGTCGGCCGCCCTGCCCCCGGCCCTGCGGGTGGCGCCGAACGCCACCAACTGCGCGTTCCGGAAGGTGATCTCCTTCTGGGCGCGGGCGAAGAACTCGGTGTCACGGGGGTTGGCGCCCGGCCAGCCGCCCTCGATGAATCCCACTCCGAAATCGTCCAGGTGCCGGGCGATGGTCAGCTTGTCCGCGACGCTGAGGTTGATCCCCTCGCGCTGCGCGCCGTCGCGCAGCGTCGTGTCGAAGACGTGGAACGAGTCGTCAACTGCGCGGGCTTCGCGCGACGCATCGTCTGGTGCGCTGGTTTCCGTCATCTGTTCTGGCTCCTGTTACTGGATCTCGGTCTACCGGAATGACCGGCTCCACCGTCCCCCTATGATCCCGTGCGCTCCGCCCCCGGCTGCGGGTGGGCCAGGAAACAGAAAAACCCCTCGCGGGTGCGAGAGGTCTGCGCGCGGGTCGAGGACGACGGTGTCCGCCCGTACTTGGTGGTACGAGGCGGTCACTGCGGACCGGCGCGCCTGCTGCCAATAATCATGGCGAACGAGAGCACGGGGGCAGCCTGCCACAGCCGTGGGGGGCCGTGCGGGGGCGTCTCACGATGCGGGCCCGGGTGCGGACGGCTGCCAGAGGCCGGGCAGCTGCCAGGGGCCGGACGGCTGCCCGGTCTCGCGGGGCGGGCGGCCGCGTCCGTGAGCGTGCTCACCTCTCTTCAGCGGAGTCTGGTGACGAATCTTCAGCGGAGCCTGGTGACGAACACGTCCCCTCTCCCGTTCGTGTCCGACGGCACCCGGTCGTCGTCCCAGGAGCCGTAGGCCGTGGTGCGGGCGCGGGCGTCGAAGACCCGCTCGCGTATGTCTCCCTGGTCGCTCGACAGGAGCCTGCTCGCGCCCGTGCGCCGATCGCGCTCGAAGAGCCCCTGCTCGGTCCCGTAGAGGTAGCGGCGCCCGCCGTCCGTGAACGCGACGCCGCTCGTGTCCGCGGCCGGGTCGTCGGCCGCGTCGATCAACTCGCGCTCCCCGGTGCGCAGATCCTGCAGATATCCCCCGCCGTGGAGCGCGCCCGGAACCATCCGGTCCGAGGACGAATCGAAGAGGACGTACGCCCCGTCCGGGCTGATCCCGCCGAGCGAGGCGCGGTTCGGATCGCTGCTGCTGCCGTCGTACGTCGTGTCGACGCGCACCGCCTGCCCGCCCGCGCGCCGCCACGCGTAGACGAACGTCTCGGGCGGGCCCGACACCTTGGGCACGGTCGTCCGGTACGCCACCGCGTTCCCCGACGCGTCGATCCGCGGCTCGTACGCCTCCCTGTCCCGCGGGGCCGGAGGTGCGCTGACCCGCTCGGTGCTGCCCGCCCGGACATCACGCAGATACACCCGGACATTGCCGTGCAGCCCGGCCGGGAACCACGGGGTGTCCCCGCCGACGAACGCCACCCTGCGCCCGTCCGCGCTGATCGCCGGGTCCCGCGAGACGACCCCGAACCCTTGGTCGAGGCCGACGTTCACCTTCGTGGTGCGTCCGGTGCGCAGGTCGCGCACATACACGTCGGACTGGCGGCCCGAGGGTCCGCCGGGCACCGGGTACGTCCACTCCGAAGTGAAGGCGACGTAGCGGCCGTCGGCGCTGAGCGAGGGCTGAAGGGCGTCCGCGTCGGCCGGGGCGCCCGCGCCGCGCGCGTCGACCCGGACGATCGCGCCCGTCTTCAGGTTCTTGACGAAGACGTCCGACCGGCCGTTCGTGTCCCCCGGCACGAGGTTGCTCGCCGTGGACTGGAACGCGACCAAGTGCCCGTCGGCACTCATGGACGGCTCGGTCGAGTCGCCGTTCGCCTGCGCTCCGTCGGCGGCGACGCTGACGCGTTGGGTGGCCGGTGCGGGCGCCGATGACGCGGACACGGGGACGGTCAATGTGACCGCCACGGCAGCAAGGACGGGGATGACTCGCCTCACCGCAGGTGCCTCACGAAGACATCGGGCGCGCCGTTCGTGTCGCCTGCCACCAGGTCGGCGGAGAGCGAGTCGAACGCGACCGCACTGCCGTCCGTGTTCACGGAGGGGTTGTCCGCCGAGTACTCGCTCGCTCCTCCGCCCGTCGCCACGTTCACCAACTGCGTTGTCCCCGTGGCCAGATCCAGCAGATGGATGCTGTGTGCGGCGTCGGGCTTCTTCAGGCTCCCTTGGACGTACGCGACGAAGTTCCCGTCGCCGCTGAGCGCGGCCTCGCTTGTGTAGACGTTCTTTCCCGCCCCCTTCACGAGCCGGGTGCGGTGCGCGTCGAGGTCGCGCACGAAGACGTTGGCGCTCTTGTTGGTGTCGCCGTGCGCGAGGTTCGAGGCATACGAGGTGAAGGCGACCTTGCGGCCGTCGGCGCTGATGACGGGGCCGGTGGACTCCCGGTCGGCCTCGCCTCCGCCGGGGGCGACGGTGGCCTTCTCCAGCGTGCCGGTCTCCATGTCGCGGACGTAGATGTCGCTGGAGTTGGCCGGGCCTCCGGGGTGCGGCACCCCGTACTGGTAGGCGATGTAGCGGCCGTCGGCGCTGATCGAGGGGCGGCCCGCTGCGCGGGAGCCGTCGGGGGCGACGTCGCTGACCGGCTCGATGGAGGCGTCGTACACCTTGATGCGGTAGACGCGTGACTGCTCGACGTGGTCCGGCGTCGAGGGCAGTGTGCCGACGAAGGTGAGCCACTGGCAGTCCTGGCTGATCCGTGGATCGCTGACGTGCTCGAACTCGACGCCCTTGTAGCCGAAGGTCTCCCGGCCGATCTTCCCCACGGTGTGGTTGCGGAGATAGACCGCGGTCCGGCCGTCCGTCGGCGAGTTGGACGTCAGGTCGGTCGCCTCGGAGACAAACGCGGTGAAGCGGCCGCAGGAGGACGCCTCCCGCGACGGCCCGTTCCCCGGCTTGCCGTCGCGGGACGTCCGGCTGGCGACGGCGGAGCCGAGCATGGCGTCGGAGACACCGTTGGTGTCGTCGGCGGCAGCCGGCGCGTTGGTCGTGTAGGCGACACCACCGGCATATCCATCCGTGATCTCGGCCCCGAACGACGCCCCCTCGAACTGCGTTCCCCCACGGCCGACGCTGACTCTCTCCGTGTACGGCAGGGCGGGATCATCGGTGACCAGCACCGACACCGGCACCGGGACGGCGACGGCCACCGTCGGGAGGGCCGCTGCGCCGAGCACACCGAGGACGGCGGCGATGACGAGGCGGTGGGTAACGGGCATGGGTTCCCCCTGAGTTGGTTCTTGGTCGGTCCGCCGCACCGCAGACGTCGGCGGCGGTCGCTTCGCCAGGCCGGGCCAGGTCGGGCCAGGTCGGGTCGGGTCGGGTCAGCGCGCGTGCCAGAGGAAGACGTCCTCGACCCCGTTCGTATCGCCCGGGACCACGTCCGTGTCCGCCGACGAGAAGACGACGCTGCGCCCCTTGGCGCCGACGGCCCCGGCGGTGGCCGAGCCGTGGCCGACGACGGTGTCTCGCCCCGAGTGCACGTTCGTCAGGCGGAGTATGGACTCGGCGTCGGAGAGCAGGAGTTGGTGTCCGTCCGGGCTGAGGGCGGCGGCCCGACGGCCCGGGAAGCGCTCGGTCTTTGCGGTGCGCAGGTCGCGGATGTAGGCGCCGTCCGCCGAGTTCATCGCCACCGTCCGGCCGTCGGCGCTGAGCTGGGCGAGGGTGGAGGGCGTGCCGTCGTCGACCCGGGTGAGTGCGCCCGAGGTGCGGTCGCGGACCCAGACCTGGTCGGTGCCCTCGTCCACATAGGCGACTTTGCTGCCGTCGGCGCTGATCGACGGGTCGGTCATGTCGCGAGAGGAGTCGGGCGGGCCGTCGCTCACGACCTCGCGGGTGTCCGTGACTCTGTCGTACACCTCGACGCGGGTCGGATTCTCGGGATGGCGCGGTGTCAGCTGGTACGCGATGTAGCGGCCGTCGGCGCTGATCGACGGCGCGTACGACCCTTCCTTGAAACCCTTGCCGTCGACCTGCTTCCTCTCGCCGGTGGTCAGGTCGGTGAGGAAGACGTTGATGATGTACGGCCCCCAGGCCGTGTGTGCGGCATAGCGGCCGTCGGCGCTGAGGGCCGGCGCGCTCAGACTCTCTTTTATGCGGGTGACCTGGCCGGTCCTCAGGTCCCGTGCATAGCCGTGGGCGCGCGGGCGTTGGCCGCCGTCCGGCGTGAGGTTCGTCGCCTCGCTGGCGAAGCCGACGTGGTCGCCGTCCGGGCTGAGCGTCGCGGCGCCCGACGGGCCGTCGGCCTGCGCGCCGTCGGCGGCCGTACTCACGCGCTCGATTCTCGGCGCGGGCTGCGTCGGCGGCGCGGCGCGGGCCGTGCCGGGCAGCAGCGCCATGGCGCCAAGTGCCGCGAGAGCCACGGCGGTTGAGCGTGCGGAAGCGGTCAATGACATGGTTCCCCCCGGACCTGTCGCGCCTCGGTCGTCGCCGAGGGCACCACCGCGATTCAAGCGCACCGCTCGCCCCCGCCACAATGCGAACGTTTACGTACAACCCGAACGAGTGGTCGACGGTCCGCGAGGCAACGGATCGGGCGGCTCATGGCCTGTATTCATCGTCCGGCCGCGTCAGCGATCCCGCGCAGCAGCCGTGCGACGGCTCGCCGCAGCGGCGATCGGCCGCCGCGATCCGCCGCGGTCCGCCGCGTCGGCCGGGCGTCAGTCCGTCAGCCTCTCGTCGAGGAATTCCGTCACATGAGCCAGGATCTGATCGCGATCCGTGCCGCGCACGCCGATCGCCACATGAATCGAGAATCCGTCGAGCAGCGCCCGCAGCCGGGTGGCGAACCGATCGGGGTCGACCGCCCGGAATTCTCCGCGCGAGATGCCCTCGGCGAGCAGCGCCACCAGATCGCGGTGCCAGGCGCCCTCGATCGCGGCCTGCCGCTCGCGGCCGTCGTCGTCGGCGTTGAGCGAGCGGTTCCACACCTCGAGCCAGAGCGTACAGTGCGGATCGCGGTGTCCGTCCGGGACATAGAGGTCGACGTAGGCGTCGAGCCGTGCGCGAGCGGATTCCTGCCGGGCGAGCAGCCGCCCCCGCTCGGCGCCGAGCCGGCCCTCGCTCCATTCGAGCGTGCGCAGCAGCAGCTCGTCCTTCGTGCGGAAGTAATAGAGGAGATGTCCGCTGCTCATGCCGACCTCGCGGCCGAGCGCGGCCATGGTCAGCTTCTCCAGGCCACGCTCGGCGATCATCGTCATGGCGGCGGCGAGCACGTCCTCGCGCGGCGGCGCGTTCTTCCTGCGCGCAGGGCCCGCTTCGGCCACGTCCGTGCTCCCGGTCTAGATCTTCGGCTGCTGCTGGGTGATGCAGTGGATGCCGCCACCCCCGGCAAAGATCGTACGGGCGTCGACGAGCGTCACGGTCCGGTCCGGGAAGAGCCGGGCGAAGATGCCCGCGGCGACCTCGTCGTGCGGGTCGTCGAAGGAGCAGAGGACCACGCCGCCGTTGCAGAGGTAGTGGTTGATGTAGGAGTAGTCGACCCACTCCCCGTCCTCGGTGAGCACGGTCGGCGCGGGTACGTCGACGACTTCGAGGGTCCGGCCTCGCGCGTCCGTCGCCGACCCGAGGACACCCGCGACCTCCTTGCTGACCTCGAAGTCGGGGTGGGCCGGGTCCTGCTGGGTGTGGACGAGGACGACACCGGGGGCGGCGAAGGAGGCGACGATGTCGACGTGGCCCCGGGTGCCGTAGCGGCCGTAGTCACCGGTCAGTCCGCGCGGCAGCCAGATGGCCTTGCTGGTGCCGAGGCGGGCGTGGATCTCCGCCTCGACCTCGGCGCGGGTCCAGTCGGGGTTGCGCTCCGGGCCGAGCTGGACGGTGTCGGTGAGCAGCACGGTCCCCTCGCCGTCGACGTGGATGGCGCCGCCCTCGTTGACGAGGGACGAGGAGTGGACCGGCACTCCGGCGACGTCCGCGACATGCCGGGCGATCTTGGAGTCGTGGTCCCAGCGGGCCCAGTCCTGCGCACCCCAGCCGTTGAACGTCCAGTCGACGGCGGCGAGTTGGCTCCCGTCGCTGACGAAGGTGGGACCGATGTCCCGCATCCACGCATCGTCGAGGTCACGCTCGACGAGTTCGACGCCGGGGCCGACGAGGGCGCGGGCCGACTCGGCCTGGCCGGGGCCGGTGACCATCACGACGGGCTCGAAGGCACGGACGGCGCGGGCGACGGCGGCCCATGCCTCGCGGGCCTCGGCGAGCTCCGCGGCATTGCTGAAGGTGGGGTTGGGGCCCGGCCACGCCATCCAGGTGCGCTCGTGCGGGGCCCACTCGGGGGGCATGCGGAAGGTCATGGGTGCGGTTCCTTGGGGAAGGAGGGGTGGTCAGAGGAAGTAGAGGCGGTTGAGGGAGACCGAGTCGGCGGGTTCGGAGCGGACCGGGTCGCCGTCGAGGGTGACCAGGCCGGTGCGCTGGTCGACGTCGACCGCGCCGGTACGGGAGTTGAGGCGCAGGTCGGCGGGGCCGATCCCACGTGTGCCCCGGACGGCGACGCGGCGGCGACGCGTGGGCATCAGGTCTCCCCCTTGCTCGGCGGCGGCGCCCGCGACGAAGGCCACCGAGATGTCCGCGGCGGTCGCTCCGTATGCCCCGAACTGGGGTCCCAGGACGAGGGGTTCGCAGGTGTCGGTGGCGGCGTTGGGGTCGCCGGTCACTCCGTAGGCGGGGAAGCCGGACTTGAGGACCAGCTGCGGCTTCGCCCCGAAGAGCTGCGGCTGCCAGAGCACGATGTCGGCGAGCTTGCCCACCTCGATGGAGCCGATCTCGTGCGAAAGCCCATGGGCGATGGCGGGGTTGATGGTCAGCTTGGCGATGTAGCGCAGGACGCGCGCGTTGTCGTCCCCCTCGCCGTCACCCGCCATCGGACCGAGCTCGGCCTTCATCTTCCCGGCCATGGCGAAGGTCCGGCGCACGGTCTCCCCGGCCCGCCCCATGCCCTGCGCATCCGACGAGGTGATCCCGATCGCACCCAGGTCATGGAGGACGTCCTCGGCACCCATCGTCCCGGCCCTGATCCGGTCCCGCGCCATCGCCGCGTCACCAGGCAGATCCGTCTTCAGATCGTGGACGGAGACGATCATCCCGTAGTGCTCGGCGACGGCATCGCGCCCGAAGGGCAGCGTCGGATTGGTGGAGGAGCCGATCACGTTCGGCACACCCGCCATCTTCAGGACGTTCGGCACATGACCGCCGCCACACCCCTCGATGTGGAAGGCATGAATGGTCCGCCCCTCCAGCACCCTCAAGGTGTCCTCGACGGACAGACACTCATTCAACCCGTCGCTGTGCAGGGCAACTTGGACGTCATGCTCCTCGGCAACCCGCAGCGCCGTATCGAGGGCACGGGTGTGCGCCCCCATGTCCTCATGCACCTTGAAGCCACAGGCACCGCCCTCGGCCAGAGCCTCCACGAGAGGCGCGGCATCGGAGGAGGAGCCCCGGGCCAGGAAGCCGATGTTGACCGGCCAGGCATCGAAGGCGTTGAACGCGTGCCGCAGCGCCCAGGGCGAGTTGACACCGACGCCCCAGACGGGCCCGAATTCCTGCCCGATGACCGTCGTGACGCCCGAGGCGAGGGACGCCTCCATGATCCGCGGCGACAACAGGTGCACATGGGTGTCGACGGCCCCGGCCGTCGCGATGAGCCCCTCTCCCGACACGATCGAGGTGCCGGTGCCGACGACGACATCCACGCCGTCGAGAGTGTCCGGATTCCCGGCCCGCCCCATGGCGTGGATCCGGCCCTCCCGAATCCCGATGGACACCTTGCGGATGCCCTGCACGGCGTCGATGACCAGCACATTGCTGATGACGACGTCACAGGTCTCACGGACGGCGGCAGCCTTCAGATGCAGCCCGTCACGCGCCGTCTTGCCGAACCCGGCGAGGAACTCGTCACCGTACGCCTGGGAGTCGGACTCGACCCGGACGGTGAGCCCCGAGTCGCCGAGCCGGACCCGGTCTCCCGCGCGCGGACCGTGGGTCGCGGCGTACTCATAGGGGGTGAGGCGGCGGGCCTCAGCAGGGTGGCCTCCGGGGCGGCTCATCGCGTGGCCTCCGCTTCGTCCTCGTCGTCGTGGATTCCCAGGTAGCCGCAGGCAGCGGCGCGACGCAGCGCTTCTTCTCGGGCACCGGGAGCGTCGAGCGGTCCGTCGACGAGCCCGGCGAACCCGATGGCCACGCGCGCGCCCCCGATCGGCACGAGCCCGACCTCGGCGGACTCCCCGGGCCCGAACCGCACGGAGGAGCCCGCGGGCACGGCGAGCCGCATCCCGTACGCGGCCGAACGGTCGAAGGAGAGCCGGGGGTTGGCCTCGAAGAAGTGGAAGTGCGAGGTCACGGAGACGGGGACGGGCGCGGTGTTGCGCACGGCCAGCGTCACGGCCGGCGCGGGCTCCTCGTGCGCGGGCCCGGGAAGCAGGGCGCCCGGGGCACCTTCGCCGAGCCCCTGTCCCTGCCCTTCCTCCTGACTCTCCCCCTGCCCTTGTCTCTGCCCCTGGCCGATCGGGTCGGAGACCACCGCGAGCCGGGACCCGTCGTCGAAGACGGCCTCCACATGGACCTCGGTGACCACGTCGGCGACGCCGGGGAGCACGTCGTCCGGGCCGAGGGCCGCGCGGGCGCGGTCGATCGCCTCGGCGAGCCGGAGCCCGTCACGGGCGGCCTCGCACACCGTGTCCGCGATCAGCGCCGTCGCCTCCGGGACATTGAGCCTGAGGCCCCGCGCCTTGCGGGCCCGGGCCAGCTCGGCGGCCCCGAACAGCAGCAGCCGGTCGCGTTCCGTGGGGGTCAGCCGCACGCCACCACACCTCCCTCATTTCCGGTCCCACATTTGAGCATCACTCTAACTAGGAGATTCGCATGACGGAAGCATTGACGTGCGAGCTTGAGCTACGCCACATTGAGCGTCACTCAAAAGAGCGGGAACCATCGAGCGTCAGGGGCACCCTCATGCCGATAGAACAGCGCGGCGTCGACACCATTCCGGACGAGGAGCGCACCAGCCGCCCCCGTGACCTGGTGTCGATCCTGCTCGGCTCGAACCTCTGCCTCGGGGTGATCGTCTTCGGCTGGCTTCCGGTGTCGTTCGGGCTCGACTGGTGGGCCTCGGTGAGCGCGGTCGTCGCGGGCACGGCGCTCGGTACGGCGCTCACGGCTCCGCTCGCCCTGGTCTCCCTGCGCACGGGGACGAACCTGTCCACGTCGTCCGGCGCCCAATTCGGCGTCCGGGGGCGCCTGGTGGGCTCCGTCGTGGGCCTGCTGCTCTCGCTCGGCTACACGGCGCTGACCATCTGGATAGGCGGCGACGTCATGGTGGGCACCCTGCACCGCCTGCTCGGCCTGCCGACCGGTTCGCTCTCGTACGCCCTCGTCTACGCGCTGCTCGCGGCGGCCACCGTCACGGGCGCGGTCTACGGCTATCGCGTGCTGCTCCGGCTCTCCCGCGTCCTCGCCGTCGGCATGACGGCGCTGCTGGCCCTCGGACTCGTCGCGTACGGACCGGACTTCACAACGTCGGCGCTGCCCGGCGCGGGCGGCTACGCCCTCGGCTCGTTCTGGCCGACCTGGCTGCTCGCCCTGGTCGCGGCGGGGCTCTCGGGCCCGATCGCCTTCATCACCCTGCTCGGCGACTACACCCGCTACATCTCCCCGGCCCGGCACAGCTCCCGCGCGGTGCTCCGCGCGGCCTGGCTCGGGCTGATCGCGGGGCTCCTGGTCCCCCAGCTCTTCGGCACGTTCACGGCGTACGCGGCGCGGGCGGCCCTCGACTACGCGGGCCCGCTCGTCGCCGCCGCCCCCGGCTGGTACCTGCTCCCGCTCCTCCTCGCCGCCTCGGCGGGCTCGGTCGGCAACGCGGGTCTGATGCTCTACTCGATGGGCCTCGACCTCGACGCGATCCTGCCGCGCGCGTCCCGGGCACGGGCCACGTACACCGTCGCCGTCGTCGCCACGGCGTGTGTCTTCGCCGGCCACTACGCCTGGAAGGCCCAGGACGCGATGACGTCGTTCGTGCTGCTGCTCACCGCGATCGGCACGCCGTGGGCGGTGATCACGCTCATCGGATTCGTGCGCTGCCGGGGCCGCTATGACGAGGAGGCGCTCCAGGTGTTCAACCGGCGTGCGCGGGGCGGGAGTTACTGGTTCCGGGGCGGGTGGAACATATCGGCCACCGCGGCCTGGGCCCTCGGCGCGCTCGTCGGTGTGCTGTCCGTGTCCCTGCCCTCGTACGAGGGGCCGCTGCTGGCCATGACCGGCGGCGTGGACTGCAGCTTCCTGCTGTCGGGGGCAGTGGGCGGCGCGGCGTACTGGCTCCTGCCGCGCCCCGCGCACGAAGAAGCGCCGGGGGGGGGGGGGGATTGAGGGCAGCGCGCCCCGCCGCCCAAAAAAAAAAGATGTTTAACCCCACACGCCCCAGTGAAACCCCCCCGGGGGAAACACCCCGGGAATTTC
>NZ_JBHYJB010000009.1:4420-18694 GCF_042740175.1 Streptomyces sp. NPDC059009 | reverse complement strand
GGGTGGGGGGGCTCGTGTTTCATCCCCTCCCGCCCCGCGCCCATAGAGTGCGGTGTGTGGAGTTTATTCTTCACCAACCCCCCCCCCGGCGCCACATATCAAGCTGAGGATCAGCCCATCAGGCCGATGCTCAGCCCAGCGGGTGCATCCAGCCGTGCTTGTCCTCGGAGATGCCGCGCTGGACGTTCAGGAGCGCGTCGCGCAGCTTCATCGTGACCTCGCCGGGGCCGCCGTCGCCCTGGGTCCACTCGCCGCCGTTGGACTTGACCGTGCCGACCGGCGTGATGACCGCGGCGGTGCCGCAGGCGAAGACCTCGGTGAGCGTGCCGTTCTCGGTGTCGCGGCGCCACTGCTCGGTGGAGATGCGGCCCTCCTCGGACTCGTAGCCGAGGTCACGGGCGACGCTCAGGAGGGAGTCGCGGGTGACGCCCGCGAGGAGGGAGCCGGTGAGTTCGGGGGTGACGATCTTGTTCCCGTAGACGAAGTACAGGTTCATGCCGCCCATTTCCTCGACCCACTTGTGCTCCAGGGCGTCCAGCCAGACCACCTGGTCGCAGCCCTTCGCGGCCGCCTCGGCCTGGGCGACGAGCGAGGCCGCGTAGTTGCCGCCGGTCTTGGCGAAGCCCATGCCGCCGGGGACCGCACGGACGTAGTCCTCGGAGAGCCAGACGGAGACGGGCTTCACGCCGCCGGGGAAGTAGGCGCCGGCGGGCGAGGCGATGACGATGAAGAGGTATTCATTGGCGGGCTTCACACCGAGACCGACCTCGGTCGCGATCATGAACGGCCGCAGGTAGAGGGACTCCTCGCCACCATGCGCCGGCACCCACGCCTTGTCCTGCTGGACCAGCGCGTCACACGCCTCGATGAACGTCTCGACGGGCAGCTCCGGCATGGCGAGGCGGCGGGCCGAGGACTGGAAGCGCTTGGCGTTGGCGTCCGGGCGGAAGGTGGCGACGGAGCCGTCGGGCTGGCGGTACGCCTTCAGGCCCTCGAAGATCTCCTGCGCGTAGTGCAGGGTCGCGTTCGCCGGGTCGATGGTGAGCGGGCCGTACGGCACGAGCTGGGCGTCGTGCCAGCCGCGGCCCTCGGTCCACTTGATGGTGACCATGTGGTCGGTGAAGTGGCGCCCGAATCCCGGGTTCGCCAGCATCGCCTCGCGCTCCGCGTCGGACAGCGGGGTCGAGGAGGGCTTGAGCTCGATCGTGGGCGTCGTGGTCATGAGTGCGTGTCCTTCACCGTTGTGTGTGGCGGACCGCGCTCACGCCTCTAGTAGGACGTCCGAGCTTCCCCGCATGTCGCGGCCCCACGTTCGATTATCGCTCGCGGAGGGCCGAGGTAGGAAACGGCGTACTGCGGCCCTGGTGACGATGGTGGCACCCGAGGGCCGCACAGGAGAAGCCGCCGGGTGCTGATGCGGCCCGGCGGCTTCAGTGAACAGGTGTCTGTCGGCCGACGGGCTCAGCCCGCCACGCGTACCGCGAGGGCGTCGCCGATCTCGGTGGTGGTGCGCACCGAGTCACCGCGTTCGCCCAGGTCGGCGGAGACAGCGTCCTCGACGCGGGCGGCCTCGGTCTCGAAGCCGAGGTGGCGCAGCAGCAGCGCGACGGACAGGATGGTGGCCGTCGGGTCGGCCTTGCCCTGCCCGGCGATGTCCGGGGCCGAGCCGTGCACGGGCTCGAACATCGAGGGGAACTCGCGGCTCGGGTTGATGTTGCCGGAGGCCGCGACGCCGATGCCGCCGGAGACGGCCGCGGCGAGGTCGGTGATGATGTCGCCGAAGAGGTTGTCGGTGACGATCACGTCGAAGCGGGCCGGGTCGGTGACGAGGTAGATCGTCGCGGCGTCGACGTGGATGTACTCGGTGGTGACCTCGGGGAACTCCTTGGCCACCGTGTTGAAGATGTTGGTCCAGAGGTGACCGGCGTACGCGAGGACGTTGTTCTTGTGGACCAGCGTCAGCTTCTTGCGCGGACGGGCCTGGGCGCGGGCGAAGGCGTCACGGACCACGCGCTCCACACCGAAGGCCGTGTTCACCGAGACCTCGGTGGCGACCTCGTGCGGGGTGCCGGTGCGGATCGAGCCGCCGTTGCCGGTGTAGGGGCCCTCGGTGCCCTCGCGGACCACGACGAAGTCGATCTCCGGCTGCCCGGCGAGCGGGGTGGAGACGCCGGGGAGCAGCTTCGAGGGCCGCAGGTTGACGTGGTGGTCGAAGAGGAAGCGGAGCTTCAGCAGGAAGCCGCGCTCCAGGACGCCGGAGGGCACCGACGGGTCGCCGATGGCGCCGAGGAGGATCGCGTCATGCTGCTTGAGGGCCGCGACGTCGGCGTCGGTGAGGGTCTCACCGGTGGCGTGGTAGCGCCTGGCGCCGAAGTCGAACTCCTTGGTCTCCAGCTTCACTTCCTGGGGAAGGACGGCATTGAGGACCTTGAGTCCCTGGGCCACGACCTCCTGGCCGATGCCGTCACCGGGAATCACTGCGAGATTGATGCTGCGAGACATGACGGAAGCGTACGCCCCGTCCCATGGGATGACACTCGCCGTCCAGCATGCGGACAATCGGACGGTCGGCCATCGCGCCACCCGGGCCCTGTCGGATCCCGACAGGGTCCCCGGTTTCCTCCTGGACAGATTTTGTTCATCCCAGTGTCTGGCCGGAGTTGAAAGTTACTGGGAAGTTTTCCGGTCATGGACACCCCTGACGTCGGCATACCCGAGCAGCTCGCGCGCCGCATGAGCATGCCGGAGCAGCACGAATACCTCCGCAAGAAGTTCTCCCGCCGCAAGGTTCTGGCCAGTTCGGTCGCCACCGCGGGCGCTGTGGGCGGCGCCGGTCTCCTCGCGGGGAGCTCCGGTTCGGCGTACGGCGGGGGCTCCTCGCCGGCCGCGCCGCTCGCGTCGCCGCCCGCCCCGGTCAAGGTCGACGGCTCGCTGGTGGCGCCGTTCGGCCGCCATCTCGCCTTCGGCGCCGACCCGAAGACGCAGATGCGGATCTCCTGGCAGGTGCCCTTCGCGGTCAAGAAGCCTTACGTACGCGTGGGGTTGAAGCCCTGGGAGCTGAGCCGGAAGATCGAGGCCGAGGTGCGCGCCCTGCACACCCCGTCCCTGTCCAAGAAGCTCCCCGAGGTCGAGCAGCTCTATCTGCACGTCGCGCTCGACAACTTGAAGCCGGACACGACGTACTACTACGGCGTCGGGCACGACGGCTTCGACCCGGCCTCGCCCGAGCGGATGTCCACCGTCGGTACCTTCCGTACGGCTCCGGCCAAGCCGGAGAAGTTCGTCTTCACGGCCTTCGGCGACCAGGGCGTCAGCTATCACGCGCTCGCCAACGACCAGGTGATCCTGGGCCAGAACCCCTCCTTCCACCTGCACGCCGGGGACATCTGCTACGCGGACTCCAGCGGCCACGGCAAGGAGTCGGACACGTATGACGCGCGGGTGTGGGACCAGTTCCTGGCGCAGACCGAGAGCGTGGCCAAGTCCGTTCCGTGGATGGTGACGACGGGCAACCACGACATGGAGGCGTGGTACTCGCCCAACGGCTACGGCGGCCAGTCGGCCCGCTGGTCCCTGCCCGAGAACGGCTTCGACCCGAAGAACGCGCCGGGCGTCTACTCGTTCACCTACGGCACTGTGGGCGTGGTCGCGCTCGACGCGAACGACGTCTCGTACGAGATCCCCGCCAACAAGGGCTACACGGACGGGAAGCAGACGGCCTGGCTCGACAAGCGGCTCGGGGAGCTGCGCGCCGCCAAGGGCATCGACTTCGTCGTGGTCTTCTTCCACCACTGCATGTACTCGACGTCCACGCACGCCTCCGACGGCGGGGTGCGCGACGCCTGGCTGGACCTGTTCACCAAGCACCAGGTGGACCTGGTGATCAATGGCCACAACCACGTGTACGAGCGGACGGACGCCATCAAGGGCGGCGAGGTCGGCAAGCCCGTGCCGGTCGGCGCGTCGACCGATCCGACGCGCGACGGCATCGTGTACGTCACCGCGGGCGGCGCGGGCAAGGACCTGTACGGCTTCGGACTCGGGGTCAAGGACAGCTACGAGGGGAACGTGAACGACCGGGACTCGATCCTCACGTTCCACTGGACGAAGTCACGGCTTCCCGACCCGGACACGGTGGAGTGGTCGCGGGTGCGGTACACCGGCTTCTCGTTCCTCGCGGTCGAGGTCACGACGGGGTCGCGCCCGAAGCTGTCGGTCTCCGCGCTCTCCGAGAGCGGACAGCGCATCGACCACTTCGAGGTCGTACGGGGGAAGCGGACCCAGTGACCGGTCTCGGTGACTGAGCTCCGTGACCGGTCTCAGTGACCGGTCTCGCCGCCGTTGTCCCTGCGGTCCAGGGCGCGCTGGAGGGCAGCGGCGGCGTTCTTGCGGTCGACGTCGTTCGTACGGGAGGTGTGACGGACGCGGCGGGGGGTCACGGTCATCTCGGCCATGGGAAATCGACTCCTTCAGAAAGCACACCGGGAGTGCGGAGGGACTACGAGACGCCGGAAGGGGCGGAAGAGGGAGCCGCAGGGTTCGCCTGCTCGGGGCTCCGACTCACTGCCGCCATTCGCTTGATCAAGCGAGACGTTCGGCTTCTACAAAGCTAAGGGAGGACGGAGCGTCTGTCTCCACAATTACTCGGACTTCCTACTATCTGAGACGGGCACGGCACCTGAACGGCGGTTTCGCGCCTGAACAGGCGGTTCCGGACAGTTGCCCGGCAGTTGAACGGAGTCAGCTCCGGCCGCCGCCAGAAGCCGCCCTGAGCTCGCGGATCAGGGCCCGCACCGCGCCCGTGGCGACGAGCTCCGGCGTGGTGACGTAGCCGACCTCGCGGGTCGGGCGCTCCGCGCCGAGGTCGGTGATCTCGACCGTGGGCGGGGCGCCGGTCAGGGAGAGGGCGGGCATGATCGCCATGCCGAGGCCGCTGCTCACCATCGAGAGCACCGCGCCGTCGTCCTCGGTCCGCACGGTGGCCTTCGGGATCCAGTCCTGCCCGGTCCACCAGTCCCGGGTGTACGAGGTGCAGTTCTCCGTCCAGTCCACGAGGGGCAGCGAGCGCGGGTCGGCGTGCCCGGCGGGGTGCACCAGGGAGTACGGCTCCTCCAGGAGCACCCTGGTGATCAGGCCCGGTGGCGTCGGGGCGTTCGTCCCGATGGTGGCGATCCCCACGTCGGCCCGGCCCGCCGCGACCTCGCCCGCGGTGCCCGCGCCGACCTCGCGCACGATGCGTACCTCCGGTTCGATGCCGGGGTGGCGGGCGGTGAGGCGCTCCAGGACGGGCGGCAGCAGATGCAGGGCCGCGCTGCGGAAGGCGGCGATGCGCAGCGGGCCCGCGACGGTGCCGGTCGCGGCGGAGCGGGCGTCGACGGCGAGCGCGTCGAGGAGCCGGAGCACACGGCGGGCGTGCGCCACGGCGGTCTCGCCCGCGGAGGTCGGGCTCGCGCCCTTGCGGCCCCGCTCGAAGAGCACGGCGCCGACCTTGCGCTCGGTGCCCCGGACGGAGTGCGAGACGGCGGACTGGGTGAGGCCGAGGGCCTGGGCGGCCGCGGAGAAGCCGCGCTCGCGCTCGACGGCCACGAGGATCCGCAGCTCGTGCGGGGCGAGATCACCGGCGCCCTCGCGAGGCGAGACGCCCCGGCCACCCGTGGCGGCCGGGCGCTCCGGCGCAGCCCGGCGCCCCCGCGCGCTCGCGCCGCCCCCCTCGTGTCCGCCGCGCCCGCCACCCCCCTCAGGTGCACCGCCCCCGCCACCCTCCGCGGGCGCGCCGGCCGAGAAGCCCGACCCGCCCGGCACGGCTCGGCGCCCCCGCACGGCCCCGTCACGCACCACAGCCCCATCGCCCGCCACGGCCTCACCGCCCGCCACAGCCCCATCGCCCGCGACAGCTCGCCCACCCCTCACAGCCCCGCCCCTTCGTACGCTTCCCATCGACTCCCCCACCTGCACCTATGAGCCCTCTTCATGCATCGGCCCGTTCCATGAGCCCAACCCGGTGCCCGCGCCCCGCATTCCTCCGTACCGTCGCCGCCATGAACGACATCGCGCGCACCGTGCACCAGATCGCCCGCCCCCACGGCTTCCCCTCCCCCGGCGACTTCGCCGTCGTCGAGTCCGGCGTCCCCTCGCCCGCGCCCGGCACCGCCGTCGTGGAGAACCTCTACTGGTCCGTGGACCCGTACCACCGCGAGATGATGGACGGTGACTTCGCGCTGAACGAGCCCCTGGAGGGGCGGACCATCGGGCGGGTCGTCGCCTCGCGGACGCCCGGACTCGTCGAGGGCGCCGTCGTGTTCCACCGGCACGGCTGGCGCACCCACTCCGTCGTGCGCCCCGAGGAGGCGAGGGAGCTGCCCGACTTCCCGGGCGTGCCGCTCTCCGCGCACCTCGGCATCCTCGGAGGCACCGGGCTCACCGCCTACGTCGGGCTCACCCGCATCGCCCGGCTCCAGGAGGGCGAGGACCTGTTCGTGTCGGCCGCCGCGGGCGGGGTGGGCACGGCCACCGGGCGGCTCGCCCGGGTGCTCGGTGCGGGGCGACTCGTGGGCAGCGCGGGCACGGCGGCGAAGGCCGCGTATCTGACGGAGCACGTCGGCTACGACACCGTCTTCAACTACCGCGAGGGCCCGGTCGCCGAGCAGCTCGCGAAGGCGGCGCCGGACGGCATCGACGTGTTCGTGGACAACGTCGGCGGCGACCACCTGGGCGCGGCGATCGGCGCGCTGCGCGACTTCGGCCGGGTCGTGCGGATCGGCACCATCGGCCAGTACAACACGCCGGACGCGCCGCCCGTCCTGTTCAACCACGCCGACGTCGTGGAGAAGAGCCTGCGCATCGAGGGCTTCCACGTCCGCAACTACCGTGATCTGCAGGAGGAGTTGCACGCGTTCGTGGTGCCGCAGCTGCAGAGCGGGCGGATCGGGCTCGACGAGACCGTGGTGGACGGGTTCGGCGGGATCGTCGAGGCGTTCCTCGGCATGCTGCGCGGGCAGAACCAGGGGAAGATCATCGTCCGCGCGACCGGTGCCCCGCTCACGGCGGCCCGGAGCTAGAGCACGTCCCCGTCCCGCCAGTCGAAGAGCAACTCGTGGGCGGTGTCCAGGCGTTCACCCCGGTCCCGTACGAACGTCGTGCCCTCCTCCTCCGGCAGGGGCACGACGCCCTCCGGGCCGAGCGCGCCGATCCGGCCCGGCCACACCTGCCAGCCGCGGGACCGGTACAGGGCCGCACCCTCGTCCGACGCGGAGAGCGCGCCGAGCTCGTACGCACCGTCGAGCACCCGCTCCAGCTCCGCCATCAGCAGGCCGCCGAGCCCCTTGCGCCGCAGGTCGGCGCGGACGGCGACCGCCTCCACGTACCCGGTGCGCAGCGCGCGGCCCCGGTGCAGGACGCGGCGCTGGATCACCGAGCCGTGGGCGACGAGTTCGCCGCCCTGCTCGATCAGGGCGTGCATCCCGCCGAGGCAGTGCTCGAAGTCCTCGTCGGCGAAGTCGCCGTCGAACGCCTCGTCCAACAGGGCGCGGACGGCGTGGAGTTCGGTCCGCCCGAGGTCGGCGGTGTGCGCGGCGCGAAGGATGGTCACCGCGCCACGGTACCCACCCCCGTATCCGCCGCGCTCCCCGATTTCCGCGCAGCGCCGTCCTCTCCGTCCACGCCTCTCCCCGGCAGGGCCCTCAACCGTCCAGTACGGACAGTTGAACCCCCGCCCGCTGGGCACACTCCCAGACATGCCATCAACCGAACAGCACACTCCAGAATCCGGACAGCGGCCCTGGACGCCCATCCACGGCCACCCCTACCGCGGCGTCCCGTACCGCCCCGCCCGCATGCCCGAGGCCGAATCCCTCGCGCGCGCGGCCGAGTTGAGGGAGCGGATGGAGCAGCGCCGCACGGTGCGGCAGTTCTCCGGCGACCCCGTGCCCACGCAGGTCGTCCGCGACGCCATCGCCTGCGCGGCCACCGCGCCGTCCGGCGCGCACCAGCAGCCGTGGACCTTCGTCCTGGTCCAGGACCCGGAGATACGCCGCCGCATCCGCGAGGCCGCCGAGCACGAGGAGCAGATCTCCTACGATGGGCGCCTCGGCGAGGAGTGGCTCGCCGCGCTGCGCCCCCTCGGCACGGACGAGGTGAAGCCGCACCTCACGGACGCGCCCGCCCTGATCGTCGTGTTCCAGCAGCGCTACTGGCTGGGCGAGGACGGCACCAAGCACAAGCACTACTACGTGGACGAGTCGGTCGGCATCGCCGTCGGCATGCTCCTGTCCGCCCTGCACCTCTCGGGCCTGGCCGCGCTGATCCACACGCCGAGCCCGATGCGGTTCCTCTCCGAGGTGCTCGGCCGCCCCGAGAACGAGAAGGCGTTCGCGGTCATCCCCGTCGGCCACCCCGCCCCGGACTGCCAAGTCCCCGACCTCGTACGGAAGTCCCTGGACCAGGTCCTCGTGGAGGTCTGACACCCTCCCGAGTACCTAACCTCTAAAAGTTGATTGACTGGTTAGCCGGACGCGTGCTCTACTCATCTCAACGCAACCACCGAAGGAACTTTGAAGGGTTAGAAACATGAGCGCGCGTCAGGTCCACCACCGCACCGTCACCGTCCGCGGCCATGAGGTCTTCTACCGCGAGGCCGGCCCCGCCGACGCCCCGGTCCTGCTGCTCCTGCACGGCTTCCCCACCAGCTCGCACATGTTCCGCGACCTCCTCCCGAAGCTCGCCCACCTCCCCCAAGCTCTCGGCTCCGCTCGAGCAGGGAGGCACCCCCTCCGCGTCATCGCCCCCGACCACATCGGCTTCGGCCGCTCGGCGGCGCCCTCCGCCACCGCGTTCCGCTACACCTTCGCCGAACTCGCCGAGGTGACCGCCGAGTTCACCGAGGCGCTCGGCCTCGACCGGTTCGCGCTCTACGTCCAGGACTACGGCGCCCCGATCGGGCTGCGCCTCGCGCTCGCCCACCCGGAGCGGATCACGGCGATCGTCACGCAGAACGGCAACGCGTACGAGGAGGGGCTCGGCGCCGAGGCGTGGGCGCCGGTGCTCGCGTACATCGAGGAGCCGAATGAGAAGACGGCCGCGCCCATACGGGAGATCAGGTCCCTCGAAGGCATCAGGTGGCAGTACGAGACGGGGGTCCCGGAGCGGGACCGGAGTCTGCTCAGCCCCGACGCCTGGCATCACGACGCGGCCCTGATGGCGCGCGCGGGCCAGGACGAGATCCAGCTCGGTCTCATCGGCGACTACGGCAGCAACATCGCGCTCTACCCGGACTTCCATGCGTACTTCCGGGCGAGCCAGGTGCCGGTGCTCGCCGTGTGGGGCGCGGGTGACCAGGTGTTCGTGCCGGAGGGCGCGCTCGCGTTCCGGCGCGATCTGCCGGACGCCGAGGTGCATCTGCTGCCGACAGGCCACTTCGCCCTGGAGACGCACGCGCCGCAGATCGCCGCGCTGATCGACGACTTCCTTGCCCGGCGCGTCGGTTGAGCCCCGGGAAACGCAGACCGCCCCCGTCCTCGGTTGGGGGACCAAGGACGGGGGCGGGGTTCAGCGGTGACCGGCGTCGGTGCCGTCAGCCGATGCGCCCGGGCGTTCAGCCCATGTGCGGGTACGGGTAGTCGGTCGGCGGGACCAGCGTCTCCTTGATGGCGCGGGTCAGCGTCCAGCGCTGCAGGTTCTGCGGGGCGCCCGCCTTGTCGTTGGTGCCGGAGGCGCGGCCGCCGCCGAAGGGCTGCTGGCCGACGACGGCGCCGGTCGACTTGTCGTTGATGTAGAAGTTGCCCGCCGCGTAGCGGAGCTTCTCCATCGTGTATGCGGCCGCGGCGCGGTCGCCCGCGATGACCGAGCCCGTGAGCGCGTAGTCGGACACCGACTCCATCTGGGTCAGCATCTCCTCGTACGCGTCGTCCTCGTAGACGTGCACGGCGAGGAACGGGCCGAAGTACTCGGTCGTGAAGACCTCGTTGGCCGGGTCCGAGCACTCGACGACGGTCGGGCGCACGAAGTAGCCGACCGAGTCGTCGTAGGTGCCGCCCGCGACGATCGTGCAGGAGTCGTCCGCCTGCGCCCGGTCGATCGCGGCCTTGTTCTTGGCGAAGGACCGCTCGTCGATGACGGCGCCGATGAAGTTGGAGAGGTCGGTGACGTCGCCCATCGTGATGCCGTCGACCTCGGCCGCGAACTCCTCCTTGAAGCCGGAGTTCCAGATGGAGGCCGGGATGTAGGCACGGGAGGTCGCCGAGCACTTCTGGCCCTGGTACTCGAAGGCGCCACGGGTCAGGGCCGTCTTCAGGATCGCGCGGTCGGCGCTCGGGTGCGCGACCACGAAGTCCTTGCCGCCGGTCTCGCCGACCAGACGCGGGTACGTGCGGTACTTCGCGATGTTCTCGCCGACCGTCTTCCACAGGTGCTGGAAGGTGGGCGTCGAGCCGGTGAAGTGGATGCCCGCCAGGTCGCGGTGGTTCAGGGCGATCTCGGAGACCGCGAGGCCGTCGCCGGTCACGAGGTTGATGACGCCCTTGGGCAGGCCCGCCTCCTCCAGGAGCTGCATGAGCAGCACGGCGGCGTGGGTCTGCGTCGGGGACGGCTTCCACACCACGACGTTGCCCATGAGGGCGGGGGCGGTCGGCAGGTTGCCGGAGATCGCCGTGAAGTTGAAGGGCGTGATCGCGTAGACGAAGCCCTCGAGCGGGCGGTGGTCCAGGCGGTTCCAGACGCCGGTGGAGTTGGCCGGCGGCTGCTCGGCGAGCAGGTCGCGGGCGTACGCCACGTTGAAGCGCCAGAAGTCGACGAGCTCACAGGGGGTGTCGATCTCGGCCTGCTGCGCGGTCTTCGACTGGCCCAGCATCGTGGAGGCCGCGAGGGTCTCGCGCCACGTGGTGGAGAGCAGCTCGGCGGCGCGCAGGATGATCGCGGCGCGGTCGTCGAAGGACATGGCGCGCCAGGCCGGGGCGGCGGCCAGGGCGGCGTCGACCGCGTCCTGGGCGTCCTGCGTGGTGGCGTTCCGGCCGGTGCCGATGACCGCCTTGTGGTTGTGCGGCTGGACGACCTGGAAGGGCTCCCCGCCGCCGAGCCGCTTCACGCCGCCGATCGTCATCGGCAGCTCGATCGGGTTGTCGGCCAGCTCCTTGAGCTTGGCCTCCAGGCGGGCGCGCTCGGGCGAACCGGGGGCGTAGCCGTGCACCGGCTCGTTGATCGGCTTCGGAACCTGGGTCACAGCGTCCATGAGGTCCGTAACTCCTTCTGATCTGGAGGGGCAACAGGGTCGAAAAGAGGGGGGCTCAGCCCTTGGTGAGGATGGAGCGGGCGAAGAAGCGGAGGTTGGCGGGCTTCTCCGCCAGACGGCGCATGAAGTATCCGTACCAGTCCGTGCCGTACGCCGTGTAGACGCGCATGCGATGTCCCTCGGCGGCGAGCCGAAGTTGTTCGTCCGTACGGATGCCGTACAGCATCTGGAACTCGTACTCGTCCAGTTTGCGCCCGGCGCGGCGGGCCAGCTCCTGGCCGATGGCGATCAGGCGGGGGTCGTGGGACCCGATCATCGGGTACCCCTCGCCCTCCATCAAGATGCGCAGGATGCGGACGTACGCCTTGTCGATCTCGGTCTTGTCCTGGTACGCGACCGAGGCGGGCTCCTTGTAGGCGCCCTTCACGATGCGGACGCGGGAGCCGTTCGCGGCGAGGCGGCGGGCGTCGTCCTCGGTGCGGAACAGGTACGCCTGGATGACGCAGCCGGTCTGCGGGAAGTCCTGCCGCAGCTCCTCGTGGATGGCGAACATCGAGTCGAGGGTGGTGTGGTCCTCGGCGTCCAGGGTGACGGTGGTGCCGATGGCGGCGGCGGCCTCGACGACCGGCCGGACGTTGGCGAGGGCGAGCTCGTGGCCACCGTCCAGCGCCTGGCCGAACATCGACAGCTTCACCGACATCTCGGCCTTCTCACCGAGGCCGAGGTCCTTGAGGTGCGCGATCAGGCCGAGATAGGCGTCGCGGGCGGCGGTGGCCTGCTCCGCAGTGGTGATGTCCTCGCCCACCACGTCGAGGGTGACCTCGAGGCCCTGGTCGGCGGCGTCCAGGACGATCTGGACGACCTGCTCGACGCTCTCACCCGCGATGAACCGGTCGACCACCTGCTTGGTGCCGGGGGCCGCCGAGACGAAACGGCGCATCTTGTCGCTGCGCGACGCGGCAAGGATCACGGGACCCAGCACGGGGCACCTCCACGGGGAGTATGGACAGGGGGAGAACCACCGTGAAATTTAGGGATCACCCACGATCGTGGGCCATGGACAGCTGTCACGCATCCGTGCGCTGGATCTCAGACACATGTCTGAAGACACGGAGGAACTAGTCCAGAATGGACGCTGTGAAGGGCGATTACCAGGAACTGGTGGATGAGATCTCGGCGCTGCTCGGCGCCCCGGCGACCCTGGAGAACCGGGACTTCGAGCTGATCGCCTTCGGCGCCCAGGACAGCGACGCGGGCGACGGCTCCGACTTCGACGCGACGGCGCTCGACCCGGTCAGGACCCGCTCGATCCTCACGCGCCGCTCCACGGCGGAGGTCCGCGCCTGGTTCGAGGGCTTCGGCATCGCGCGCGCCAGGGGCCCGGTGCGCATCCCGCCCACCCCGGAGGCGGGCGTCTACCGCGGCCGGATCTGCCTCCCGGTGAACCACCGCGGCTTCGCGCTCGGCTACGTCTGGCTCCTGGACGGTGAACCGGGGCCCACGGACGAGCAGTTGAACGCCGCGATGGAGGTGGCCGTCCGGATCGGCGCGCTGCTCGCCGACGAGGCGCAGGCGGGCGCCGATCTGACCCGCGAGTTCCGGGCGGCCCTGACGGCGGAGCGCGGCTGGCAGCGGGACATGGCGGTGGCCGAGCTGCGCACCGCGCTCGGCCCGCGCGCCGACGGCCTGCACGCCGTGGTGTGTGTGGCCCCGTGGCCCTCGGCGGACCCGGAGGAGGCGCCTTCGGTGCGCAATGTGCCGGGCGCCGCGGCGCTGTGCACGGTGCCGTGGGGGACGACCGGGCAGTGCCTCGGCGCCCTGGTGCGGCTGCGCTCGGCGGACTCCCTGGCGCCCGCGCTGTCGGCGGGGGCGCGGCTGCTCGACGCGGCGGCGGGCGGGGCGCGCGCGGCAAGCGGCTCCGGTGCGTCCGGCGGCTCTCCCTCGTCCGGAAGCTCCGCCGCGGCCGGCGGTTCCGGTAGGCCGGGTGGGCCCGGCGGCGCGCTCGCTGCGGGCGTCGCGGCGGCGCGGGCCGGGCTCGACGAGCTCGGAGCCGCCTGGGGCGAGGCGACGGCGGCGGCGCGCGCGGCGCTCGCGGAGCCACGGCTCCGGCCGGTCGCGCAGTGGGCGGACATCGGCCCGTACCGCCTGCTGACGGCGCTGCCCGCCGAGGCCGCGCACGACCCGGTGGCCCAGCTGCTCCTCTCCCCCGGCGGCCGCGAACTCGCCCGCACCGCCGAGGTGTTCCTCGACTGTGCGGGCCAGGCGGGGCGCACGGCGGCCGAGTTGGGCATCCACCGCCAGACCCTCTACTACCGCCTCTCACGCGTGGAGCAGCTCACCGGCCTGGACCTGGACGAGGGCGAGGACCGGCTGCTGCTGCACATGGTGTTGAAGGCGTCACGGCTGTAAGGGATCCGCAACAGGCCGCCTCCGCCGACGAGTTCCACGATCTTGTCAGGCTACTGTCACTCCCGATCAGTTCACGCCACACCTACGGGAGGACGAACACCCCATGAGACTCCGCTTGCTGGGCCCAGCAGTCGCCGCCGCCGCGCTCGTCGGCACCACGCTCACCGCGGGCGTCGCCTCGGCCGATGCGCCCGCCTCGCCGGTGGCCAAGGCCGCGAAACCCAGCTGCAACGACCACTTCATCAACGTTCCCGCCAAGCAGAGCGTGAAGATCCGCAAGAGCCCGAAGGTCGGCAGCACCGCGCTGGGCCTGTGGCCCAAGGGCAAGAAGGGCGACATCTGCAACCCCTTCAAGCCGACCAAGGGCCAGAAGTACAACCTGTGCGGCAAGAAGAGCGACAAGTGGTACTACGGCGGCCCCTACGGCAAGGGCAGGCCCGCGGGGTGGGTGCCCGCGGCGTGCCTCAATGCCTGACCCTGAGCCGACCTGGCCTGACCTGACCTGACCTGACGTGCTGCACGGCCCCGGTGGTGGGGGGGGGGGGGGGGGGGCCCCCCCCCCCCCCCCCCCCGGGGGGGGGGGGCCCCCCCCCCGCCCCCCCCCCCCCCCCCCCCCCCGGCCGGAGGCGGCGGTGGGGGGCGCC
>NZ_JBHYJB010000009.1:0-4410 GCF_042740175.1 Streptomyces sp. NPDC059009 | reverse complement strand
TCCCCCGCGGCTTGATAGAACCCGTCCCCCTGCCCGGACATGTCCTACCCTCATCTCCCGTGCGTCGCGCCCGCGCCGGGGGTGTCGGGGCTAAACACCCCCCCCCCCACCACAGCCGTTTCAGGGGCTGTCCGACACCCGCTCCATCACCCGCCGCAGCCCCTCCGTGAGCTGCTCGGCATCCGTGGCCGACGCCTCGTCGAAGAGCCACTGCACCATCAGGCCGTTGAGCAGCGTCGTATAGAGGCGCCCCTCGCTCTCGACCATGTCCTGCGGGAGGGCGTCCTCGTCGATGCCCGTGAACATCGCGGTGAGCCCGCGCCGCCCCTCCACCTGCGCCTTGGCCAGCAAGTCCCGGATGCCCGCGAGCCGTTCGCCCTGCGTGATGACCTCGAGCGACATCATCCAGATCGCCCGGGACTGAGGCATCGTGCGGATGATGTTCGCCCAGCCGTCCCGGAACCGCTCCAGGCCCCCCGCGGCGATGCCGCCGCTGTCCGCCGCCGCCTCGAACGCCGTGCCCATGGGCTCGATCAGGGCGACGTACGCCTCCGCGAGCAGCGCGTCCTTCGACCCGTAGTGGTAGCCGATCGAGGCCAGGTTGGTCCCCGACTCCTTCACGATGTCGCGCGCGGTGGTACGCGCGAACCCCTTCTCCAGCAGGCAGCGCTTGGCGCCTTCGAGCAGATCCTCACGGTGTCCCATGCGGGCAGCCTACCCCTGATCCATACGGCCGTCCTATACGCACGTACTAGACAAACGTTTAAGACGCTCGTATGGTTCGAGGCATGACGAACTCACCGCGCGCCACGCGCAAGGAGTGGACCGCTCTCGCCGTCCTGATGCTCCCGCTGCTCCTGGTCTCCATGGACGTCTCGGTGCTCTACTTCGCGATCCCCGCGATCAACGCGGACCTGGAGCCGAGCGGCACCCAGCAGCTGTGGATCTTCGACATCTACGCCTTCGTGCTCGCCGGGCTGCTGATCACGATGGGCTCGCTCGGCGACCGCATCGGCCGCCGCAAGCTGCTCCTGTTCGGCGCCACGGCCTTCGGCGCCGCCTCGCTCACGGCGGCGTACGCGAACAGCGCGGAGACCCTCATCGCCGCCCGCGCGGTCCTCGGCATCGGCGGCGCGACCCTGATGCCGTCCACGATGGGCCTGATCCGGAACATGTTCGTCGACGCCAGGCAGCGCGCGACAGCCATCGGCATCTGGCAGACGGTCATGGTCGCGGGCATCGCGCTCGGCTCGGTGCTGAGCGGCGTCCTCGTCGAGCACTTCTGGTGGGGCTCGGTCTTCCTCGTCAACCTGCCCGCGATGGTGCTGCTCCTGGTCCTCGCGCCGCTCCTGATCCCCGAGTTCAGGGACCCGGAGCCGGGCCGCTTCGACCTGCTGAGCGTGCCGCTGTCGATGGCCGCGGTGCTGCCCGTCGTCTACGGCCTCAAGGAGATCGCCGCCGAGGGCTTCGAGCTCCCGTACGCGGTGTCGCTCGCCGCCGGACTCGTCTTCGCCGTCCTGTTCGTCCGGCGCCAGCGCACCGCCGCGTCCCCGATGATCTCCCCCGCCCTGTTCCGCGGCGGCCACGGCTTCGGCCCCGCCGTCTCCCTCAACCTCATCTCCGCGCTGGGGATGATGGGTTCGGCCTACTTCACCACGCAGTACCTGCAGTCGGTGCTCGGCAAGAGCGCGATGGAGGCCGCGCTGTGGGCGCTGCTCCCCTCGGTCCTCATCGGCTTCGCGGCGCCGGTCGCCACCGCCCTGGTGCAGCGCGGCATGAACCGCGCCCACGTCGTCGCCCTCGGCTTCGTGACCTCGGCGTGCGGCTACGGCCTGCTCACGCTGGCCGGTACGGATGCGATGTGGACCGTGCTCGCCGGTGCGGGCGTCCTCGCCTGCGGCGCCGTCGTCATCGGCTCACAGCTCACGGACCTGGCGCTCGGTGCCGCCCCCGCCGAGAAGGCGGGCACCGCGTCCTCGCTCCTGGAGACCGGGCAGGAGTTCGGCGGCGCGCTGGGCATGGCGCTGCTCGGCTCCATCGGCAACGCGGTGTACCGGAGCGAGATCCCCTCGTCCGCGCCCGCCGAGGCCCAGGAGACGCTGGGCGGGGCGGTGGCGGTCGCGCGGCACCTGCCGGGCGAGGCGGGCTCGACGCTCCTTGCCGCCGCGCGGGAGGCGTTCACCAGCGGGATGCAGGTCGCTGCGCTGGCGGGGGCGGTTCTGCTGGTGGCCGCCGCGGGTCTTGCGGCGGTGAGCCTGCGTAAGGTCAGGGTGCCCGAGAAGGCAGACGCCGGGGCCGAGTCGGAGCGGGAGGCGGCACTGGTCTGAGCGGAAAGCCGAACGCCGGACGGGCTGGAGGAATCCAGCCCGTCCGGCGTTCAAGGACGAACTCGGCGAAGCCGGTGGCAACCGGCAACTACGCGCTGGGGCGCCCTAGTCCACGAGGTTGACCGAGCGGACGGACGCCGCACCGACCTCCGCCGCGAGGTCCCCGAGGACCGCCGTCGGCACCGTGTCGTCGACCGTCAGGACCGCCAGGGCCTCGCCGCCCTGGTCCGCGCGGGAGACCTGCATGCCCGCGATGTTGATGCCCGCCTCGCCGACGATCCGGCCGACCGTGCCGACGACGCCGGGACGGTCCTGGTAGCGCAGCACCACCATGTGGTCGGCGAGCGCCAGGTCCACGTCGTAGCCGCCGACGGCGACGATCTTCTGGTGGTTCTTGGGACCGGCGAGCGTGCCGGAGACCGAGACCTCCTCGCCGCCGGTGAGCGTGCCGCGCACCGTGACCACGTTGCGGTGGTCCGGGGACTCGCTCGACGTCGTCAGGCGGACCTCGACGCCGCGCTCCTGCGCGAACAGCGGCGCGTTCACGTACGACACCGTCTCGTCGACGACGTCCTCGAACACGCCCTTCAGCGCGGAGAGTTCGAGCACCTTCACGTCGTGCTGGGTGATCTCGCCGCACACCTCGACGTCCAGGCGGACCGCGACCTCGCCGGCCAGCGCGGTGAAGATGCGGCCGAGCTTCTCGGCGAGCGGCAGGCCCGGGCGCACGTCCTCGGCGATGACGCCGCCCTGGACGTTCACCGCGTCCGGGACGAGCTCACCGGCGAGCGCGAGCCGCACCGACCTGGCGACCGCGATGCCCGCCTTCTCCTGCGCCTCGTCCGTGGACGCGCCCAGGTGCGGGGTGCAGACGACCTGGTCGAGCTCGAAGAGCGGGGAGTCCGTGCAGGGCTCCTTCGCGTACACGTCCAGGCCCGCGCCCGCGACGCGGCCCTCCTTGAGCGCCGAGTACAGCGCCGTCTCGTCGACGATGCCGCCGCGCGCGGCGTTCACGACGCGCACGGAGGGCTTCACCTTGTGCAGCGCCTCGTCGCCGATGAGACCGAGGGTCTCCGGGGTCTTCGGGAGGTGGACCGTGATGAAGTCCGAGACCTCGAGCAGCTCGTCGAGGGAGAGGACCTTCACGCCCATCTGCGCGGCGCGCGCGGGCTGTACGTAGGGGTCGTACGCGACGACCTTCATGCCGAAGGCGGACATGCGCTGCGCGACGAGCGCGCCGATGCGGCCGAGGCCGACGACGCCGAGCGTCTTCTCGGCGAGCTCGACGCCGGTGTACTTGGAGCGCTTCCACTCGCCGTTCTTCAGGGCGGTGTTGGCCTGCGGGATGTTGCGGGCGGTGGCCAGGATGAGGCCGCAGGCGAGCTCGGCGGCGGTGACGATGTTCGACGTCGGCGCGTTCACCACCATCACGCCGGCCTTGGTGGCGGCGGAGACGTCGACGTTGTCGAGGCCGACGCCCGCGCGGGCGACGACCTTCAGCTTCTTGGCGGCGGCGATGGCCTCGGCGTCGACCTTGGTCGCGGAGCGCACCAGGATGGCGTCCACGTCGGCGATGGCGGGCAGCAGCTCGGCCCGGTCCGCTCCGTTGCACTGGCGGATCTCGAAGTCCGGTCCCAGGGCGTCGACGGTGGCGGGCGACAGCTCTTCAGCGATGAGTACAACCGGTTTGCCGGTGGCAGAAGTGCTCACGTGAGTCCTCACAGATCCATTGCGGGCGACCGTCCCGTGGCCGCTGGCGGTGGAGGGTGCTTGCCGCGTGGAAGACGCACGACGCTGTGGGCCTGACGCGTTGTTGATGGCAGAAGTGTAGTGGCGCGCGGGAGGGCGTCTTACGCCTCCCTGTAAGGATCACCCTTCCGTGGCTGGACGCCGCGGACAAGGGCGGTGGCAGATAGCTGCACAGAGCCGACGGGGCCGGGGCGCATGCCCCGGCCCCGTGGCCCGACCGACTACTTGTCGTCGTCGTTGACCCAGCTCATGAGCTTGCGCAGCTCCTTGCCGGTGGTCTCCAGGAGGTGGTTCTCGTCCTGGGTCTTGTACTCGTTGTACTTCTTCAGACCAC